>NDWU01000001.1 GCA_003056285.1 Candidatus Terraquivivens tikiterensis
GAAGCTCCAGAAGTTGTTTATCATGGCGTTTGCTTTATTGCTATGGTTACTTTCTCTTATTCCCTTAAGCTTTCCAAGCACTATCTCTGATACGCTAAGCGCATATGCGTCTTCAATTATGGTTTTTATCATAGCGTTTATTGCATGCCTGAAGCGCCTCTGCCTAATCCTGTACAGCTTCCTAAGATTTTTTGATGTCTTGGCTCTGTTTACCCTCGCAAGCCTGCTCTGCTCTTTTGCTATCCGCTTAGTCCAGTACCACCAGTCCGCCAGAACCGCTTTACCCGAGAAGGCTATGGGCTGCTTCAACCCTTCAAACCACACCATTGCTAAGTTTATTACGCCTAAGTCAATATAGAGGGGCTTATCGCCTCCACGCTTGGGAGGCTTCTCGACTTCGACAGCCATAAAGCCCCTCCACACTTCATCCACATCATCATAGAATATTTCAAGCCTTCCCTGTTTTCCATACCATTTCAAGCTTCCCTTATACCTCACTCTAAGCCCATTTGGGAGGTATAGATACTTTCCTTCAACTCTGTAGCAGTCGTTCCTGATAACTATTCTCAGCTCCCTTTTTCCGTTCCTCTTCCAGTATCTCGGCATCGAGATTTTTGCTATGTGTTTTGGAAGTCTTCCTTTAGCCTCAAGCCTCGTTGTTCTTGTTTATTATCTGCTGGGCTGTCGCCGAACCTACTAGTGGAGCATACTTCCTGTACAGGTGTTTGGGATACCATGGGAACTTCCTGTAGTGTATGTATGCATGCCTGCGTTCAAAGTTCAGCTCATTATACAACCTAGCGCAGTTGTCAGCTAACACCCATAGAGCTTTGTCACCTTCAACTACGAAGACGTTCGTTCTTTCCAAACCTTAATCAGCCTCCGGATAACATCATCGTACGGCTCTCTAGGATGCACCTTCAGCCTCTTAAGCTCCTCTAAAGTATCCTTGCCTATCTTTACGGAGACCTTTTCTACCATCGACCACCACAGTAGCATTAGGTGGTATTTAAACTTATCGACAATTCATCCCACGGTTAAAACCGTAGGCTTTCTTGTCGAGTTTCTGTAAGGACTCTTTACTCGTCATCCTTTTCGGCTCCAGGGCCAGGGGCGAGGCTACGCCAGTAAGCGATTACGACTTATTAGCTGTAAAGCAGGAGCATATTGGAGATAGGCTTATCATAAGGTGGCCAGCACAGATATTCGCTTATAGCATAGATGAGGTAGATAAGGAGATAGAAAACCTCAACACGATAGTATTGGACGCTCTGGTGGAAGGGGTTCTCCTATGCGGAGATAGGCTGCTTTTCCAAAAACTACGAAACAAAGTGGATAACGTTGTGAAGAAAAGAAACCTACATAAAACAAAAATCGGATGGGTCCCAGTAAGCAACCGCTAAGGCGTTTTTGATGGAGCACAAACATATTCGCCTAGCTGTTCTACAATCTTCCCTCACAGTCTGCCAATACACTCTGACCAGAAGCATCCCAAGCAAGCGCTCTGGGTAGGACTTCAGGGATAGCGTGGTTATCCGCTATCTCTCGAGGTCTCTCATTAAAAGCAGCCAATCCATTAATACCAATTGCGCGGCATCGAACACCAAATCCTTCGCCGAAATTATTTTAACCTTTTCCCAAAAGCTTAAGCAAAAGTTTAACGGCATATTCCAAAACCTCAACCGTGCCGGCGAAAGTAGAAGTAGCTCCCATAAAAGCTAGAGAAGAGATGATGCGGCATAGCCCACTCTATAACAGTTTGATCCAATACTCTTTCGCATCTTGTATGAGGACTCCTCCCTCCGCCCTTCTGAACTCCTCTGGCGTGTATAGGAGCAACTCGACGGAGAACTCCGTTGACAGCAGGCCCCTAACCAGCACGTACCTTTCTCCTAGGCTGAGCTTCTGGAATGCGGACGATACCACTATCAAGTCTATATCGCTATCGTGTAGCCAATCGCCCCTAGCATAGCTCCCGAACAGGTACACTTCCGCATCGCCTAGCTTCTTTTTAACCCTCCTAACAAAGTCTTTGAGAGCGTCCTTAACCTCCTTCGGAGCCCTCAGCTCATCCAAGCCCTGCGACCCTGCCAACCTCCCTCACCACGCTCTCGGCAACATCTACAAGCCTATTGGCTAAAGTTTTATCGATCGTCTCCCAAGGCCTCTCCAAGCCAGCATTAGGGTACATCGCTATGACGTAATATGGCGAGAGCTCCGAGAGGCCAGCCTTCAGCTCGCAAGGCAATTCTAACCCCAACCCGCTAACCAACCTGGTGAGGTCGTGGGTTCTAGGAGGTCTGCTCCTCTTAAGAACGATGAAGGCAGCCTTCAACGCCTTCTCGACGGCCTGATGGGCTGCAAACAAAGCCCAGTTGGCCCTATTATTGAGTAGGGCCGACCGTGCCTCCTCAAGGTCGACCAACGCCCCATCAAACCAGTCCTTAGCCTCCTCCCTAACCCTACTCATCTAAAACGGCCTCGAGCTAGGATACACTCCATGACATGTGAGCTACTCCACGGCTAAAGCCGGAGCTTCCAGCGTTCGCCGGGCTTTTCGCCTCCGGTCACATCTGCTGGTTCGCGGGGCTCACACCTCCGCCATCCCATGCCTCTCGTTAAGGCATGGGCTATTCTGCCAGCCCAACCTCGGCCAATATGGCTTCATGGGTCATCGGAACATTTCTAAACGATATATTTGAATTTTGCACATTCATTCCAGAGCTAAAGCTCTAGGTTTTCTGGGCATCCATTTTTATAAAGAGCGGGTTGAAACCGAAGGGCTCAACCTTCTAAGTTTTTGGATTTCTTGAATTAGTTGACTTCCTGGTTTCCGTTGGAATTTGGATCGCCTTAAATCCATGCGTCCCTGTCGGAGTTTCTCGGGGACTCCTTGCCCTGCTGCCTAGCACCCTCGGCGATGAGGCCCGGGCAAGGGGTATGAGGATGAGGCCGTGTAGCACGGCCTAACGGATGCCGTGAGGGGGCGAGGCCGCACACGGCTGATGCGGGTCGTTTTACGATACAAAGACGACGCAGACGGCTCCTGCCCTTTCCGTCCGGATGCCTCCGTGCCGCGGACGTGCCTTTCGGCATGCCCCTGAAAGAGGGGCAGGGGGCTCCTCGCACTGCCCCCTGATGAGCCCGAAGGGCGCTCCCTTGCGCAAGGAGCACCGGCGAAGGGGGAGGAGTGGTCTGCGTGAAAAGTTTTGAATACGCACTGGTGACGGCGGGCGAGGTCGGTGACGTTGGGCACGCGATAGCAAGCGCAATCAAAGATGTCGTAATGTCCGTGATAGATTTCTTGGTACCCATAGTGAACACGGTCGCCATCTCGCTGATTCTTATAGGTCTGCTTTTGATTGCGCTGAGGCAGGAGTTCTACGGAATTAGGTTAATCCTGGGCGGCGGAGTCTCGTTGATCATCCTTCACCTCGTTTTGCCCGTCGTCCTATCTTTCCTGTGACGCTGGAGCCTTCCTGAGGGCCAACTTGCTGTCGGCTTTGCACGCTGGCAGTTGAGGCTCGAGCGCGAACACGAATCTGTGACCATAAGCAGTACGGCATCCTATCTTCCCAGCGAATTGAAAGGTTATCCAAGGATTACGACCGCCCGCTCGAGGCCGCATTCGCTGGCACGTAGAGACTGACAGCAAGGTAATCTCGAGGATGCTTACTGTTAATTTGAGACCGAATTCGTAAAGAGGAGGACGCAGCCTTTCAAAATTTACCGAGATAGGTGCCTGCTTCTGAACGTAAGCTCGGGGATTTATCCGTTGAGAAGATGTTCTTCGAGCAGGATGTGCTGGATGACAGAAGGTTTGTCGGGAAATCATAAGACAAGCCGCAGGCTACGTTGCTAGCGGGTGCCGGCCGCGGCCGGCCAACCTCCCCTATTTTTTGCCCATCGAAGGGCACCCCCGCACCTTTCCGGATCATGCGGGGGAAAGGGGGAGCGGCCCCGCGGCCTCAGGCCACCTGCTTGAGGTTGCTATGAGCCTTATCCAAGGTGTGAGGAAGAATGGATGAATACGTTCTCCTGCTGGAGCTGGGCCTTCTACTTGGAGACGAGGAGGCCGTCGAGGAACTCAAAAAGGTGCTTTGTGTACTGTGAGGGCAAAGCGAGAAGGCATAATTAAACGATTGGTTGTCGAAGGGTAACGCATCGAGGCCAAGGGCTTGCGGCCGACTGGCAACGCTTCCCTGCGCATCCTTAGAAGAAACTCTCCTGAAGGGCTTGTTCAGATCTTCCTGGAGGAAAGGGGCGCAAAGCCTTAGGCGAACGGATGAAAAATACGACGCAGCATAACCTGACGTGATTAGATACGACGGCACCTTACCTCATTTGCTCACGTGAAATGAGACGCTATAAACACCAAGACCAACAAGCCAGCCAACTTCCTCCTTTTTCTTTGAGCTTTCCCGCCTTCGCTGGCGGCGTCCGGTCCACGATCCCGGACGGAGGGGGAAGTTGGCTGGCAGATGCTGGATGCATGCCTTGTCCATGCATCCTGTGCAGCGTGGTTCCGGTTCCGTTCCGGCGTCGGACGGCCTTGTACGTCCTGACGATAATTATACCATGCCGGTGCGGCCTTGCCCGCTCGGCATGAGCCGGACCATGCTGCACGTAGCCATCGCGTACTTCGCGGTATTCAGCGGTTTCAAATACTTTCAAAATTTCTTTGAGGCCGTATGAGGATCTTGCTATCCCCTAAGGAGCTAGGGCCTTGCTAAGGGTCGCAACGATACATCACGGAGTTTGGTAAGGGCCGTCAGCCTCCGGGCGGAAAGCTCCGGTATTGCGGGCAGGATTTTCCAGTAAAGAACACAAGCAGGACCTGTCCAGGATGCGGGCGTTTGTACAATCGCAGGTCTTTAAGTGCAAGTACTGTGGTTACGAAGCCGATAGGTACTCGTAGCATGCGCGAACATGCTCGGCGTGGAGGCGGGTTCGTCTCGGGTGTCCTCAATGAAATGATCGGGATGGAGGGGTCAGTAGATGTAATGGAAGAGAAAGAACCTTGCAAACCTCTACCTAGCTCGAACCCTTACATGTCCAGGATGCTCCTAGGGACTGTCTTGTACGCCAAGATGCTTTCCGCTCCGCTGAGCGCAAGCGATTCTACGATGCCCGCGCCTCCTTCGGTCGATGCCCGAAGCCCCACCGCGTAAAAGCGGTCGCCCCCAGCACGACGGGGGCGATTCGGGGAGCCCTTCAGTGTTCCGCCCCTTGAAGCCCGAGGCATTCGGGGAAGCGTGGGCGAGGCGCACGGCTTAGAGCTGCGGGTACCTTAGTGCGGCCATGCGCATTCTGCCCATGCGACCCCTGAAGGGCTCCCCTTGAATGCTTCGGGCCTCTCCAGAAGGAGGTGCGGGTCGTTGGTTGGAAGGAAAAGGGTCGGGCTTTGCGAATGTTGCAGAGCGCATTCCGGTGGGGTGTCGTTTGGTGTGGGCTAGGGTAATCGCCGTGCTGGCGTGCGCATTCCTGCTGGCTGGCCTAGCCGTCTACGGGTTCTTGCAGGTTCAGCAGGAGCTGTACGAGCGCGGTATGCTGGAAAGGGTGCCGGGAGGGCCTAGGTCTCCGATAAGCATCGGAGACGTGGCAGCGTACGGAGCCGCGACGTTGGCGCCCCTAGCCTCGGCGGCCCTCTTTTGGAGGGCATTCGTGGAGAGGGGAAGGCTGCTCGGCGTCGTTAGGTACAGGGACTTCGTAAGGCACCTTCTCGTATTCGGCCCTACAGGCTCTGGAAAGACGACCGTGGCCAAGAAGGCCCTCATAATGTCGCTGAGGCACGGGTCAAGGGTCGTCGTCCTAGACTGGAAGGGGGAGTACGTCGGCTTCGTAAAAGGAGCTACGGTCATCCGCAAGATGGAAGTATTCACGCCCGCAGACTGGGAGGGCTACGAGCAGCACGCGATGGCCGTCGTGGACATCCTGTCCGACGTCCTGGACCTGACGGAGCCCCAGAGCTTCACGCTGTACAACGCCCTGGTGGAGCTGTACGAACTTAGGAAGGGACAGAGGGTCACGGCCACCGACGTCATGAACCACATAGGAGACATTCGCGACCGGGCGCTGACGCAGAGGAACGTAATGCAGGCAAACATATGCGAGGCCCTCATGCGGAGGATCCTGCCGTTGACGTTCGACGATAGGAGAAAGGCCTCGAACACGAGGGGCTCGGAAAGCGTCGTGATATACGACCTGAGCTGCCTACCGACTTACCACCTGAAGAGCCTATACGGCCTAATAATACTTTGGAGGCTTTACAGGGAAGCCGCGAGGAACCCGGCCGCTCAACCGTCCCTTCGGAGTTTGGTAATCGTCGAGGAATCCCAGAACTTCGTAAGGCCGAGGAGGGCTGAGAGGCCGCCTGGGATAGGGGAGCGCGTCGTAAACGAGCTTAGGAGCTACGGGTACGGCGTACTCATGATAAGCCCAGATCCTACGCAGCTTCCTTGGCACTTAGCCCGGGACGCAGGGGCTGTTATAAGCATAGGATACCAGGGCCTTCCGGAGTTCTTATCGGACCTCCTAAGCTTTTACAGGTATGCCGACGCGAAGAAGCTGATAAGGGTAATATCGAAACTAAGAGCGTATGTTTTCTCCAACTCGAGGCTTCACGTCAAGGAACTGCCCAAGCCCGTGAAGGGTACAGTAGACCTAGGGGTGGAGACCGTCGAGGAGGTAGTCGAGCCTGCCGTAGAGCCGCTGAGGCTTGGGGATGGGCCAAAGGCAGCTGGTGTTGAGGCTGCTCGCTGTGGAGAGAGGTGTGCCGTCGAGGAGCCCAGGCGTAGGAGCCTGGCGCTATTCGGCCATGACGTAGAGGAGGTGGAGCTCGGCGGGGACGTCAGCTACCTAAGGTGTACAGCGTGCGGCTTGACTGTGCCAATCACGGATGCTGCTAGGCTAAAGGAAAATGCGTGCTCTGGAGAGGCAAGGACAAGGGCTCCGGCCGATGGGGCGAATGGTTACCATACTCGGCGAGAAAGCCCACGTCCTTTAGGCGTGGGATGGATCGCTTACAAATGGTGATAAAAGTTCAAAGCGAGTCGCTTGGATGCGGCCTGATCCAAAGGCCCGAATAAGGCTCCAGGCCGAAAAGGGTGGGGGAAGGTTCGGGCAGAGGCGTCCTGAATATAGGGCTCGCTCAGGGGCTAAGCTCCCTGCGGGAGCCGTTAATGGGGTGGTGGCACACCCATTGCAGATAGCCCTGGAGCCATGAGGGAGCGAATGCTACCGCAGATGTGCTCCAGAGCGTTGAAGGGGCTGTGTGCGAGAATCCCATGGCTAAAGCCGTGGAAGTGTCAAGTCGGCCGTCTCCGAAACGCTTTACCTCGCCCGATATGTGGCGAATAAGCCGAATGGGCGCAAAGCTTCCGATGTCTGTGCTTTACCTTTGCTCCCGAGGGTTTAACCGATAGGGATGGGATCTACGAGCCCTACAACTGCGGCGCTGTCGATCTTGTGGGATGTGATTAAATCGCATACTCACAGTTGGCGGACGGCCTGCCATGCGTCTCCCGCTACACCAAGGCCGGAGCCCGAGGGCGTCGCGGAATCGGGAGAAAGAGAAGGCGCAGGATACGACGGTTCCGGGCATGCGAGGCCGACGCGGGAACACGTACCGGAGCATAGGCCCACGGTTAATCTGCTGCTCATGGCAAAGTACCCTTGGCTCGAGGAGGCAAGGATGTTCGCTGAAGGCTTTGGCCACGGGGACTTACCCGATGCTGCTTACAAGCGGGCCGTGGAGAGGGTTCGGGAAGCTATGGCTAAAGGGGAGCATGGCGTATCCTTCAAGGCAGAGGACGTCCTCGCCGAGGTCCTGAGCTTTCCGACGGCAAGGGCCCTGTGCATAGTTGTCGATGACATATGGCTGAAAAAGAGGTGGACGTCGGCCGAGGCAGCCAGGTGCGAGCGGCTGATGCATGCAGAGGAAGAGGATACGTTAAGGTTCCTGATCTCCAGGAGTCCCTTGAAGGCCTGCGCCGCCGACGTAGCCGAGCGCAGGTACGGAGAATTCAAAATGCACATCGCAGACTACCTGTCGAACGCCAAAGACCTTCTAACGGATCCGGCATGGAAGCTCGTGAACCAAGTCGTAGACGGCGGTTACGTTTACTTGGACAGGGCCAGGACCGTTAGGCTCCTCGGGCAGGCGGTATACCGCAGGCTCCTGGAAGGCCTTATGGGTGCTAGGCCAGTTGACGTGAGGCCTGAGGGATTGCCAGAATCCTTCATGAGGGCCGCCGAAAGCATCAAGAGGATCGTGGCAAAGAGGAGGCCTAAGCGTAGGCACCCCTCGGATTCTGACGCGTGGCCGCCCTGCATGGCTGCCATACTCCAAAGGGTAAAGGATGGTAAGGACGTTGCGCACGTAGAGAAGTTCTCGCTAGCAGCATTCATGCTTGCAAGGGGCTTTACCGTCGACGAGGTCCTCGGCCTGTTCTCTGGAAGGGCAGACTTCGACGAGAGGACTGCTAGGTACCAGGTAGAGCACATAGCTGGCCTAAGGGGCTCGAGGACGAAGTACCTGCCGCCTTCGTGCGAGAAGATGAGGAGCTTAGGGATGTGCGTGGATGGCGGCGTCCGATGTGCCGGAAAAATCAGGAACCCAGTTCAATACCATGAGTAGTCCTATAGAATGACGCTCGAAATCGTTTTGGCATGCGCTACGGTTTTATTCGATAACGTCCCGATGGGATTGAATAGAATATCCGTCTCCTAAGCCCAGCCGAAGCCCGGCCAACTTCCTCTTTTTTTGTAAAAATAAGGCTTCAGGCTTTAACCTGAAGCGTTTAAAGCCTATGGCCTACTCTGGCAAACTAGCGGTAATGCATTAGGTGGATAACAAAAAGGAAGCGAACCTAGAGAACTCTCGCTACTGTACATAATATACTAGTGTTGATTCCACAAAGCTCAACCTACCATCAGCTTTTCTATCACAACTATTATATTTTGCAGTACTTGGTGCAATCAAGGAAGTTTAAAAACATGCTAAGAAAAGCTCTTTCTTTATCGTACTGTAAAAGAGGCTTTCTACAATCCACATCTTATTTCTTGTGAAAAAGGTCCCATAATAAAAATGTTTATCTATTTCTTCTATATAACAATTAACTGGGTGTAATGCTACGATGCAGAAAACCATAGCAGATATTCTCGAGATTCTGCTGACAAAGAAGAGGGCATGGAACGTTGATACGAATTTAAAGATTGTGGTTGGCGGCACGGAAATAGGCAGTATAAGTATAACTGGAAAAATTGAATATCTTCCTCAAGAAGAGAAGGTGGAGGAAAGAGCTACAAAATAGTTCATGGAGCTTTGTGTCTTAAATCTTGAAGGAATGGAAAACATTGGAATCGGGAGAGGTAGAAGCAAAAGCCAGACAGCTTATCAAGCAGAGACATCCTTGATTAGAACTGATCTTTTCAGAACAACTTCTTGAGTTGGTTTTGATGTTGGGATATGGTTAAAATGGGAGTTAAAAATCGATATCTATAGAGGGTTTGAGGTGCTGGTCTTAAAAGATGTCGAGGTGACGATCGAGGGGAAAACTTCTAGGCTAAGGGCTTTATTCAATTCTGGCTCAAGCTTCACAATCATGGGTTATGAGATACTTGGGGAACGCTTTGGAGAGGTTAAGGTTAGAAAGTTGCCCGAAACGGTCGAGGCCTTTCTTTTGAATGGACAAAAAATGATTATCGATGGCTACGTTGATGCTGAAATCCGCATAGAAGAATACAGAATCTACGATAGAATCTATCTCTCGAAAGGCGTGGTGAAGGAGATAATCTTAAAGGGCGAGAGGAAACCAATGCCAGAGTTGATAATAGGAGCGCCAACGTTGGAAACCTGGGGGCTTGAGCTAGACCTTAAAACAGGCGAGGTAATCAGTCGAGGGACCCTTATCCTATAAAGGAGATTTCCGGAAAACCTTGAAAACAACAACCCTCTTTCAATCTTCTGGCTACTTCCAATTCCCTTAGGTAACCTTTTCTGTAGACTGATCTCTCGGCCATTTTTCAAATAAAGACCTTTTGTTTTCCCATTTTTTATAAATTTATCAAATGGGCAGAGAAACATACTGACAGCGAAATTCCTGTCAATGATATTTTTTAACTTATCCGGAGAGTGCTTCCTCAACCTCTGCGTGAGCTACCCACGACTATAAGCCAGTGGCTTCCTGCTTCAACGATGAAGCTTGCGGGAACCTAGATTGGTTCCCGTAGAGGCTCCACCTCGGCAGCAGGCGGATCAGGGCTGCCCCATCCCCTCATCTTTATTCTACATGCTGAGACCCAATCCCTATAAGGATTCTTGTATCCTATGCTTTCAGAAGTGCCCCTTGGGGGAACCTTCACCACCTAAACACCGGCTCTTTCAGCCTTGTATCCGAGTAGATAAAGGTAATTATCATTCACTCATTAGTTTTAAAATTGTGGTTGCTTTATTGTTTTACCATTAATAAGATGGAAGAGGTATGAGTCTTACGACGTAAGAACCGTCCCTTGCAACGTTTATGTTTGCATACGAGACCGCGTTGTACTCTTTACCTGCTATGACCAGTTTTCCGAAAACAAATACGGAGTATTCGCCGCTTAGCAGATTAGCCTGTAGTATTAACTCTTTCGCCGGCCCTTTGCCGTAAAGTGTCACGAAGTATAGCCCCTCTATATTCCTATTTAGAAGGTCCTCAAAGCTTATTTTAGATGGAAGAATTATGAGAGCTACTCCAAACCGCTTGTCGACTGCAGCTCCATTGATAAGATCTATAAGCTCGTAATAGGATCTATCGTTTCTGCATAACCTATCTTTATTTTCCGAGAGTTTTTTAATTGCTCTTGAATTGTTACCTTCCCATACATCTTGCCTTACTTGAAATAAGGTACGATAAGTTCGTAAGGCGGAAATATACTTGGCATAACTTTGCTCAGATACGTTTTTCTCTTCCAGTATCTCAAACAGTCTATCCTCATTAATTCGCCAAGGAATCTTTCTATCCAAAACTTCACGCAAAACATTTGCAACACTTGCCATTCGAAAAGAGAACCATAAATCAAGCTTTTTTGCATATGTGGAATCTAATTTTATCACATAAGTTCTTGTCATAGGCGCAACAGCAGCATCTGATGAAATACCTACAGCGGTTAAATGCTTCTTTGTCTCAACTGTTCTCTCAGAGCCTGGAATAGTCAATCCTAAAACGATGGTATTATAAGAATTTATTAGGTTAAGCACTAAATATTTATAGTAAACAGCATATCTATAACATCCAGCCTCTTCTCCAAGGCTTACTATTTTATGGGCTTCGTCGAAAACAATTATGCTAAATTGTTCAAGGTTTATTCTGCGTAAAATAAAGTCATTATTTAGAACTCCAGCTGTCATTATTAGTATGCTACCTTTAAAAGTAGAAAGAGCATGTTCTCTTTCTTTAGGTGGTATATAACCTGTTATATACATAACTTCTGATGTTGCATCACTAAGCCATTTTTCAATTTCCTTTTTCCATGGATTATAAACAAGAACTCTTCTAGGAACCACTATTAAGACTCTACACTTGCCTCTTATATTCCATAATACCCTTTATAAATTCTAAAGCTATTCTTGTTTTACCGATGCCTGTAGGGCCTTCAATTAATAAACGTCTCTCTCCTTTATTAAAAAATTTATAGAAAAGTTGTTTTAATATGTCATTTTGTTCAGGTCGAAGGTCATCTGATTCAAATAAACTGCTGAAGTCCATTACAGGTATTTATGTTAATTAGCATACTTATCATTTTGGTTACCTTCTTATTTAAAAGTACTTTTGCCAGAAAGCTAGAGCTGGAGTAAAGAATCAGGTTCGACAAAGCTTAAGTTGGTATTCTCCTACATCTGAGAAAGCTAAACTCATCAACCCAGAGGCCAAGCTAAAGCTCTTCAAGAAAATAACAATCGTCTCTGATTTTAACATCATTTATGGTGGCTAGTATTACGGTTACTGTTGTTCTACAATTAACAATCCTATTTTAACAATAGAAGCACATTGTGAAATTCCCTCTTGAGAAGCTTCCTAAGCCGAAAGGTGCGCGAACGATGAAAGTAAAAAGTGTTAAACATTTATGAAACGTTATGAAGGTGATGAAAATATCCTCGTCTTCTTTCTCCGTCAATGCGGTAGATCTCCTTAAGTTTACCTTTTATTCTATACTATAGACGTCCATGCCGATTTTGTAGTTTGAGGGGTTAACTAATCTGGCAGTACCAGCTCACGTTTTTCCATCAGTTGTCACCTCCTATTTTATGTGCCTTTCCATACGACTGCGATACCACCAAAATACGATGCTGACAAGATCGCCATTTTTATCGCGAATAAAAGTATAACCTTGAGCATGTTTGCTTATACCATGTTCTTCGTCGAACTTCCATCTCGGTATGTCAATTATTTCCACATCCCAAAGCCAAAATTGATAAAAGGTCCGACTTCTGCAGGCTTGGGAGCCTCTTCTTCTTGGTATAATGGTGTAAAACGATGTAAGGTTTCTCCAGTTTGAGGGTTAACATACGTTTCTATTGGAAGGTAGCGTATAGGTATGCTTATGTAATCTTGAACCTTTGTCAAAATTTCATTAAAGCCATCGATCAGAAAGAATAATCACTGTGGGAATATCCCCATCCATCGCAGAATCTATCAATTGGTATAGGTACCTGAACTTCTTAGATTCTGTTAATCTGTTTGCTATTTTTCTCAAGAATTTGCATCAACCCTGATGATCTCCTTAAAGAATACATTGAGCTTGGATTTGCTTTCTTTGTATGAGATTGCGAACTTAAGTACTTGAGTAGCGATGTGCTCTAGTCCATGGCTTCTCAACTCAACCTCTAAAACATATAAAATAGGATTGTCGGGATCGGATAAATCTAGGAGAAAACCATCGGAAATTGAACCGAGTTCTGCTTTTCTAGACGTTAACTTTGACTTTGGAAATACAAAGCTATGTTCTCCGAATAAATCCGGTGCAATCTCCATTACAACCTTCTCTAATTCTGATTCTTCCTTGTAGAGACTGAGAAAATATTTAATATACTGTTTTTATAGACACTAGACTTGCGCGCTTAAAGTTATAGACAAGGTTAAAAGTTAAAAAAGATATATTTTTGTAACCAGTCAATCGTTTAAATTCGAAAAGAAAAGGTTATTAATTTATATTGAGAAATTTTACTTAGCGAATTTAAGGAGAGAATTATTATGATTAAACAAATTCAGATTAAAAACTTCAGATCGATCAAAAATGTCCAAATTGAAATAAAACCTCTTACTCTTCTATATGGTCATAATGCATCTGGAAAATCTTCTATTCTATATGCTCCGTTTATCCTAAGGAATATTATTCTTAACCCTAATCAGACAGTGGATGGTTTTCCAAACCTAATTTTCTGTAATTTTGGCGGTTTTGATCAAGTAGTGTATAACCATGATCCAAAACTAGAAATAGAGATAGGTGTTACATCTGATACCGAATTCGGTGAATTATCGTATACTGTCGCATTTAGCAAAGATAGCGGGAGTTTTAGATTAAAATTGGAGGACAAAATTGACGAAACCTTACACGTAAAGTTTCCATATCCAGTTAACTCCCAGAAAAAGATACAAGTTAAAACTGAAGAAGAAACTGTAGAATTTATTTGGAACGGAATTACCGCTAATCCTACAATTCAACCATTGACACAATTTGGAGAAAAATTACTTAAAAACTTGAATTCTGTTATTGAATTAATTAAAAATATAGATATAGTTCCCTTAAAACGCGGTTTCTCAAAGCCGGTCTATTCTCCTATTTCAGTAGGTCAAATTGCTATTAATGAAGATGAAGTAGCTACTTTACTCACGAGAGGTTTTGGGTACCTCAAGAACAAAGTTCATATTTACGTTAGGAAAATTTTCAATAAAGACTTTCAACTCACTTCCACCCCAGGAACATCTATCTTTTATCTACAAACTGTTGACGAAAAAGGTCTCACGTCAGAGCTCGTAAACGATGGGTTTGGTGTAAATCAGACTATTTATTTGTTGACTAAGGTATTGCGCCCAGAAGCTTCTGTACTTTTAATTGAAGAGCCAGAAATTCATCTCCATCCTGTAGCACAAAGTAAACTAGTAGAGGCCCTTGTAGAGATTGTTGAAAATGAAGATAAAACACTCATAATCTCCACACATAGTGAACATATAATCTCCTCTCTTCTTTCTCTTGTGGTTGAGAACAAAATATCACATGATCAAATAGCATGTTATTTGTGCAAAAAGGAGAAGGGAGTAACTGTTGTTCAAGAACAGAAGGTTAACTCCAAAGGACAAATTGAGGGTGGTTTAACTTCCTTTATGGAGGCTGAAATTGAAGTACTGAAGAAGATGATTGGACAAAAATGAAAATAACAGTAGATGAATGGATATGTCACTATCTATCGGATAGAGAGAGATTAGAACTAATTAGTAAGTTTCTGCAGAAG
This sequence comes from Candidatus Terraquivivens tikiterensis, assembly GCA_003056285.1. Taxonomy (GTDB): domain Archaea; phylum Thermoproteota; class Nitrososphaeria_A; order Caldarchaeales; family Wolframiiraptoraceae; genus Terraquivivens; species Terraquivivens tikiterensis. The sequence continues at coordinate 14,495 of NDWU01000001.1, forward strand.
ATGGAAGAAAAATGCGATAAAATAGTAGTTAAACGTGGATCCAAATTGATGAGTAAGATTTGGAATATATCCAAGGAATCACAATACTGGGAATTAGAAAGGAGACTGCTTGCTAAACACTTTTTTAATTCTTTCATTAAAAACTCAAACAAATGCGAAATTTTAGAAGAGCATGAAATTCCTCCTATGCCGACGGGATTGGCTCAGTTGGTGCCAAAAGATGATCATTACCTTGTTCAGACAGCTCTTGCAACCGAAGACAAATTCATATTGACAACTGACGAAAAGCTCTACAAAATTATATCTTCTCATTCCAGTATCAAAATAGAGCTTGTTGAAAGTTTCTTAAGCAAATATCTTGCTAATTAATCTAACATGGCATCCCTTTAAATTCACTTGATTAACGAAGACATATTACCACAACAGATCGATAACCAGTCTAAATTCGAGACTATTTTTAAAACGAATTATGCAAAGCTAGGAATAGAAGGGATGACTGTATAGCTTCAAAGAGGCCTACTCCTGGGTTTCACTTGATGATAACTCAAAAGTGGGACAATTGGGGGAAAGGATAAGCCTATCCTGCCCAAAATATAAACCGTAGAATTTGGAGGGGTAGAGTATGCCTGAATGGGAAATTCATAATAAATGGGCAAGGAGGTTAGGAATACCAGAAAAAATTTCGAACTTTGTGAACAGCTTAGTCGACTTTCCTGAAGAGAATCAAGAGTTTATGGAGTTTTTAGATACGGAGGATAAAAAACTATGCATGGGTAAACGTAAACATATTGTCATATTGCCTTACAGGGCAACGGTAGGAAAGCACGATTCTGGGAGAAGGAGAAAAACCGCCATGTATCTTCAGTTAAGATTTTTGCGACAGAAAGGAAGTGAATACGTAAAAGCATGGTATTTGCACCATATTCTTGATTATATAAAAAGCGCACCTGTATTAGGTATCGAGGAAATATTAAAGAGAGTTGAAAACAAAACAGAGTCTTGCAAAGAATTGGAAATCGTCAAAAACTTTGTGATGAGCAATTCAGATGAAATATTAGAAGAGTGTAGATAAATTTTCAAAGCTGAGTACAGCCCTCGCTTCAGTATCAACATATCGTTCAGATTCCTTACTTCACTCGAACTTCAAAATACTCCAACCTTGCCAATCTCTTTAGCCCTTCAAGTCCATGGCTCTAAGGTGTTTATCTACATGTAAAAGCTTTGATTCAAGTTAATTGGATGTAGCGAAAAGGTAAGATTTCACATTTTGCTAGTAACTAGGGGTAATCATTTTGCAGCTGGCTGAATTAAAAGCCTAGAAAATACCGTACAAAAGCTGCTGGAAAGATTGGAAGGGTTTTATACTTACAAACGCCATCCTTCAACCGATGCTTACACTCAGCGACCAAGCAAGGGCCAAGATCGCAGAGTTCCTACCTAAGTTCCAGAAGTGGCTAGAAACAGACGAGGCAAAGGAATTCTTGCGGGAGAGGGAGGCCAGGGAAAAAGAATTCAGAACCCTACTCGACACGGCTAGCATCGACCAGCTCACAGAACTTGACTACAGGCGCATAATAGCATCGCTCTGGGCATACGCGGGCTGGACAAACAAGGACTACGTGGCGAGCCGCGTGCTAAAGAGTACAGATTTCAACCTCTTCAAATCGGAGCTAAGAAACCTACTACACGGCGATGCCCCTTTGGGTGTCAGGTACGACAAATTCTTCGAGAGGGTTAAAGGTATAGGACCGGCCGGTGTTACGGAGATACTCGCCTTCGTCAAGAGGGAGCAGTGCGGTATATGGAACGACAAGAGCAGGAAGGGCCTCGACATGCTTGGCCTCGGGCAGGATGTACCGATCAAGAAGTACAAGATCTCAGGCTCTGAGTACGAGAAGGTAAACGAGGTTCTGAAATCCATCTTTAGGGTAATCAAACCTGGAGCTAAAGAACCTGACCTGCTCTTCGTGGACCTGTTCTTGTACTACGTTGCGACCCATATGCAGGAGGCTGAGGCTCAGGCGGAGGAGGAAGATTACCAGTTCGACCACGACGAGGTCGTCGATAAGCTTGTCCAGATAGGAAACGGGCTGGGGTTTGAGGCTGAGAGCGAAAAGCTCGTAGCCAAAGGGGCCAGGGTGGATGTCGTCTGGGAGGCAAAGATAGCGAACCTAGGCACACTGAGCTACGTCTTCGAGGTGCACCAGGCAGGGAGCGTGGACTCATTGATACTCAATCTACAGAGGGCCAAGAACAACCCTACGGTCCAGAAGCTCGTGATCGTAGCCAACAGCAGGAACATCAAAAAGATAAAGGAGGAGGTTGGGTCCCTGAGTGAGGACTTCAGGAAGTTCTTGGCTTTTCTTGAGGCGAGGGACGTGGAGAGGGCCGCAGACCTTTTGTCAGAGCTTGGCTCCATATTGAGCAAGCTGGAGCTCGTGAGGCCTTTCTAGAGAGGCAACACAGTACGGATGCCTGACCGAAAAGCAGCCCGCAAAACCCTCTTTTACCCCACGTTCCGGAACGGCAACACCATTACCTTTGGGACGGGTAGAAGTTATAACCATCCAACCACTTTTTCACCGTCTGCGTTTCTAAAAAGCATACTTATTTCTCCTACTATTCACCCACTAAGTCCGAAATATATTTCCTTGCCTTCTCAAGGGCCATGCTCATAAGGCATATGCGCTACTTCATGCAACAAAGCATGGGGCGAACGATCTAACGAGTTAGATGTTCCAGATAAATTTAGAGCCATCCACGTACTTCGGAGGAGAATCTTTATAACGTACGTTACTATTTTGAAAAACGTTATGGTTAGAAGGATATTTAAGGTTTTTATTCGGCGAAGAGAAACCGTTGAGGCTTCAGATAGGTTGAGAGTGCTGGCCAGCTTTATCCGATTCCTTGAAGAGAGCTTAAATTATAAGTTTAACGTGAACAGGGAGTTTGAAAAACGTTTTCTCTTACAAAAATACGTCTTTCTAGCTAGGTTGTTTGGCTTGGACATGGGATATAGGTTCTCGCTATACCTATACGGTCCGTATTCGAGCGAGCTAGCCGATGATTACTACGAGGTGGCCAAAAAACGAGGCTTAGCTTTAACCCCTCTTCCCAACACATTCGAACGCGAGGGGTTCATAAACCTAGTGAAGGATAAAGATTCTACTTGGCTTGAGATAGCTTCGAGCATAATACTGGTGAAGGAGCGGTACCCGAATCTATCTGGGGAGGAGGCATATAACGTGTTGAGGTTTTCTAAACCCTGGCTAAGTAAAGAGTTGTTCGACGAAGTCTATTATGTCTTAGAGGGTAAAAGGGTAATTGGGTGAGGTTGAAAAACATTATTTTCTTGATACAAATTATCTCCTTAACTTTCTATCATTTAGGAATAAGAAATTATCTAAGGTGATAGCGGCCAAGCATGAACAAATTCAGGTCGCGAACAGTGTGATAAAAAGTTTAGAGAAGCACATCAAGGTGCCAATAATTGTTGTAGCGGAGACCGTACACCAGCTCCATGAGTTAGGAGTTAATGTAGGTATTTCGGAGCTTATGGTTTTCGAGACATCGTATCTCAAACGGGAACATTTATGTTATTTCGTTAAACTTATGCATAAGTTATCTGAGAAGGATCCAATGCTGGAGTCCATGGACTGCATGATAGTCGCTTTCTCTCTTGCAGACCCTCAGTGCGTGGGCTTGCTCACCTTTGATGCTAACTTGCATAGCAACAGGGCCATCCAGGACGTTCTGAGAGAGACGTTTACGGATCGGGACTTCGTCATAACGGATGACCCAAGGTCTAGGAAAAGATAAACAAGATTTATGAAGACGCCATAACCCTCCAAAGGGAAGACGATCCTTATGATGCACAGTCCCGGAAATCCTCACAAACGATCCTCTCATCCTTGGCGTAGGCGTGGCCTCATAACAAAAGGGCATTATACTACACACGAAGGGTCTTTCCTTTATAAGAGCACATAGTATCGGAGACAAGATGTGCCCATGACCGCTCCATACCTTTCACCCCACGTCGGATTGGAATCTGGAAATAACACGACCTATTGAAAATTCATCAACCTCCAAGAAAAATCTAAAGCGAAACGGTCGTGAAGGCTAAGCAATACATTAGGGTAGCGCTTTCGTCGCTGTCAAAACGATTTTACAACCCTCTTGGTCCCAGATACTATAAGTAGGACGTTAAAGGGTTCTGGTCTATGTAGACCTCGGCCATCATCAGACCTTGTCCCCCTCCGGCCTCATGGGAGGCTCTGCATCGCCCCCTGACATTTCGGTTCGAACCCGCCCAATACGTCTCCTCCAGGTCCTTTCGAACCAGGCGTCATCCCTACGGGAAACTCTCCACACCTTAGGCTACGCATCATGCACGATGTCCGCGCTTTTACGATAGAATCACGACCTCATGTTATACTATGTATTCTGAAACTTTTCTAACGTCGTTACACCGTTAGAGGTGCTGGGCAAGGGCCGGCGCATACCTCCGCTGGACTAGGCGAGCTTCTCCCCGCAACTCGGGCAGAACCTGGATCCAGCCTGAACCTCGCTTCCGCACTTCGGGCACCTATTCGGCTGGAGGGGGTTTCCGCAGTTTTGGCAGAACTTGGCCCCAGAAGAGTTCGACGCTCCACACTTTGGACAGCTGACTCCCCCAGCGGCCTGCAGTGGCGCGCCACAGTTGCTGCAGAACCTTGCGGTCTGCGGGTTCTGGAAGTTGCATCTCGGGCACAACACCATCGGAGCCGCCGGTGCCGCCGTTGGCTGAAAGACTTGCGGAAGGATGACGGCTCCGGCGCCTACAGCTGCGCCCGGGCTTTTGGACAGGCTTTCGCTCGACTTCTGAACCGTCTCCATCCTTAAGACTTCGGATGCCGCAACACCAGTCCTCACGTAGAACAGCCTATCCCTCCATTCTGGCGTCGTGTCGATGCCCTCGAACTTGACGTCTATCAGCTCGAGGCCTATCCTGGAGAAGGCGTCGAAAAGCGCGTTCTTAGCCAGGAGGCTCGTCTCGTCCAGCTTTCCGTAAACCTCAGCAAGCTGGTACTGGCTCAGAGCGTCTATGAGCCTCTCGTTGATGTATCCCCTCAAAAACCCTTGAACCCTATCGGTCGTGAAGACCCCCTGCCCGCCGACCACCCCGTTGACGAAGAGGTTTGGCTCCTCAACCCTGAACCAGAAGCTCCCGAAGAACTTTATCGGGGCAAGCTCCCTAGTCTGGCTTTGGCCGCCGAACTTCCCCTTGAAACTGTTTAAGCGAAACGAAGAGTACCGTGCACCTGAAAGGGACCTTATCGAAGCCTGCAATTTTTGATAATGCCCTCGTCAGTAACGGTAGGTTCGCCGTCGTCAAAACGTGGCGTCCAGCCCTGAAGACGTCGTAGGCCTTTCCATCCCTGAAGAAGACAGCGGCCTCGTACTCGTGGACTATAAGGTTGTCGCCCCAGGCTATCTCTTCGTCGGGGTACCTCCAGACGACGTCTTCCTCCTTAGCGCCAACCCACTCTATAACTTTCGGCACCAAGCCCACCTCCTTCTAGCCATTCAGCCCCCTGAGGATTTCGGACCTCTCGTCGATCATCCTGTCTAGCTCTTCAACTTTCGACTTCAGGCTGTCCATGGCCTGCCTCCACTCCCCTCCTCCTACGTCCATCCTGACTATTTTCTCGACGTCCGTCCTTATGGATTCGGCCTTCTCGATGAGGCTTAAGTCGTACTGGAGGGCTTGGTCAAGCTTTTCCTCATGCACCTTTAGGGCGTCGAACATGCCGGCGTACCCGGCCACGGCCCTATCTATCCTCTGCGTTACCCTGTCGAGGCGGGATAACAGCGCCTCATACCTGTACGCGTCCTCTCCCGAGAGCTTCTGGGCAACGGACGGGTCTGCGAGGCCCCTCCTGAAGACTGTTTTCGCATCCCTAAGCCTATTTACAACCTCAGTCCGGACAAGGCGGTCGCTCTCCCCTCCGAAGCTCCTTCTCCTTATAGCCCCTGTACCCAGGTATATAGCCCATGATCCTCTCCAATAGGCCCCTTTCCCCGCGGACCTTTTCTAGATAGTCTTTCCTGCTCATCACCTGCTCCTCTTGTAGGCAGCCATACCTAAGACAGCGATTATAATTAAAAGTATCCCTCTAGAGCTAGAAGCGGGGGTATGACCGTGTAGGATGCTGAAACTACGCCGACGCACGTCATACACAATCCCCAGACCAGATAGTAAATTGGGTCTTTATGGCTGAAAATCGTGTAAAAAAGCGTGTAAATTCCTAGTGGGCAGAAAATCCAAGCTGGAAGGTGAAGGTATTCGAAGGGGATTATGTTAACGCTGTAGACTATGGCTGCGAAGCCTAGGGATGCGACGAGGGCTGCAAGAGCGCCAGCGCCATAACCAAGTGAGGGCGTGTTTCTTTTAGACTTCAACACTTTCCCCAATTATAAAAGGAAAGGCTCGATATAATTCTATCAGCCTTGAGCAACAATTCGATGGTTATTGACATAACTTGGCTCAAGGTTTCCACGTGCTTGTCAACGCTGGAAAGGCTCATTTGTGCGTTCAAGCATCGTTTTAACAACCTTATCCGAGACTTTTTAGCATCCTGCAAAGTTGCTGTCCATTCAAACCAGCACCAATAAGATGCATCTTTATAGCCGAGCCTTTTGAATGGCGCATTGGGGTTCTGGGCTAATCATGGATACGTATCACGCTTAGCCCTTGAGCTCCATCCTCCTATGGGTTCATCGGAGGCATTCCATAGGGCTCTGCTCCCTTCGGGTCTTTATCGTGGTACCCACTTGGGAGAGGCCCTTGGCCCATCGTCTCTCCTACGCCGTGCCATGGAGGGCCTCAGGGTTGATGAGTATAGATGTCCCGCAGTACTCGCACTGAACGGATGTCTGTCCTTTGTAAATTTCCCTCGTGTAAGGCGCTCCGCAGTTGGGGCACCGGATGACCATTAAGGCTGGCGCCTCCTTCTGTGCTATGCCTTTTATGGCCGCTATGTCCCTGTCCGCCTCGCCTCCGACGATGTACTGGAAGAACCGAGTTATCACGTCGGCCTCCCACCCTTTAACGTCGAACGGCATCTCTTCCAGCCCGAGCTCAGGCTTAAAGCGGATGTAGATGCCAGTCCAAGCAACCAGCCCAACCCTCCCCTTGGATATTCCCTGGAGCGCTCCTATGGGCTGCTCCACCAGAACCATGCGCTCAACCCTCTTCTTTGTGGCTATGAAGAGCTTCTTTTCCAGCACCGCTTCCCTCGTTCCCTCGAAGATGAACCTCTGGTTTGTGAAGTAAAGCGTCCCATCGCATTTTTCCTTTGTCATGATCTTCCCCTCGATTGCCAGGACTGGGCTTTCGCCCGGCTTAAGCGGAAATGACGCGTAGGAGAAGAGCCTCATGGTGTTTTCGGCTATTTTCAGGTCCCGGTCTATAGCCTCTATGCCTCCCAAGAACTCACCAATGGATGCGTTGATCCTTGATGTTTCGGCGAAAACCCGCGCCCTCAAGGCAGAGGCCTCCGCCGAAATGCGCCCAACCGAGGCCCATCCTAAAACCGTTCCGCCGAGGGCCGCTCCAGCCCTTAGCCCCTGAACCTCTGACTGGAGCGCGCGTATCTGGGCAGTTAGAGGCTGGACGCTGCCGTAAAAGCTCTGCTTGATTGCCGGAGAGGCTTCCGCCCACTTCTTTGCCAGAAGGTCTATGCTCTTTTCGAGGTGCCCCATGGCGGCGTAGCCGCGCTCTCGGATCGTTGCAAGCCTGCTTGGAAGGGAGGACATGGCACCGTCGATGGAGGACAGCTTGCGTTCGACATCGCTTATCGCCCAAGAGGCGTTGGCAAGGTCGGACTCTATTGATCGAAGCCTAGCGTAGAGAGCATCCCTGTCCGTTTGAGCCATCGTCTAAACCACGGAATGCTCTCGGCACTTAATGCTTAAAAACGTTTACGTTTCCCTAAAAAACGCTCCACCTTCAACCCAGTTGAGACCCTTAGGACTTGGATGATAGTAAAGGCTTTCTTAGGCTGAGAAGCGTCCAGCTTTATGGCTGCCATTCATGTGTTTTAAATCAGCGCAGACCCTAGTCTTTGCGGTGTTGGCTGTCGCTGAAAGGCATGCCGCTTCTAACGGATGCTGACAGATGCTAAAGGAGCTTTTCAGAGCATTCTGGATAAGCGGAGCGAAAGCTATTTCTGCAACCAGACTCATCTGGGAGACTGCTTCACGGTAGGTAAAATTTATATGAGCCTTACCATCTTATGAGAACGTGTGAATCGTGTTGAAAAAGCTCTTATCCCTGATGCTGGTCTTCTTGTCATGCTTAAGCATCTTTGCAGGTGTGGTTGGTGTGCAAGCACAAAACATTAAAGAGGCGAGAAAGCATGCCGAGGAGATACTGCTTCCGCTCGAGGGCATTGCTGGGGTAAGCCACCGTGAGGACCCTCCAAGGATAATCGTATACATCGAGCACGAAAAGTATAGGGGCATGGTTCCTAAGGAGGTAGATGGGTTTAAAACTGAGGTCATCGTAACGGGAAAGATAAAAGCCCTATCGCTGGTTCAAGTCGAGGAAGAAATCGAAACAGCCTACACGTACGATGAGGCTGTTAGCAGGATCGCCGAGGTGAGGCCGATCGTCGGGGGCATATCCGTAGGGGTTCCTGAGGATGCTTATGGCGGCAAGATGGCTGGAAGCCTAGGCCTAGTAGTGTGCGGTCCAGGGGGAGGCTATTACATACTTAGCAACGCTCATGTCATAGCCATGAACAGCAAGGCACAGTTTCTACCTTTAGGTACGGCCGTACTTCAGCCTGGAACGTACGACGGTGGCGCTAGCGAAGAGAAGGTTGGAGAGCTTTTTAAGTACATCAAGATAACCTTTGGGCCTAAGGGAAAGAACTACGCTGATGCCGCCATAGCAAAGGTTACAACAACAGAGTACCTAGCCGGTGAGGTCCTAGGCGTGGATAACAAAAATACATATAGAATTGCCGGAACGACCGAGGTTGCTGAAGGGGATGTTGTAAGAAAGTCTGGAAGAACGACAGGCGTTACTCAAAATACTGTCGCCGATACGGATGCTACCGTAAAAGTCTGGTACACTTTATCAAAGTGGGCGATATTCTACGACCAAATACTGGTAAATCAACCATTCATCCAAAGCGGTGACAGTGGAAGCCCAGTGGATAAGGATAATAAGTTTGTCGGACTAGCGTTTGCTGGAAGCGACACCATAGCTGTTGTCTGCAAGGCCAAATACATAATCAGCGGGTTAAGAATAACCGTATGATAAATACCGTCTTATTAGAAGTTTACGGAGGCAAAGTTTCTATGCGTAGATAAGCGCTTCAGAGCTCACTGTTTAAGGAGAGGTGAAGTTGCTTAGTGGAACGATCGGCACCTAATATGCTTACGTAGCAGTAAAAATGACCTGGATTAAAGCGAGGGGTAGAGGGTCGACAAAAGCTTAACACCTTATAGAGGCATAATGAACCTATCCTTCTCACATGCAGTAAATTTGTCACCTTTCCTGTATGCTTTTCTCCGCCTGCTCGATTTCTGTCAGAAGTTCCGATGCTTGCCTCTTTAGTTCAGGTAGTTTGTTTTTAATTACGTCCCACGTAGTCTCGAGGTCTGCATCAAAATATCCGTGAATTAGCATATCTCTGAGCCCAGCAATCTCCTTCTATTCTATTTCAGGGTGCTTATTTCTTATTTGTTCCGGAATTTTTTTAACAGCTTCCCCAATAACCTCGAGATTTCTCACAACGCATCTTGGACCATATCATTTCTTAAAAAATCATTAAAGTTCAAGTTCTTCGTATAGTTTTCTATTTTCTCAATTGCCCTCAGAATATCCTTCAGATAGATTTTAGCATCCCGCTGCATACCTAACACTTTTTAGGATGTAAGGCTTTAGCTCGGGCTTTATTGATTCGGAGATCACGAGGTCAACCTTATTTTTCAAAAGCTCCTCTAAGAAGAATTTAAGCTCCATGTAATTGTCAAAAGTTTTCTTCCCCTTTTCAAATTCCACGATTACATCTATATCGCTATCCGGCTTCTGCTTTCCCTTAACATAAGAACCGAAAATACCTATTCTCTTTACCCCATAACCCCTTATAACGCTCATGTTCTCTTCAATCTTCCTTAGTATAGTATTCGTGTCAGGCATTCCCAACCATTAATAAGAAACAAAGATCACTTTTTATACATTTCCAAAGTTGTCTACTTTCTCTTGGCATCTTTGGCATTCTGACCATGTAATCGACTAAATGGTAGCGTTTAATGTCAGTTGATCCTGGATGAACATCGGCCCAATTTGGAAATACCTTTACGTATACGTGCGCTATTGCCTGCTGCTAACTGCATACCGCCTGGGTCTGTATAGGCCATCTGAGCCGTAGCAATCAGTCCGGCCACCGACTAAAAGATGCATGAGTCCACGTTTCCAGATCTCAGCCCGACATGGTCTGTTAAAGCAGGGAAGACAGCGTGCACTCATGCGGTAAACACGCCCTCAGGCTCATAGCAACCTACCGCCAGGGTCATCTTGATCGTCCTGAGCCTCTCGATCGCTCCTTGGGTCCAGATCTTCGGGTGGCTCTATATGGATCGTGAGATTTACGTACGGCATCTCGCGCCTCACCTCGCTCTCTATGCGATCCGCTAAATCGTGGGCATCCTTCACGCTCACGGATCCGTGGATTATCAAATGCAATTCCGAGAAGACCTTATCGCCGCTTCTCCTAGTCTTCAATTCATGGTAGCTGACGAAGGATTGCTTATGCCTCGACAGGATCTCCTTTATCCTAGCCTCGGTTAAGGCGCAAGCAGGATCCATTAGGTATCTTGACGACTTGACTACGAGCAGTATCCCGGCCCTCGCCACTAACGCCGAAACGATGATCGCGAGGATCGGGTCTATGACGGCATAGCCCGTTGCCTTTACCAAGAGCAAGCCGACCCAAACGCCCGCGGAAGAAAAAACGTCCGAGAATAGGTGCTTCGCTCCGCCCTCTAGGGCCGGGGACCATTCAGACCTAGACTTCTTCAGGAGGATCAGCGCGATTGCCGCGTTCAAGGCCGATGCCACGATTGAGACGGGTATAGCTATCTCGATGTACGATGGGTACGTCGGGTTGAGGAGCCTTTGAGACGCTGCTTGAAGAAGCGCTGCCGCAATCGCTGTTATCATCACCCCCTCGAGTAAGCGCGTTATCTCTTCGATTTTCTGGTGGCCGTATGGATGGGAGGCGTCGGGAGGCTTCCCGGATAGGCGGACCGAGAAGAGCAGCAGCGCGGCGGCCGCGACGTTCGTCACAGATTCGGCGGCGTCCGATAATAGGGCGATAGAATTGGAGATTATGTATGCTGCTATCTTTATCGAGAAAACGGAGATGCCTCCCACGATTGCCAAGACAGCGGCTTCCGATTTTCTCACGTTCTCGTCCCCGAGAAGATTGGCCAGCTTTTAAGGTTGAGGTCGGGCGCTAGGCGTTCCTAATTTTCGAGTTGACGGGCAATGCGCCCACTATTCCTTTTGCAAGCTCTCCCATGAGTATCATGGCGCTTGGACGTTGGCCTCGCTCCATGCTCTGGAAATCCAGCCTTTTTGGTGTCCACGCAGGGGCTACAGTATCCCTAAACTTATCCACGGCGACGGATACCTTGTGACCATTAGACATCTCGTTTGGGTTTCCCTAAAAATATAGATAGAGCTAGAACGTGCTGCACACGGCTGCTACGGGCCTGAAAACACACTTGGGTACAGCAGAAAAGGTGAAAAGCGTCTATTAACCTGCTGCTTAAAACAAACCCACGGCATGGGGGCGAAAGCGTGAGGGTATGCCTAATTTCGCCTCCATACGATTCGGCAGTCAAGTCCGTAGTTGGGGTCTCGTCGCCGCCATTAGGCCTGGCATACATCGCCTCGATGCTTAGACAAAACCACGACGTGAAGATCATAGACTCGAACATTCTCAACTACACGCTAGAAGACGTCGAAAGGGAGTTGCGAGGCTTTAACCCAGACGTAGTAGGGATAACCTCAGTGACGCCCTCAATTTATGAGGCGTATAAGGTTGCTGAAATTGCTAAAAAGGTTAATGAAGGGTGTACCGTGGTTTTAGGAGGACCCCATGCAACCTTCACGTCTATACAGACTTTGAAAGAGTGCAAACACATCGACGTAATCGTTAAGGGCGAAGGCGAGGAGACTGTAAGAGAATTGGTCGAAAAAATTGAAAGGGGAGCTCCACTAAAAGAAGTGAAAGGGATAACCTTCAGAAAGCAAAACGAGATAATAGACACAGAGCCCAGACCGTTTGTAAGGAATATCGACGCCATACCATTCCCAAGCTGGGACCTGCTTCCCATGCACCTTTACAAATTCAATGGGATAAAGTACGCGACAATGCTGACGAGCAGAGGTTGCCCATTTAGATGCTCTTTCTGCTCATCCTCTAGGCTTTTCGGTGGATACTGGAGGGGGAGAAGCCCAGAAAACGTCCTCGAAGAGATAAAAATACTATACGATAGGTACGGCATCAGAAACATCGAATTTTTGGACGACACTTTCACGTTCGACCAGGAAAGGGCCGAAAGGATTTGCAACGAAATAATCAAGGAGGGGTTGGACATAAGCTGGGGTGCGTCGTCGAGGGTGGACACGCTTTCCAAAGAGCTTGTCGAAAGGATGAAGAAGGCTGGATGCTGGATCGTATTCCTGGGCATAGAATCGGGCTCGCAGAAGATACTCGATGCAATAGGTAAAAGGATAACGCTTGGGCAAATAAAGATGGCCGTAAAAATTCTGAAGGATGCTGGAATCCAGGTTTTAGGCTCCTTCATCATAGGCTTCTTGGAAGATACAAAAGAAACGATAAAAGAGACTATAAGGTTCGCTAAAAGCCTGGACTTGGATTATGCCGAATTCTCCATACTTACGCCATACCCAGGAACCCCGGTATACGAATATGCAAAGAAGAACAACATGCTTCTAACAGAGGATTGGTCAAAATACACGGCGGTCGAGCCGGTTCTAAAAATCGAGGGGGTCTCGGAAAAGGAGGTCAAAGCCCTTTTCCAAAAAGCATACATCACATTTTATCTTAGACCAAAAATGGCCTTAAGGTGGCTGAAGAACAAGCAGTTCGGATTCATAAAAAGCGGCATTAAAGCCGTGATAAGTTATTTAAAAAGGAGGGGGGAACAATAGAACCAGGACGAGCGTATCCGTGCTATCCCGTTAGACTCATGCATAAGTTCTCTGAGGAGAAAGTTGTTGATATTTAAAGGAGGCAGTCCTCATAAATTTTTCATCCGACATAGGCTTCGCTTGAAGATTCTCTAAATAGGGAAGATATAAAAGGGGCAAAAACATTTTTGAGTAAAACTAAAATATGGGTTTTATTCTGTCCCATAGTGGGCAATAAAAAATGGGCAAAGTGATAGTAGAAAAAAGAGGAAGGATAGTTATTCCTGCTGAGATAAGGAAGGCTCTTGGAATTAGAGAGGGCTCCGAGCTCATTGTAGAAATAGAGAACGGAAGGATGGTGCTAACGCCCGTTAGGAAAATCACCATCCGAGACCTCTTTGGCATAGCTGGTGAGGAAGTAGTAAGCCTAGAGGAAGTCGAGAATGCCCTCTCAGATGAAGCGTAGGTTCGTAGACTCGAACATTTTCATATACATCTTGCTAAAAGATCCGAGATACGGGACGGCATGTCTGAGGATGTTGGAAAGGATAGAAAAAGGGGAAGACGAAGGGGTCACCTCGACCCTAGTGGTAAGCCAAGTTATAGCGCACTTAGCAAGGCGTGGGAAGGATGAGGCAATTAAGCTTTTTATAGATTACATTCAAGAGGCCGGGATTGCGGTAATGGAGACGACATTCTTAGATTTCGTGGAGGCCGTCGCGGAAATGAACAGGCTTAATCTAAGCTGCAGCATGTGGGACGATCTCGTTCTCGCATGCCAGATGAGGAGGGGCAAAGTGCAGGAAATATATACAAACGACAGGGATTTCGAGAAGATAGGCTGGGTAAAACCAATCTTTCCATGAGGATAAGGAATAATCTAAGCCTATGGGCACCTTTCCAGGCCTTGATGGTACGCATTAGAAGGTTAGGGAATAGAGTAGAGTTTGACAGCAGTTTCTGAATAATTAACTTCGCATAAAAGTTCAGAGCATACTCTATTGTAGAAGCGCTTATCAATTTCCCGTTAAGTTACGACGCGAAGGATAAGGTTAGGAAGCTCCTAGAGGGCTTCAGGGACGTTGTCAAACTCTGCATGGAATATGCCGTCAAAAGGAGGATAAAGTCTCATGCTAAGCTTAGGAAAGGGGTATACGGGATTGGAAAAGGCGCCGGGACTACTCGACGCGCTTCTGCCGCCCGGCTTGTAAGGAAAATTTGTCATTCTTGATACTCCCACGGCTAAAGCCGGGAGATTCTTGCGCGCGGCCCATGCCTTACAACGAGCTCCCTGAACAGCCTTATCGCCTCGCGCCTAGCGTGATGACCCATATCTGCGCGACTGTTACTTTTAGGTTTAACGACGGCTTCGATGCCCTTAGCCTTCAGGTATTCGTAGGTTTTCCATGAACCATACGATGAATCCATGTAGGCCTCAACTACCTTCCTACACTTCGAAGCCTCATTAGGCCCGGTAGGGGAGTCTTGCACGTCGTCGGTTACCTCCATCGATAAAACCTCCTTCGTTTTAACGTCAACAGAAGTGTTTAAGGTAGCGCTTTTACAATGCACGCGCTTAACCCAACCGAACTTATGGACATGCACACCGCTGGCGTCAATAGCTATAACCAGGCTCCTTTGAATCAAAACTTCGCCAAGCGATAGGTCAAGCCTTAGTACGATGGTATGCGAGGGGTTAAATGTTTGCGGCGCTCTAGCCCATCTTATGAGTGCCTATGTTGGATTAGACGCGCATAAGGACTTTACGTTCGCCACTGTCCTCGACCAGACCGGTCGAGTTGTCGTTCAGAATCTAATCAAAATATCTTTTCCCGGTGATAGATGATTTACATAACCTTCTGCACTTTTTTAAGGCATCATCTATGCTTCTTTCTTCTATATGCCGTCGCCATTATTCCTTACCTTCGCCTAAATTGATTGAAGTATAGATAATACCAATACCTCCGCCTTCATAATCAAATTCTACAACTTCTCTCATGCCTTTCTCATTGTTACTATATGGATACTTAAAAAATTCGTTTATAAAATTCATAACTTCAGTTTTTCCCTTTTTTTGGGCTTTTCTCATTATTGCGGAAAGTAACTCACATAGGAAATTAAAAGCAGGTTTGTTATAAACCCCAATATCTGAATAACTTATTTCTCCAATATGCCCTCTTAAATACATATCCACAAAATCATGAATATTAGAAGCAAAATGAGAAAAACCAAGAATGCCTATAGAATAGGGTGGGAAAAATGGAACGAGTATTCCGCGCCTCCATAATTTTCGCCACAAGTAGAACAATTCTTCAATGTAAGAGCAACAAAAAGGTATGGAATAAGGGAAATAATAACCTGGGACCTCCCGCAACATGGATACATCGATTATGTTGATGGATTTCCTATTTCCTACGAAACCCTCTAATCGTTGAGCACTTATAAAAACAAAATCTCCGGGTCTAAAAAGCAAATTGAAAGAACCTAAACATCCAGAATAATTAGGTAGATTGATCTCCCTCATAGGAATTATAGAACCCCTTACCCCTCGAAATGATGGGAAACGGGAGAGTAAATAGATTTGCTCTTTGTTACTGAGATCCCATCTTAATTTATTGTCATCTTTTTTAAACTGTGAAATCGTAAACTTTTCAAAATATTTTTTCCCATTATAGATAACAGATAGTATGAAAATGAGGTCTCCCAATTCTCTTTGGACTCTTCGCCCATAATATTCAAATTCTACCTGAGACTTGTTTCCGTGAACAAAAATACTTTTGGTAGAAATCCTAAATCTATTGGTTGATACTGATAATCCATTCAGGTTATTTATAATTCCTTCTACTATTTGGACCATTGTTGGTTCACAAAATCCTTGCTTGTATCCTTCATTTAAACCTAGTTGAATCCTGCACGCAAAATCCTTCTCATATTTGGCAAAATGTTCTGTCTTTATTAACTGAAAGTACTTTTCTACTACTTCTATAAGCATTTGCGCGTGCGCTTCGGAAAGCAAGTTACATCCTTCCAATGCGGATCTAGCTTCAGGACTCCCTCAAAGAACTGCATAGCCACCGAGGGAGATTTAAGCGTTACCCACCTCAGCGGGTAGGTGTGTTTGAAAACACCTTCATCTACGACAACTGTTAAGCTCTCTCGTTTTCGTATACAACGGAGACTATCTAGTCGTCAACTCCATCATAGCCGGAAACTCCAGGAAGCCGGAGTGCCGGGACTATTCAGCCACGATCGGCTACCCGGAGATAGGGGCCTTGGGAAGGCAGGATGACCTTAGGGTTAGGATCTACAACACAATATTCGCGTTCAACGGCCCACGCGACGCCCCCATCGGGATATACGTGGCAGAAGATGGACGGCCGAAACGGGAAACGATGGGCACAGCATAGTAGCCGACCCTATGTTCGTAAACCTAGAGGCGGGAGACCTACACCTAAAGGCCGGTAGCCCGGCGATAGACGCAGGCTCCTCAGAACACTGTCCTAGAGTAGACCTGGAGGGTGGAGGGAGGCCGACGGGAAGGGGGTGCGACATAAGAGCATACGAGTACGCAGCAGCCCCTACTACTGTAACAATGACGACGGCATGGCCTACGACTACTCAACCCACCACTACAACAACGGCTACCCAGCCGGAAACCACGACAAAGACTGTGACGCAACCCACAACCCAGACGGTAACCGTAACCAAGCCATTCACTACGACCCAGCCGCCGACTACTGGGATAGTAACCGAAACGGTTACCTATGAAGTATTACCCCAACAGAAGCCTGAGGAATACCTGTCGATGCTCTGGCTCTTGGCGGGGTTGGTCGCTGGTGGATTGATAGTGGCGGCAAGCTCATTAGCCTTTAGACGTTGACGTTGACCAGTAACACAAAGGCGTCCAACAACCTCCTAATTTTTACGCTAAATTTTACTCAGTGGGTAAAGACTTCATCTATGGTCTAAAAGTAGGTTAAACAGTTTTATTGTTTCTGGTTCTTCTTCTATATTACAGTCACCTCTGAGTTTGTATTTACCGTTTCTTCTCTCAATCGTGAACACTCTATGCGGATACCTACCATAACCCGATAACATGTCGGTAGAATGTTTTATGAGTAGTTTAGGTGGCAATCTCAAGACCTTATAATTTACTATTACCACAAACGAAAGCCTTCCTCCCACATAGGTTAATGCCTTTTTCGGATATTCCTTGCCTTATACTTAAGGCTCGCGAATTTTGGAGATGTCTATCGTTAAAATCCATATTTCCCTTTCACGCATTCCATTTTAATCCTTTCAAAATAGTACTCTTTATCCTCATTCAACAACGTAAGGCCCCTTAATTGTTGTGATCGTCTTAGTTAACGCTGGGTGTATTAGGGAGCATCGCGTAGCGATGGGAACGCATGGGAGAAAATTATTATAACATTAGGGCATGCCCATTGATAGAACATGCGTGGATAAGAGGCTCGTAAGGATGGATGAGAAACAAGTAAAGAAGATGATTATCGTATCCGCTACTTTATCATTCACATCATCGTATCTACTCCACCACCCAAAGATCCCTGGGGACATCTACTCGGATATCGTCTCCTTCTGGTATAGGCCTTTGGTGAACGGCGTTAGGATACCGTACGTTCAAGAGGGGTTCGAGTACCCACCGTTGTCGGGCTTGATAGTGTACGTCTCGTCCCTCGTCGGCGGTGGCGGACTAGTACCTTACTATAACACCTTCTCCCTCGTTCTCTTCTCATTCTACATGCTTCTGGTGCTGACGGTGCTCAAGGTCATGGAGGAAAAGAACGTACCGCTTATCTACGCCTTTATCTATCTCATCTTTGCACCCAGCGTGATCTACTACCTGAACTATAACTTTGATGTGGTATTCGCAGCATTCTTGGTACTGTCGCTTACGTTCCTCGAGAAGGGCAGATATAGGCTCTCAGCATTACTATTCTCTTTCGCGATGCTGACAAAGTTGATCAACGTAGTGCTCTTGCCGCTGATCCTTATCTACATGAAGGATTGGAAGGGTAGGATGGCTTACCTGTTTTATGCTCTTCTACCTTTTGCTACAGTCAATGCAGCGTTACAGGTACTTAACCCTAGCTTCATCAGAGAAACGTACATCTACCACGCAAAGTGGGGGCTTGAAAATGCCTGGTTCGTCTACCTATTCCCCTCGAGGGATTCGTGGGATGCTGCTAAGCTATTCAGTGCCTTACTTATGGTCTATGGTCTGCTGAAGGTCTACATAAGCAACTCTGGAGGCTTGTACGAGAGGTCTTTCATGCTTTTATCAACCTTCCTCCTGACGAGCTACGTTTTTACACCGCAGATGGTGATATTTATCCTCCCGTTCCTAGCTATAGCCGGTAGGTTCCAGCCGGCTTTCTACGCGCTGGAAGCCGGTAACGTTGGAATACTGCTCACGTGGTTTATGGAAGAGGACCCGCTCCTGCCCGGCTCGTTGCCCTAAAACCTTGCATTGCTAAGAGCGGCGGCACTGTTCTACATGCTGGTTGAAACTTACCTTATGGCCTCTGGGAAAAGGATGTTCTTAAAAGGCTTGGTAAGGCCCCTAGCAAAGACCTACGAGAGGATGCGTATGTAGGGTTGAGGTTTCATGATTCTGGTTTTTCTGAGAAAGCATCTAGGCAGGCTGGACACCCAGCTAGTGTTGTTGTCGGCTATAATCCTTCTCTTAAAATTATCGATAATAAGCAAGCCCTGGCCCAAGCTTCCACCATCCCAATGCGTTAACCCGCCACTCTCAACGGATTGCGCGCTGATCTTTGATGAGGCCCACTACGTTCCAGCAGCCCGTAAAATGCTGATGGGGATTGCCGTGAACAACGAACACCCTCCCCTATCTAAGGCATTGATAGTGCTGGGCATTCTATTGTTTGGAGATAACCCGATCGGGTGGAGGGTCTTCATGGCAATCTCTGGGGCTGCTTCCGTATACCTACTGGGCAAGATGGCGAATTTTGTTTTGAAGAACAACGTTCTGGCCCTATGCTCGGCTACGCTCTTCGCCTGCGATGTTACCTCGTTCAACATCAGCTCGATGGCCATCCTAGATGCCCCAGCGATGATGTTTAGCCTACTCTCGGCGTTACTCTTCCTCCAGGGCAGATACTTTACTTCTGGCATTGTCATGAGCCTCGCGCTGCTGTGCAAGATCTCAAGCGCATTCATCCTCCTTGGACTAATGCTATATCTTTTCTTAAAGATGTGCTACCTACGGATGAGGTTAGTTGATGCTATTAGGGAGACGTTGAAGGTCTTCGAGAAGACGGCCATAACATCCCTAGCGATCCTGCTGGCCGGGTTAGCAGTATACGATTACTCTTTTAAGGCCTACTCAACGCCTTTCCAGCATCTTGACTATATCCTAAACTATCATACCATCTTAACGTTCAAAGAAGGGGATGTAGTTCACATGCCCATTACTTGGGCAAGCCCTATCGTTTCTTTCCCGCGTGAGGCGTATTTTGTTGTAACTGTAACTGTCGACGGTAGAGAATATCATCCGATAGCTTACTATGGTATGCAGTCGCCCCTATGGTTGATGACTTGGCCGTTACTCGCTTTCGCAACCTATTCGTCCATATCCTCGTTGAAAAGGAAAACATTTCCAGATAATGAGGTGTTAACGATTTCATGGATATCTATGACATACCTTACATTCTTCCCTCTAGCATACATTCTCCATAGATGGGTTTACCCGTTCTACTTTTACTCAACCGTGCCCATGCTGGCCGTTGGGCTAACGTGCATTTTTGGTGAGGACAAGCTCTCTAAGATCATACTATTCGTTATTTGTGCGTTACAGATAGGATGGTTCATAGTCTGGTTCCCTGTAAAACCCCAATGGTTAATAGACTTCCTACTATCGGTCGGCTTACCGGCTTGAATGCTAACGGCTAGTTTGACTTTCCGATTAATTTCAACCGACCTCTGATATGTGTATCGCGTTCGCTGCACTTCTCCCGGATTCGTATAGGTTTCTATCAACTATGATAAACGCCGTTTTCGCCTTGACGGCTAGGCTTAGGTAGGAGGCATCGTATAAAGTGATGTTAAGCTCAGTCGCCAGGTTTATGGCCTTATCGGAGGTTACGGCATCGCCTTCCGACCCTTTTAGGTCGGACTCATACTACATATCCTCTTGGACTGCTTCCAGCCCGGGGTCATCCGCATGAAAAATCCCCACCATCCGAGGCTTGCGTAATCCATAGGCCGCCAGGCCATCAGAAAAACCTTAAAACTGCTGACAACAGCGAATACATCGTGCATTAAGTCTTAGCCTGGGTCGGGTAGCCTCTGGTATTCTACGCTCCGCGCCGTTATTCTCACGCCTACTACGTTAACGCCCTGTCACAGCTAACCTCCGCCAGCCTCGTAAAGTCGTAGATGAGCGTTCCAACATCTGCGCAATACCTATTGATGTGTTGATGGACAGCGCCAAAGTTAACAAACCCTGAGAAAATGGATAATACGATTTTTGTTTAAACCAAATTACGGAAAAGACGAACAGCTCGTGTGTATGGGTCTTTCATTTAACTCATTAGCTGGACGAGGTTTGGTGAAACCGTGTGATGCCTCCAATAAACTTCAAGAACTCTTCCGGCACCAGAAAGTTGCGTTAATTTCTCCGTCCGAACAGATGACGGCTTGCCATCTCCTATTCACATAAACATTTAAGCCCTTTAACTTGTTGTGGAAAAACGTCTTCTATATCCTTCGTCTCTTTCAGCTTTTTGTAAACTTCATATTGCCTGTCTTTAAGCTCATTCCAAACTTTCTTTGGATCGTTTGAGCTAATTTTAACTTCTGGAAGTTTTTCGGCAACCTTCAACAGGTGATCTTCTATAGTATGCCTCTCAAAGGGATGTTCATCTAAACCGTTCACGATGGATATCAGCTGAAATTCCTTTACGCCATGCCTACATCTATAAACCTTTAGCCTTCTTTCTTTAGCCGCATTTTGTATAACGATCCCGGTTTCTGATACTTTCTTCTCAATTTTGTTAAAAACGGAGGCGAGGCCCTCGTTCTCTTGATCGATCAGTACTGCTATCTTATCTACTTTATATTTTAAATAAACTGGAAGGTATCTGAAAACGTCATAGCGTTTTTCTTCCGGCTTCACAACACCCACAGACTTCTTTCCGTTTAAGTGATACGCTATCACGGCTATTGCACAATCATCCGGAGTTCCGTCAGCTAAGATTACGATACCATTCAACGTAACTGGCTCAAACGTCAATACATCGATTCCAAGCCTTCTAGAAATGTTGTTGATATTCGTAGCCGTCCTGCTAGCTTGAGATAGGGGGTACAACTTCATAGCAATAATGGCTCCGCAACCCTCACGTCTACGCCGGCCTTTAAAAGGTCGTCAACCTCATTTAACGTAAGCTCTTTAACTTTTAACAGGCCGTCCTTCAGAAAAGTGAGGGAGATCCTTGCCTTTTCCTCGCTTAAACTTGCTATGGTTCTAGCGGCCTCCAGGCTATGAGTGGTTAAGATTACCTGTCCCCCTTCATTTATTATGTTAGAGAACCATTCCGACAATTTTAGAAGTACCCTAGGGTTAAGGTGGGCTTCAACATCGTCCCACAGCAGGACTTTAGGTCTTACCACCTCATAAAGTATTTTTGCAATTACGTAGTTCTGAATGCCCTCTCCCAAATCTCCCAGCCTTATTCTCGTTCCATCTTCTAAAAGTACATAAACTGCTAATTTTCTGCCTAGAAAAGGTTCTATCGTTATGTTCTTGTACTTTTCAGGTGATAGTACCGAGGCCTCTTCAGCAACCTTTCCGCATATACCCGAGTTTATTATAAAGGCCCAGTTCTCCTCCATGTAACCATAAGCTGCCTTTACTAAATTCGAATTCATCAGAAGCGTATTATCTATAAACAGGCTTTCATCATAAAACTCATACTCTTTAGATGACAGCCCAAGCTCTCCGAAGAATCTTATCTTCTCACCGTATAAGTTCGTCGCATAAGGAGACTTCGTCTCCTTGTTTGTAGAAACGTAAATTCGAGTATCGCCTTTAATGAATTGAAGTATATAATCATCCCCATTTACCCTACACATAATCTCAGCCCGTTTAGAAACATAACCATTAAGTAGAAAAGCGAACCCTTCGCTCGATAGAGTTTTATGTATTTCATGCACAACCTCTATCGCAGTTTTTGAGCCTCCGTTATACGGAACTCTACGTGATGGATTGGGAGCTAAAAATAAAGCCTCTAACACTGTCGTCTTTCCGGAGTTATTAGCCCCTAGTAGGATCGTTAGCGGGGCCAGTTCTATCTCCCCGCTCTTTATGCCTTTAAAATTCTTCAACCTTAAGCCTTTTATCATAACTATTGTTAAAATGGTTGTGTAGTAAATAAGGTTAACTAATGATAAGCCGTATCCACGATCGTTCACGGCAATAATTTCCGGTGTAACCTAATCCCTTCTTTAACGTGTCGAAGACGCATGTTATCGCAAACGTTTTAGAAACCTCTATTTCCAGCCGGTATCGAGCTTGATCGTCCCGGTGAGTGTTGTCGTTGAAGAATTAGCTGCTTCTATCTCGCCGAATTTGGTAAGGGAAAAAGCCCGGAGGCCCAAAGCGTCTGGGAATAGATATACACGAAAGTTTAGTGAGCCTCCCTCCTTTTCCTAGATTAGACCGGTCTTTGCTAAGATGGTTATCCGCCTCACCGTGCAGGAGGGCATGCATCATGACGAGCCTGAATGCTTCTTGGACTGGGTGCGCACCTACCGGAAGGGGAAAACGTCTTCAGAATAATGGCAAACGCTTAGAAGACATATAGGGTCGGGTATGAACTAGTACTGGCACAAGGAATTCTAAAACGCTAAGTTGCGGTTTCAAATAACTTCCTTTCCACAATACGGGCAGTATTTTGCGTCTGATGGTATTCTGCGGTCACAAAACCTGCACCTCCTGGTTTTCTTCCTTACAGCCTCTCCAAAGCCCATACCCCAGATTACGCCATCCCAGAAGCCGTTCATCGTTTACATAAGCTCCGTCGTCAGGATATATCGCTTTCTCTGGAGATGCTGCTACGAGAAAACCTTAGCGACCTAGGGCTCCACGCGTTCGCAATGGCTAGACCATTTCTACGGTCAGGATCCTAACCGTGAAGAATTTTTATAGGTTCAGATCGTAACACAGCACGTTCTTTGAACACTTCTAAGCCATACCTTAAAGCCCCTCAAAACCTCACAGTGGCTAAAGGCTCTTCTTGATCCCAGCAGGCTTCTGAACGCTATACTTTGCACGCTGAAAAACTTTATTAAAGCTCGGCAATATCAATTTCTTCATAGTAAAGAAATTTAGGGCAGCCTTTGTAGCGCACGTTCCAGATGCAGACCCAAAAAGGCACAAGAGCACCATCGAAACCCCTACCTACGAGCTTACGAGCGTACTGGTCAAGAGCGACGAGGAGGCAATCGAGGTATGCAGAGAGCTAAGAAAAGATGGCGTTCAAGCGTTTATTCTATGTCCCGGGTTCACGCATAAAGCCGTTGCTCAAATAGCTGATGCCGTTGGAAAGGACGTTTCGATAAACGTTGCGAGGGGGGACGGGCAAAGCAACCAGGTTGCCCTCAGAATGATGGAGGAGGCTGGATGGTTTAAAATAGACGTTAAGCCGTGAACTCAAGCATGGAATATAGTTAGCGGATGTCGCCCAGATGACATCGCCAAAAATCTTGATGTTAGGGCAGTTAACCTAGAAGGATTAAAGGTGGATCGTTGAAAGTTTGGGCTTCTTCACCAGGTTCACTACAACGCTCCATAATTTTCCTTACGTGAACGTACCTCTATACGGAAATATGGGTCTTCATCGGAGAGGTTTCGTTGGGCTTGGCTTCCCTTTTGAGACCGTTATCTTCCCCTTAACCGTTTAAATCCTTTTGGGAGTAAAATTTTATGATTACGTATACTTCGAAGCTGCCGCTTGTGTCATTGCAGCAGCCGTTTGACGGCTTGCCTTTATTCTACCTTTAGGCTGACACCTTTTGCCTTCGTCTTCTTCTTCTTGAGAACGACCTCTAGGACGCCGTTCTTGTAGGTGGCCCTCGCGCCCTCAGACTCGACCTCCTCTGGGAGCTCGACCTCCTTGTAGTATTTCCTCTCGGGCGTATCGACCTTTATCGTCAGCACCTTCTCCGTAACGTTCAGCTGTATATCGTTCTTGTCCACACCAGGAAGCTCGGCCACGACCCTTATCACATCCTCCTCAGGTATGACGTCGACCAGCGGCTCCCTCTCGCTCCTTAGCTCCAACGGCCTTCTTCCGAGCCTTGGTCTTACGTTGCCGAACTCCCTTATTATTGGTTTTCCGTCAGGCCCTATCGTGATCGAGTAGCCATAAACGAAAGGACCGAATATTCTCTCCACGCCCCTCTCGGTCTTCCTCTCCCTCACGAGCTCCTTCGGAACCATCTCCTCGATTCTTCTGAACTCCTCCTCGAACTCCCTGAAGAAGTCCTCCCAGTACCTTTCGAAGAAGCTGAACGGGAAGCGTCTAAACCTCCTGAAGAACTCATCCCACTCATCCGACAAGAAGAACCACCTTGGTTACTTGACTAATTCAAGCCTCTCCTTGCTAATAAATTTAACTGGGGCGGAAAACTGCCTATCCTTTGCTACTCGTTGCCTTTGAGAAGAATATCCTGGCTATGTCCCTCATCCTAACCTCTATGCCGAAGCGCTCCTCCTCGCGCTTCATGTAGCTGAAGACGCCGAGCAGCTTCGGAAAGTCCTTGGCGAAGCTGAACCTGCCGCGTATCTTGTCTGCGACGACGTCGAAAACTTCCTTGTACGGGGAGAACTTCCTAAGGACCTCTGCCGTGTACGCGTCGGGGTCGTGGAGGTTCTTCGAGAAAATTTCGGCACACTGAAGGCTCGGTATTATCCCCTCACCCAACACGGAGAAGACAGTCCCTATGCTTTCGCCGACGCCTACGACCTTTCCGAGGTAGTAAGGCTGGCACATCGGCGGCGGCGTTATCCTTAGGGGCCTGCCGACCCTTTTAACGACCTCTCCCCCATGCTCCCGCATGAAAGCGTCCAAGAAATGCCTCTGCCTTCCGAAGTAGTCGCCGCAGCCCACGTGGGCATAGGAATCGCCGAGGGGGAAGAACCAGAGGTAGCCTGCCCTCATCGGCTTTATGTAGAAGTCGTCAATCGGCATCTTCCCGTACTTCACCTTGTACTCAAGCGTGTGGACTATGTACTCCTTGCCGATCTTCGGGAGCAGCGCCCTATGAAAACCGGTACAGTCGACTACCATGTCGTAGTCTTCCTTAAGCTGCTCGGCGCCCCTGACGTTAACGCCGAACTTGGCCTCATGACCGTCCACCATATCCCTCTCGAGTGACAGCTTGTCGAACGTGCATAAGCCCTTGAGCTTTATCCAGAAGCGCGAGCTCCCGAGGTCAACGCACATTTCCTTGCCCTTGTAGAGCACGTACTCCTCGAAGTTCAAGCCGATGGGTGAGAGGAGTTTCTTTATCTCGTTGCTGGAGGTAGCCCATGCGCAGGGCGGGTAGTGGTCCGCATAGTCGCATCTCTCGAAGCCAACGACCTCGTATTCATGCGACAGTCTGGATACGAGGTAGGAGCCTGCCACGCCAAGCCCTACGACTGCGACTCTGCGCATGGCTCAACAAAGTAGGCTTACAGCCTTAATTTTAAACCCTTTTGAGTCCGGGTTCCGGTAACCCTTGTTATACCATGGATGGGCAGGACGGATAGCGTATCCGAGGATGTTTGGTCTGAGCTTGCAAGGCTGAAGCCCAACATGCCCAAGACGTGGTCAAAGCTTAAGGAATGTCCGGACGGGTCGGATGCGGAAAATCCAAGCTAAATTAAAACGGACGCACGGTAGCCTTAAAACTTACCGGGAACGCAGGCGCGTGTTGCTGTTCAAACTGAGCACACTCGGATGTGGTGATGGACCAGACCTAACGAGGCCATAGGCCGATTGGGGGAAAGAGGTAGGTCTAATCTTCATCTCCAGAGGGGTTACCAGAACCGTGTCGTTAAAGATTTAAGCGTTGACGGAAATCCGACTGAAGGGGTGGTAAAGCATAGCCCTTCTAAGGCGTAAGGTTTCCGACCCGGCCTCGGCGCTACGCAAGGAGCTTAGTATGCCGGGAATAGTCCTGGTCCCTGGTGTCTTCAACGCCCTGTTGGCCATGATGGCCGAGAGGATGGGTTTCAAAGCCGTCTATCTCTCGGGAGCCGCCCTGACGGCCTCGCTCGGCCTTCTTGACATAGGTCTAATAACTATGGAGGAGGTTGTGAGGGTCGTGAGATACATAACGGACGCCGTCAGCATCCCCGTGATCGTCGACATAGACACGGGGTACGGCGAGGCTTTGAACGTTGCAAGGGCCGTGAGGGAGATGGAGAAGGCCGGAGCTGCTGCCGTCCAGCTGGAGGACCAGGTCCTGCCGAAAAAGTGCGGGCACCTAAAGGGCAAGAGCCTCGTACCGCCGAGCGACATGGCCAAGAAGGTCAGGATGGCCGCAGAGGCTAGAGAAAACTCCGACTTTGTGATAATAGCCAGAACGGATGCTATGGGTGTGACTGGGTTTGAGGACGCTGTCGAGAGGGCGAGGCTCTACTTAGAGGCGGGCGCTGACGTGATATTCCCTGAAGCCTTGGAGTCGGAGGAGGAGTTCATAGAGTTCGCAAAGAGGGTTAGGGCGCCCTTGCTCGCCAACATGACGGAGTTCGGTAGGTCTCCGCTGATACCCGCAAAAAGGCTCGGCGAGATTGGTTACAAATTCGTTATATACCCGGTCACGCTGCTTAGGATAATGATGGCGTCGGCGAGGGAGGCTTTAAGCCTGATAGCGCAGCAAGGAACGCAGGAGGCCCTTGTGCCCAAGATGCTTACGCGCAAGGAGCTTTACGAGCTGATAGGCTATTACGAGTACGAGGAGCTAGATAGAAGGGTATCCCAGGAGGTTGAGGGGAGGTAGGCGTAGCATGGACAGGATAACGAGGATTTTGGGAGAGTACGCGAGCGAGGTCGACTACGGAGACGTCCCGAGCGAGGTAGTCCATGAAGTGAAGCGGAGGGTCATAGATTCGCTCGCCGTGGCCTTCGCCGCATACGGTGCCGAGCCCGTGGTCATAGCCCGTCGCACCGCATCCAAGCACGCAGCGGCATGGGGCGGCCGGATAATCGGAACTAGGTATAGGGTACCGCCAGACTGGGCCTCGTTCGTGGACGGCGTCATGATACGCTACCACGACTACAACGACACCTACCTATCGAGGGAGCCGTTGCACCCTGGCGACATGATAGCCGCCGCGTTAAGTCTTGGCGACGCCCTCTGCTCTTCCGGGAAGGATGCGATAGCGGCCATAGCCGTAGGCTACGAGGCTTCCGTGTCGCTCTGCGACGGCGGAAGCCTGAGGAAGAAGGGATGGGACCACGTGAACTTCCTCGGCGTGGGTAGCACGCTGGTGTCAGGAAAGCTCCTCGGCTTAGATGCCGATAGGATTCAGCATGCCCTTGCGATATACGCAGTCCCGCACGGTTCGATGAGGCAGACGAGGGTAGGAGAGCTGAGCATGTGGAAGGGCGCAGCGGCGGCTAACTCCACGAGGAATGCCGTCTTCGCTTCCTTGCTTGCGGCCGAGGGCTTCACGGGGCCGTTCAAGCCTTTCGAGGGCGAGATGGGTTTCATAAAACAGCTCCTCCAGGGCGATTTTGACATGAGCGTCCTCTCGCCGCTGGCCGAGGGGAGGGCGCCCAGGAGGATTCTGGACACTTACATAAAGCCGTATCCCGTCGAGTACCATGCACAGACCGCGGTCGAGGCGGCCCTAAAGCTGAGGGAGGAGGTCAAGCCAGAGGAGGTTGAGAAGGTAACAATCGATACGTTCCAAGCGGCTTACGACATCATAGGGCCGAAGGACCCAGAGAAGTGGGACCCGCACACGAAGGAGACGGCAGACCATTCCCTCATGTGGATTACGGCGGCAACGCTTGTTTGGGGACCGATAAGGATTGAGCACTACGGCGATGTAAGGAACCCCACAGTCCTATCCCTGATGAAGAGGATGGAGGTTAGGGTCGAGCCTGAGCTTGACCGCATGTATCCTGCCGCTTTCCCCAACAGGATAACAGTCGTCACGAAGAACGGTAGGAAGTTTACGGAGCAAGTAGACTATGCGAAGGGCCACCCCAAGAACCCCATGTCGGACGGTGAGCTGGAGAGGAGGTTCCACGAGCTGACGGCCAGCGTCATGCCGGAAGCTCAGAGGAAGAGGCTGTTGCAAAAGCTCTGGAGGCTAGAAGATTACTCGGTGGCCGATATAGTCGAGGATGCTGTGATATGACCAACGGGCTTAACCTAAACGTAAAAAATAAGGGGGCTTTAAGGAGCGTCTATGCTACCTTCTATCGATCGGCACGAACTCCTTGTCTACCTCGCCGTCATAGTAGAGCCTCGGCCTCAGAATCCTGTTGTCCGCCGTGTACTCTATGATGTGCGCTGACCAGCCGACGGTCCTGGCTGCCGCGAACACAGCGCAGTATAGATCAATCGGTATGCCCATCGCGTAGTAGCATATGCCTGCCCAGAAGTCGCAGTTCGTGCATATGTTCTTGGGCTCGCAGAGCTGCGCCATCACGAGCGTCTCCAGCCTGTACGCTATGTCGTAATAGTTTTTTACCTTGCCGCCGTACTTTTCGGCAAAGATTTTTGCGTATTCCCTGAATATCTTTGCCCTTGGGTCGTAGCTCTTGTAAACCCTATGGCCAGCGCCCATTACCCTCTTCTTGCCGGTCAGTATGTTCTCCCTATACCAGCTATCGACGTTCTCGGGGCTTCCTATCTCGTCAAACTGCCTCATTGCCTCCACGTTTGCGTAGCCGTGGAGGGGCCCCCTCAGGGCTCCTATGGCTCCGACGATTGCGCTGTAGTAGTCGCTCAGCGTCGATGCGATGACGACGGCCGTGAAGGCTGAAGCGTTCATCTCGTGCTCCGCATACAGAATCATGGAGACGTCCATCGCCCTGTTCAGGAGCTCCTCCTGCCTCTTGCCGTGTAGCATGTAGAGGAAGTTCTCGGCGTGGCTGAGCCTCGGGTCTGGCTCTACCAAGTCCAAGCCGTTCTTGATCCTATGCCAGTAAGCCACTATGCTCGGCATCTTAGATATCAGCCTTATCGTCTTCCTGTACATTCCATCCCTGCTCATGTCGTACCTGCCAGGATCCAGGTTTCCGAGATAGGATACCGCCGTCCTGAGAATTTCCATGGGCTCTATATCCTTTGGAATTTTTCGTAGTAGCTCGACCACCTGTCCAGGTATATCCCTCTCCTCCCTCATCCAGCCGCTGAAATCGCTCAGCTCCCTCTTCGTGGGCAGCTTATCGTGCAGTATCAGGTAGACCACTTCCTCGTACGTGCTGTTCCTAGCCAGATCCTCGATGCTGTAACCCCTGTAGTACAGCTTGCTGTGGAACCCGTCTATGAAGCATATCGTGCTCTTGTCCATGCACACGTTTTCGAGGCCCTTGTTGATGAGTACCTGCTTAGTAACCCTGTCTAAGCACCAGGGCTGCTCCTCGGGCGTTAACTTTCTGGCCAAAGCAGAGCCACGGTTAAACTTTTAATCTTTGGGTATAAATATTTTAATAGTACGGATTTCAAGGCTACATTTGGAGCCGTTTGGGCCCGTAGCTCAGCATGGTTAGAGCGGCAGGCTCATAACCTGTAGGTCCTGGGTTCGAGTCCCAGCGGGCCCACTATTTTCTTGACCGGAAACGTCCCGAAAAAGCATACATGAGACGGCCGTAGAGTTAGGGTGCTTTAAAAGCGCACTCTTATAGCAATGCTAATGTACCATAGATTGAAGCGTCTGAAGAGTACGCATCGGTGTACGATCACCGGTATCTTGAGCATCCATGCATCCTTGAATCGGATGCTTTTGGATTAAACGGCTTGGGGCTCGATGTCGTAAGGAGAATAGAAGAACGTCTACCTTTTCAAGGTGGCGTCTTCGACTACGCGTTACTGATGTTCACTTTGTGCTTTTTAAAGAACCCAGTACTGCGATAAAGGAGGTACGTCATGTGTCAAAATCGATCGTGATATAATCGTTTTTGGATACCCAAGGATTCTACATGGGAAAAGTCATCGAAGGGAAAGACGTGGTATAGGTTCTATAGTTATGCAAAGCTATACACGGTAGCAGAGATGCAGGTTTTGGTGCGGTGGATGCGAAGGCGCCTGAGTTATGGCCCATCAGATAGGAGAGGGTAGAGGAGCTGAGAGCAACATGTATGGAAAGAGCTTCGTCTGCCTAAAGGCAGTAAAGGTTTAAGAGTGGCTCTCCAATGAATCTCATGGTATTTTATACTGGGAGCTCACATCCAACGCATGAGCTGCGTACGTTTTTAAGGCTGCGTGCATTCTTCAGCTTTGATGAAAGCCCAAGTTCTGATCGGATGCTGCGGCTGGGCCATAAAGGGCGGCAAGCATGCATACTACAATAGCCTAAAAACGATAGAGCTCCAGGAGACTTTCTATAGGCTGCCCAAGCTGGAAACGGCGAAGAGGTGGAGGGAGTCCGCGCCGAGGGGCTTCGTCTTCAACATGAAGGCTTGGCAGGCGATAACGCACCCTCCGAGCAGCCCCACTTGGAGGAGGGCAGGCATCAAGGTGCCCGAGGGTATGAGGGAAAATTACGGAAACCTGAGGCCCACGAGGGAGAACCTCGAGGCATGGAGCAGGACGGTCGAGGTAGCGAGGGCGATCGAGGCTGCGGTCGTCGTGGTACAGACACCGTCATCTTTCGGCTACACTGAAAAGAACTTCGAGAATGCGGACAAGTTCTTCGACTCAATACGGCACGAGGGCTTTGAGATAGGCTGGGAGCCGAGGGGGAGCTGGCGCGATAGGCCGGACGCCGTCAAGGAGCTCTGCGAGAGGCATGGCCTGATACACGTTACGGACGTTTTCCGCTGGAGGCCTGTCCACAAGCACAGGTGGTTGTACACTAGGCTGCACGGTATAGGCAGCGGCGAGGTAAACTACTCGTATAGGTACACGGACGAGGACCTGGAAAGGCTGAGGCAGACTGTCCTGGAGGAGTCAGAGGGCAGGGAGGCGTGCTACGTGCTCTTCAACAACGTCTCGATGGCCGAGGATGCCCTGAGGTTCAGGAGGCTCTTAGAAGCATTTATTTAGCCGTACGCCCGCCCTAATGGGAAGGCAAGGATTAATGGCCGGATACGAGGATTTGGTCAAGAAGATACTTAGGATAAGACCGGAACTCTCCGAGGAGGATTTGGAGAGGAAAGTCGAGGAGAAGCTGAGGAGCTCGCCCATGCTGAGCAGGCTAGGTGCGTTGCTGCTCTTGGCCGACGAGCTTGGGGCCCTCGAAGTGTCCGACGGGTCGGCTTTACCTTTCGATTTAAGCGGTTTCACGAAAGTATCCTCGCTCGTCTCGGGCTTGAACGACGTCTCGCTCTCCGTCAGGGTCATAGCGGTCTCGCCCCTCGTAAGGCTGGATGGTAGGGCAGTCCTGAGGATGAAGGTCGGGGACGAGACGGGAAAGGCCTCGGCCGTAGCTTGGGAGCAGAAGGCTGAGGAGCTGGCTACGGTAGGCCTCTCCCCGGGGATGGTCATAACGTTGTTGCACGCCTACACGAGGAGCGGTCCTGACGGGAGACCAGAGATACACCTTGGTAAGAACAGCTCCGTGGAAGTCGTCGAGGACACGGGAACGCTGCCGGGGGTCGAGAGCTTCTTCGTACCGATAAGCAAGGTTTCGACGGCAGGAACTTTTGACGTGAAGGGTACCCTACTCATGCTTAGCGAGCCGATGCCCATTCAGACAAAGTCTGGTACGGTGAACGTCGTCGAGGCGCTTTTGGCAGATGAGGACGGCGAGGCAGTCTTGGTTGCTTGGAGGGATAAGGTGGATCTTCTAACGGGCACACTGCCCGGAACCGAGCTGATGCTTACGGACGTTAGGTTCAGGGGAGGACGTTTCCAGACGACTGTAAGGACGTGCGTCGCCAAGGTAGCAAGGGAAAGGCATGAGCTATCGAGGCTTATGGCAGGGTCAAAGAGGTTGGTGAGCGACAAGCTCCTCAGGGTGCTCGACGTGGTTAAGCAGCCGGAGCTCGTGACGCTCGTCGTCTCCGACGGTGTATGGGTTTACAGGCTTCCGAGCCGCTCGATGGTCGGCGTTGAGGTCAAGGAGGGCGATGCGGTACGGCTCGTCAAAGGCTTCGTCTCGGAAAGGGATGGTAGAAAGGCCATCATGACGCCGGAGTTTGGGATAAAGGTTGTAACCGGTGAGGATGCAAGAAAAGCGCCCTCTGTTGATAGAAGGAGGAGGCTTGCAGATATAAGCGAGGAGGAATCCGACATAATAGTCGAGGGCGTGCTCCAAACGAAGACACCGCTGGGAGCCGTGGAGACGAGGTTCGGCAAGGCTGAGAAGATAAGCTTCTGGCTGAGGGACGGTGAGGCGACGGTGCTGTGCTCAGCGTGGAGGTCTAAAGCAAGGGAGATAGACTCCATGCCCGTAGGCAAGAGGGTTCAGCTGCGCTGGGTCAGGGTTAGGAGGAACGTCTTCGGCGAGCTTGAGGTGCTGGTCGAGAAGGATACGAAGGTGGTCGTCCTAGAAAAATGAGGTCGATAACCAAAGTAGCTGGGGCTATGGTGTGCGTAGGCACCGACTGGCTCGGTAAGTGTGTAAAGAGCTCACGGTAGGCTTGGTCCTCGCCAAGGATCTAGGGGTTGACACTCTAACGCCGAAGCAGGGAGATTCTTGCTTCTAAGGTTCTCATAGGTTGGTCGCTCATCGAGCTTTTACCCTCCCAACCCATACCATTCCACCCTAGGAGCAAGGGGCGTGCCACCATCCGATGGCATCCTCCGTCGTGGAGGTGCCCATATAGGCTCTTGCCCGAGCCTCCTAGGAGTTGGGTATGTGTCAGTCCACGAAAAAGGATGGCACGATGCCGCTTACATCCCTGGAGGAAGTCTTTGGTTAACGTTCCAGTCGCGGCGGACTATCGACGCTGACATTTAAAAGCGGCTTTAAGGCTGGAGCAAAAGCCGTCACCGTCTGGCTGCGGTGGCGAGCGCACCGGATCCAAAAGCAGCAACCAGCAAAATCGGGAAAGCTGCATACTTTTTCATACGAGCCGGGAGTAGCCTTCGAGGAGCCCGTACGCCTCCTCGTAAAGCCTCGGCCCAGTCTTAGCCGTGCACGCCCTGAAGATTTTTCTGAGCCTGGGTAGGTCACCCCTGCTCAAGACCTCGGATAGCTCGCCCAGCTTTCTCCTGTAGGACGAGAGCGCGCGGAGCGCGTAAGGGTTCAGCTTGAAAGCCGAGATCATGAGCTCTGGACTCTCAGATAACGAGGTCGCCGCCGAGAGTATCTGGAGTTTGAAAGTCGTTCCAGAAAGGCCCATCGCCTTCCTGAACGTCCTGTTGTCCATAGCGAATACAAGAGATACCGCAAGCGCATGCGAAAGGGAAAGGACGTACGCCATAGCTCTGTCGTGCGTTCTCCAGTCAACGGCAACGACCTTAGCATCGTCGAATAGGCTCTTTGCTATACGCATCTCGGAGTTCTTGCTCTTTATCGGTACTAGGGCCACGACCTTTCCTCTCATGCTGCTGGCGCCAGGCCCGAATAGGGGGTGTACGGAAAGCAGCCTGGCATGCGTATGCCTCAGCCTCTTCAAAGAGGCGATTACGTGCGCCTTTATGGACGATACTTCTACGACGACGCTGCCATGCTTTGCGTATCTTGAGGCCTCTACGACGACAGAAGCCGTGGAGCCTGGCGGGACGGCCACGAGCGTGACGTCCGCATCGCGTACAGCATCCTCGAGGCTTCTGCTCGCAGCCGTCCCGACCTCCTTCGCCAACCTGTATGCGACGTTCGGCCTTTTATCGAAAATCCTTACATCGTACCCTTTCTTGCAAAAATACTTGGCGAACCAGCCACCCATCTTCCCTGCTCCGATAACAGCCGCCTTCATCCTATTTCAAAAGTTAAAAGAGGGATTAAACTAAATAACTTTCCCTAAGGGATGTAGGCCGCTCGCCGTTGGTGGCCGTCGGCTCAGGACAGGAACTCGCCTATCCTCCTCACGCCCTCGAGCAAGCTCTCTTTTGGCTGCCCGAGCGATATCCTGAAGTAGTTGAAGTAGTTGCCGAACGCCCCTCCTGGTGCTACGCTCACGTTCTTCTTCTCTAATAGCTTCACGGCAAACTCTGAGCCGTCTATGCCTTCGACGTCGATCCTTGGAAAGACGTACATCGCGCCATCCGGCTTGTAGAACGATACTGGTAAGGGCTCGAGGGCCTTACAAACGGCCTCAGCCCTCTCCTTCATCACGTCGGAGTTTCTCTTGGCGTCCTCCAGGCATTTCAAGGCCTCGATGGCTGCGTACTGTATGAACTCAGGAATGCACGTTATGAGCATGGACTGTATTGCAGCCATCCTGTTCACCCTTTCCAGATCGGATATTACGAAGCCAACCCTAAAGCCCGTCATGCCCCAGCTCTTGGAGAAGGAGGAGATCATCACGTGGCTCACGTCTGGATAGCTGAGGACAGTGTTGTGTCCCTTTTCGGTAAAGTTGTAGTCCGCGTAGACTTCGTCGCTTATCAACGTCAGCTTCCTGTCCTGCGCTATCTCCGCTATTCCCTTGAACGTCTTCCTTTCCAAGGCCTTGCCCGTCGGGTTGCACGGGTAGTTCAGGATTATGGCCCTCGTGGCCGCGCTTATCTTTTCGTTGAGCTCCTCGAGGCTCGGCTCCCAGCCGTCCTCCAGCTTTGTCTCGAGCACGATGGGCCTGCCGCCGACGTACCTGACGCAGGGCTTGTAGATCGGCCAGGAAGGGTCTATGACCACGACCTCGTCACCAGGAGATATCGTCGACGCAAGGGCCAGGTATACGCCGAACGCGCCGCCGATGGTAGCTATCACTTGGTCTGGCTTTATGTCTGCGCCGAACCTCATCCTCACGTAATCGGCGATTGCCTGCCTCAGCTCCGGCTTTCCCTTCGGCTCCGTGTATCTCGACCTTCCTGCCCTCATCTCTTGGTAGGCTCTTTCTATGACTACGCCAGGCGCCCTGAAGTCAGGCTCGCCCACATCCATCCTGATGACCTTGATGCCTTGTTTCTCCAGAGCCTCAGCCATCCTGGCTATATCCCTGTGCGTTAGGACCTTCCTCTCTGGCGGCTTTGGTTGAACCTTCGTGCATTCCTCGATGAGCAGCGTTGTGAGCCTCTGCGCAAAATCCTTGTCTATGCCAAGCCTCATGGCCTCTTTTGCTATGCTATCCCGCAGCGCCCTCTCGACGCTCGGGTCCTCGACGCCAAGACCCTTCATCTGCTTTAGCTTGCCTATCTCGGCACAAAGGGATTGTCGCTTTGCGATCAAGCTAAATATTTCCTTAGTCGTTTCCAAAACTTCGTTCCTCAGTTTATCTAGCTCGCTATCTTTCGTGCAAGGCATATCCGCTTCACGGATAGCGGATGGTCCGTGTATTTAAACGATGCCCTTGACATGAGCTGCCGATGTCTGTAAGCCCATGAACCTCCTACCTCAAAGACGTGGCCTGCCGGCTCTAATCCAGCAGAGCCTAGCCTAGGCAGGCTGCCCCATCCTATAACTCAAGCCTACTCAGGACGCTCTCCTTCCGTTCCACTGGGAATAGGATGTAGTTGTATGCCTGCAAAGCTCCAAGTTTCCAGCAACCGTATGTAGGCGAAAATCTCAGCAAGACTGATGATGCTAACTTGGAGGAAGACCGGAAGCATGCAGCCTTCGGGCGTGGGAAGACGTCACCAAAAAGCATCATGCTCCACACTTTCAGAGCTTTAGAATTTTGCACATAGAGTAAGCTAAAAGCATTCAAGCATACCCTTTCCTGTAAACTATGTTTACATACTTTTTTCCTTCCGAGAGTATTTCCCCGATTTCTTTCTCACTGAATGGTGTGAACCTTTCTCCGCCCAGAAACCTTTTTGTAGGTTGCAGGTTTTGCAGGTAGTAAGCTTTTGCTCCTACGATGCTTTTGCATATTTCGATTATGTCTTCTTTTGTATGGTACTCCTTCACCAACGTCGTCCTAAACTCGTAAGAAATTTTTGATCCCATGATCATGCTCAAAGACTTTCTCACGTTCTCGAACAATTCCATCGTCAGAGCCCCTCCCGTTACATTCTTGTACTTCTTGTATTCGAGCGCCGTCTTTACGTCCATTGCAACATGGTCGACCAGCTTTTCTCTGATTAGCTTCTCCAGCATGAGGAAATTGCTACCATTCGTCTCTATACCAGTAAGCAAGCCTGCTTGCTTTACCTTCCTAAAAAAGTCCGGCAGGTCATCCTGTAAGGTTGGCTCCCCACCCGTTACGACCACGGCATCGATCAGTCCCGCATTCCTCTTGATATAAGCAAGGACGTCATCTTCCCTTATCTCCTTAACCCCGTCCATGCCGTTAGGTATTACGAGCCACGGTACGTAGCAGAATGGACACCTGAGGTTGCATCCTATAGTGAAAACAACTGCCGAAACTTTTCCAGGATACTCTACCAAGCTTGCTCTTTGGAAACCCCCTATCCTCACCAGATCCCTCACCCATTCTCTAAGGCTGTCCTGTCGAACGTCCTCCTTTGCTTAAACTCTTCCTGCTTCCCTACGTTCCATTGTTCAACGGGTCTAAGGTAGCCAACTACTCTAGAATAGACTTCCGTAGGCCTCCCGCATTTTGGACAAGCGTGTACCCTGCCTCTTATATACCCGTGCTCCTCGCATACGCTAAAGGTTGGGCTTACTGTAAAATATGGAATCCTAAAGTTTTCGCAAACTTTTCTAACAAGGGCCGCTATGGACTCTACCGGAGGGTAGCTTTCTCCAAGCCATATGTGGAACACCGTTCCGCCAGTGTATTTCGTCTGAAGGGGCTCTTGTAACCTTAGCGCTTCCCACAAGTCGTCCGTATAGTATACCGGCAGTTGTGAAGAGTTGGTATAATATGGTTCTGATGCCGTCTTAGTATACCCATCGTTTGCAACGAATATGTCCGGGTACGTGCTCTTATCAATTTTGGCCAAACGGTAAGCCGCAGACTCAGCAGGTGTGGCCTCAAGGTTATACAGATTTCCAGTAGCTTCCTGAAATTCCAAAAGCACTTTCCTCATAAACTCCAAAGTTTTCTCCGCAAACCTTAACCCCTCGGCATCCCCTATGCTACATCCTAAGAGGTTTACGCAACACTCATTCATTCCAACGAGCCCTATAGTCGAAAAGTGGTTTTTCCAATATTCTCCAAGAGCCCCTTTAACATTTCTAAGATAGAATTTTGAGAAAGGATACAAACCATCCTCAGTAAGCCTCTCAAGCCATTCCCTCTTAATCTCTAGGGCATCTCTAGCCAAAGACATCCTCTCCTCAAGCATCTCAAAAAACTTTGTCTCATCTTTTGAGAGATACCCTATCCTTGGCATGTTGATCGTTACTACACCGATGGAGCCCGTCAGAGGGTTTGAGCCGAAAAGTCCACCTCCCCTCCTTCTCAATTCTTTTGTGTCTATCCTAAGGCGACAACACATAGAGCGGACGTCCTCAGGCCTCATATCGGAGTTTATGAAGTTGGCAAAGTATGGCAGGCCGTATTTCGCGCACGTCTCTAAAATCCCT
Organism: Candidatus Terraquivivens tikiterensis; assembly: GCA_003056285.1. Classification (GTDB taxonomy): domain Archaea; phylum Thermoproteota; class Nitrososphaeria_A; order Caldarchaeales; family Wolframiiraptoraceae; genus Terraquivivens; species Terraquivivens tikiterensis. Next base: position 52,465 of record NDWU01000001.1, read on the forward strand.
TTGACTGGAGCGCTTTCCCACCTGAAATCGTTCGTTACGTTGATCGTCGGAATGGGGAACGTGAAAGGTCTTCCCAAGGCATCCCCTTCCAACATTACCTCGGCAAGCGCAACGTTAAAGACGTCCATTTCTTCCTGAAAGTCGCCATACACATCATCCTTGACCTCTCCACCAACCACCACCGGTTCGTTTTCCATAAACCTCGGAACGGTAAGGTCCAAGGTTATGTTAGAAAACGGTGTTTGAAAACCGACACGCGTTGGAACGTTCATGTTAAAGATAAACTCTTGTAATGCCTGTTTAACAGTCGTATAATCTAAGGCATCATACCTTATGAAAGGGCTTAAGAGCGTATCGAAGTTTGAGAAAGCCTGAGCACCGGCCGCCTCGCCCTGCAACGTGAAGATGAAGTTTGTGACCTGTCCTAGCGCTACCCTAAAATGTTTTGCTGGATTGGACCATGTTTTTCCCCTTACACCCCTAAACCCAATAAGCAGGAGGTCTCGGAGGTCCCATCCTACGCAGTATGGCCCCAGTATGCCAAGGTTGTGTATGTGAAAATCCCCTTTGTAGTGTGCCTCAACGATCCTAGGATTCCTTTTGTAGTATATCCTGTGAAGCCAGTAGCTAGAAATCACCTGAGAGGAAATGTGAAAGTTTAAAGCTTGAAGGGAGTAGGTCGTGTTCGCGTTCTCTTTGACAAGCCAGGTCCTTTTTTTAAGATATCCGTCCACAAGGTCCTTTATTTGGGTATGCAACGCTCTCTGGAAAATATAGGCTTTCGCTACTCTATGGTAACCACAATCCACGAGGGCCTTCACGATAAGGTCTTCGACCTGCTCTACTGTAGGCATACTGTCTGGTCCAAAATTTTCTTCGAGGATGCTGACAACCCTGCTCGCGATGTTTTTAGCTAAGGCTTCGTCATGTTCGTGCATAGAGAACATGACACTCCGTATCGCCTCTACTATCCTTGCTTCCTCGAATTCTACGATTCTTCCGTCTTCATCAATAATCTTTCTTAACATAGTAATTGGATGGATAATCCATCCAATATATAAACGTATTTTTTACTTACACCTAAACTGAAACAAACACTTCTCGTTGCTGAGGCTTGGGGTTCTCGGCCGACTCATACGGTTCTCCTTTGTCGAATTCTAACCACACCGATCCAGCCCATCATAGGCATATGGCCTTTGCCCGATTACCCCATGCTGAGGTACTGGAAGAGTAACGGTAAAAGGGAGATTAGAACAGTCAGGGGCGACTGCCTTATCCTCCCAAAGGGCCGCATTCATGATAGTGATGGGCAGGCCTGATCCGCCTGCTTGGGTGGAGCCCCTGCCGGCCTATGTGCCGGAAAGCTCCGTCTTTGAAGCAGGAAGCCCGCTGGCTTATAGACGTGAGTAGCTTACGGGCATCCTAAAACGGAGGGCCGATGGAATCCCATGCGCTTCGGCTTTGGAGGGCGTCAATTAGCACGATTAAGCCTTTTAAATTATAAGAAGGTAAGCCCCAGCATCAGCGTGGTGCGTTTGGGGAACGCCTCGCTACTCGGGAGGAGGGGCAGGGAGCTCTTCGAGGTAGCAACGAATAGGCTAGTCGGCTACATGGCCAGGCAAGGCGTAAGCCCTACCGCGCTAAGCCTGCTTGGCCTGCTCTTCGCCATACTTTCAGCCGGCCTCTACATAGCGGCCCCAGGCATACGCGAGCTGGTAATCTTGGCGGCGGTCGCTCTGCTCGTTTCGGGCTTCTTTGACGCAATAGACGGCGCCGTCGCTAGGGCATCCGGTAAGGTTACAGCCTTTGGCGCCTTCACGGATTCCGTACTCGACAGAATAGAGGATGGGGCGGTAATCGTCGCCATGACCCTTGCGGGCTTTATGGACCTCCTGCTCGGCATGCTCCTGCTACTGTCCTCATACTTGGTAAGCTACGCAAGGGCAAGGGCCGAGGGGCTGGGCGTCGAGATGAAGGGCATAGGGCTTTTCGAGAGGGCCGAGAGGATTCTCGTCCTCTTTGTGGCATCCATACTCGAGTACTTCCTACCCCACACGATAACGTTCGTCTCCGCAGCGTTAATAGCGGTAAACGCCTTTGTGGTCGCTCAAAGGGTTCTATACGTTAGGTCCAGGTTGAGGGAGGGGCGATAACTTTAGGCAGGGATGAACGTTATCTTGCCATCCTTGAACTGGAGCTCGTAGACGTAGTTTACCTCGAGCTTCACGTTAAGCATCTCATACTCCTCCTCCGTCAGGAACAGCGTCATCTTAGGTATGATGACCTCCCTCATGTGGGGTAGTAGGCCCATGCTCTGCATCTGAAGGAACACGCCCTGCATGAGCCTCTGCAGCATAAGAGCTTCCTCTGTTAGCGCACCTGGCTTCTCGCCGTGCCGTCTGACCTCGACCAGCTCTACGATCCTCCCAGGCCTTCCCGTCTCTGGGTCGCTTGTGCTTGAAATCCTGTAAACCTTCACCAGAACCATTTGGGAACAACATGGAATTAGAAGTATATTAGCTTGTCGAGATGTGTGAAAACCTAACCCATCTACGTGCCGCACAGACTGGAACCCTTTAACATTATCTTTACGTCGAATGCCATACAACCCCTTTCGTACACGAATAGCGGGTTTATGTCGACGTCGCTTATAACATCAAAGTCCAGCGAGAGCTGGCTCACCGCCGCCAGGACTTCCTTAACGGAGCGCACGTCCTTTGGCGCATCCCTAAAGCCTTCGAGCACGTGGTAGACCTTCGTCTCCCTCATCATCTCATCTACGTCGACGTCCGTGAGCGGTGCGACCCTGAAGGACACGTCCCTGTACAACTCCACCAGAGCACCCCCAGAGCCGAACATGATTAGCGGCCCAAAAACTTCGTCCCTGTGCATGCCGACGGCTACCTGCACCCCCTCTCTAACGAACGGCCTAACCACTATGCCTTCTACCCTGGCCCCCGGGGCCTTCTCCTTAACGGACTTAAGGATCCCGTAGTAAGCATCTTCCAGCTCTCTTCCGTCTTTGATGTTTAGCCTTATCCCTCCAGCCTCGGTCTTATGAACAACGTCCGGAGATTCGACCTCGAGGACGACTGGATAGCCTATGCTCTCTGCAGAGCTGAGGGCCTCCTCCAAGCTCTTCGCAACGATTTTCTTCGGGGTAGGTATCCCATAAAGGCTTACGAGCTCGCAGGATTCGGATTGCGTGAGGTTCCTGCCTTCCCTGAGGGCTTTCGCCAAGATCCCGTATGCCTTGTCCTTTTCTACCCTAACCTCGAGGTGCTTGCCCTTTGGCCTGCTCTTGTAGTAAGCATACCTGTACTTCGTCGCAAGGGCTGCTGCCGCCCTCTCTGGCGTGTCGAAAGCTGGTATGCCGTTTTTTATGAGGAACCTCGTGGCGTCCTCGCACTCCTTCCCGCCGATGAAGGCTGCCACGACCGGCTTGTCACCTTTCACCTTGTTCACGCACCTCACTATGGCCTCCGCTACGTTCATGGGATTGAGCGTTGCCGGATGCGAGAAGAGCGTTATTATAGCATGGACCCTTTCGTCACCCAGCAAGACGGAGAGGGAGCCGTAGTACTCTTTCTCGGTGGCCATGCCGGTCAGGTCTATCGGGTTGAGGACCGAGCCGAAGCTGGGCATCCACTTCCTTAGAGCCGAAGCCAGGTCCTCGGGAATGTCCATCAAACGGAGTTTTTGCTCCTCGCAAGCGTCCGCGCCCATGATGCCCGCACCGCCCCCGTTCGTCAGTATTACGACGTTCTCTCCTTTCGGATCCGGCAGCATGGCCAAAGAGAGCGCATAGTCGAAAAGCGTCCGCACGTCGCCAGCCCTTACTATGCCGCACTGCTTGAACACAGCATCGTAGGCAGCGTCCGAGCCGGCCAGCGAGCCAGTGTGCGACTTTACCGCCTCGGCCGCCCTCCAGCCCTTTCCTGCCTTTAGTATGATTATGGGCTTTTCCCTGCTGACCCTCCTTGCAACCTCCATGAACTTCTTACCGTTCTCGACGCCCTCCAGGTAAAGCGCTATGGCCTTAGCGTGAACGTCTTTGGAGAAGAACTCCATAAGGTCGGACTCGTCGACGTCAGCCCTGTTTCCTAGGCTTATGACGTCCAAGAGACCTATGCCCTTTAACTTCGTCCAGGCGAGCAGGCCAGCCGCCAACGCACCGCTTTGGGATACCATAACGATGCCTCCCCTGTCCGGAAGGTATGGCAGGAAGCTGGCGTTCAGGCCGACAACGGTATCGATCAGGCCAACTATGTTGGGCCCCAGGATCCTCACGCCGCCCTTCTTGGCAATTTCCAGCAGATTCCTCTCAGCCTCCACGTTCCCGACTTCCTTGAAGCCTGAGGATACGATGGCAGCTGCTTTTACACGCCTCTCGGCACAATCCTCGAGTACCCTCGGGACGATGCTGGCAGGTACGGCGATCACGGCTAAGTCGATCTCGTACGGAACTTCCTTCAAGCTCGGATAGCACTTGATGCCCAGTACCTCGTCGACGTTCGGGTTGATCGGGAAGACGCGCTCCCTCGGGAAGCCACTCTCTATTATATTCTTAAGTATAACGTGACCGATCTTCGTCGGATCCCTCGAGGCTCCCACGACGGCTACGGTACGGGGCCTTAAGAGGTGCTCCAACCCTTCCACGAATGTTTAGACGCTTTCCGACTATAAAAGCCTCTTAGCAAACCGGCGGAAAACGAGCGCTCCAGCCGCGATGGAGCGGACGCTTACTATTCCCTCCCTTCTTTTTGCTGCAACCACCTACTAAGGGTCAGGACGGACTCTATGCATGGGTTCAGCATCCAGCAAAGCCGAAGGGTGAAGCCTGAAGGTCTGCAAAACGCATTAATGCTTAGAGGTGCATCTACGAAGCGAAAGCCAAGCGCTCCCTTTCTTAGTCCACGGTATCTACTCCTCTTTCTCCGCTTCCTCCTCCAGCCCCTCGATGTAACGCCTATACTCCTCGGCATCCATCAACCTCTCTAGCTCGCTCGGGTCGGAGATCTCCACCTTCGCTATCCATCCATCTTCGTATGGTGAATCGTTTACCAGCTCGGGCTTATCGAGCAAGTTGTTGTTTACCTCGATTACCTTTCCGCTGATTGGTGTGTAGATTTCCGACGCAACCTTCACGGACTCTATCGTGCAGAGCGTATCCTTCTGCTTAAGCTTCTGGTTAACGCTCGGCAACTCTAGATAGATCACATCGCGTAGCTTCTTCTGCGCGTAATCCGTTATACCCATTACTGCAATCTTTTTCTTGACAACCTTAACCCATATATGGTCCTTGCTGTAGAGTAGGTCCTCCGGTATTTCAAAATCCTCAGACACCTGCTGTGCACCTAAAGCGCCCGCAATCGAGCCTCGTATTTAAAAATTTCCTAATGGCCTTACCTCAGCATCTCGCTGAGCCTCTTATACTCGCCCTCTTTATAAACCAGGATCTCTGTCTCGAGCTTTACCCGCATACCCAGCCTCCTGAATAGCTGGAGCAGCGTGCCGCCGTCGACCTTTCCCTGCAAGGCTCCCTTCTCTGCCAGCTCCACCAGCTTGCCTATTATGGCCTTCGTCTGCTCCGGGTACTGCTCGAGGGCTGCGTTGAGTACATCCTCCGCCCTATCGCCGAGGAACGGCTTAAGCCTCTCCATCGGGTCCTTCTCAACAGCTTTGGGTTGCCCAAGCCCTTGCGCTGTCTGCATAAGTTGACGTAACTTTCTCATCTGTATCCTCTTGAGCTCCAAGTCCTCTCCTGACATGGCCAAGGTGAAGGTACCCGAATCTACATATAGCTTTTTTCTAAAGCGTACGAGCTTTAACACCGTTAGCGGGAAATTCACGCGCTCCGGCGGTATGGGCGTACAAAGCCATACCCGGAAGTGCGGATGCTTCTGCCAATGCGGGCATCCAAGACGATCGTACGATGAACCCGTCAGAGTACTGATGGTGAGGTGCAAAAGCCCAGCTAATATGCAAGCCCTACCCCTAAGCCAGAGCATAAAGAAGGGCTGCTTGGGACCCTTGGGCTCTGCAGGCTTACAATCGCTTTTAGCCGTCCGGAACGGGAGAGTTCCGAGCATGACCGAGCTCCGGGATGGGGCAGGCCCGATACGCCTGCCGAGCTGAGGCCTCTGCGTGTAGATATGCCGGCAGGCTCCGTCTTTGAAGCAGGAAAACCAAGGGCTTCGGCAGCAGGTAGCTCACGCGCCCTTTGTCATGAGGTCCTTGAGCGTGGACGTGTTTGTGAGGGGGCGTAGCTTTACGCCGACGTCCCTCAGCCTCTCCGCCGCGCCCTCCTCCCTGTCGAACACGACGTAGTATGCCAGCACGATGCCGCCCAGCTCCGACACAGCCCTGACACAAGCCTCCGCCGTCTCGCCCGTTGTCGTTAAATCATCGACGCAGATTATCCTATCCCCACGCTGCACCACGCCCTCTACCTTCCTTCCAGTGCCGTAACCCTTCTCCTTATGCCTGACGTACACCAGCCCTTTGGACAGCCTGTCTGCGACTATCGATGCCATGGGTATGCCGGCCGTCTCCGTCGTGGCCACTTTGTCGAAGTCGTTGTTCCCCTCTAGGCTTATCTTCACGAGCATAAGCTCTGCTATCCTGCTCCTCGGCCCTGGGTGCGAGTAAAGGGACCTGATGTCTACGTAGTAGTCGCTTTCCTTCCCGCTGGATAGTACGAAGGGCTTGTCCGGCGAGTACCTATATACGCCTGGCGTCCTTAGTATCTCCCGAGCGGCGTTTATGCGTATCCAGGCATCGGTTAAGGCCTCCCTGTATTCGGCAGCTGCTTTTTCTGGCTCGTTGGATTCTATTATGGACCTGCCGACGTTTACCAGTACGTTCCAGCCGCCATAAACGATTGCCTTCTCTAGGTCACCGCCCTGCGCACCTATGCCAGGAAAGAGCATTATAGGATCCTCGCCAACGGCATTCCTTACGGCGCTTACGTCTTCTGCTGAGGCTGTTTCCGTCGCGCTGACGACGAGGCCGTCGGCTCCCGATGCCCTCGCGTCTTCTGCAAGGATTTCAAAAAGCCTTCTACCGCCGACCTCCAGCTTGAACAGCCTTACGGACTCAGGGTTTGAAGGCAGAACGACGGAGAATACTCCAAGCCCCAGGCTGTGGGCTGCTTCCGTCAATTGGCTTAGGTTTCCGAAAATCGGGTTTACCGTAAGACCGTCGTAGCCCATGTCTCTAACCATTCCGATGCCCATCGTAGCCGTGCTCGTTATGTCCGAAAGCTTACAGTCGTACAGCGTCAATGCGCCGACCTCTTTGCAGAGCTGCGTTATCTCTTGGTGGTCCTCCATGCTTAGGTGCCTGGTGTAGTTCTCGTTAACCTTGAAGGCTATGGCATAGGGCGCAATCCGCTCCACGAGCCGCTTTAGCCTCTCGACGTATTCCTTCCTAGACCCTCCCGTCCTCTTCACGTCAAGCGATATGCAGAGTATACTGCCCTTTTTCCTCCTAAGCTCAGCGTATCTCTCCAAGAACGACATCGTTACACCCTCTCTTCCCAGTTTGTAGGGTAGAGCGTCGAGGCCCTTATCACTTTTGCCCAGAAAGCCCTGGCCTTTAACTTTAGATCCGGTAAACGGGCTTGGAGTAGGCCCACGGCTACAGCGGCGGGCGGCTCACGAATGCTACCATAGCCGAGAATCCCGAGAGCCCCTCCCATGCCTGCTGCCCAACCAACAAACTTCAGGCCGCAAGGCTTCCGATGCCGTTGCCCAGAGAGCCGTTCGTAGGCCTTTAAGGCCAAGGCGGAGCTGTTGGTTAACCATCCGACGGCGGCGACCTGCCGAGCCTTACGCCCCTCAGCCTTATGGCCGGACCGCCGAACCAGACGGGCAAGCTCTGCATGGGTTCGCTCTTGCCGCAGTACCCGGCATAGAACCTTACGTCCTTGCCGACGGCGTCGATCGAGGAGTAAAGGCCCTTCGTCGTCAGCTCGATGGTCGCGTTCCTTAACATAGAAACAAGCCTGCCGTTCCTTATGAGGTAGGCCTCCAGCCCAACGTACCTCTGGTTCCACCTCCTGTCGTCTATGTTCCACTCCATGTAGGAGCTTATGTAAACGCCATACCTGACGCCCTCTATCAACTCCTCGAGCGAGTGGTCTCCGGGCTTCATGTAAGTGTTGGCCATACGGACTATCGGCTCGACGTCGTAAAGGCTCGCCCTCGAGGACCCGTTGCTGAGCGTTCCAAACTCTGCCGCCGTTTCCCTGTTGTGCAGCAGCTCGTTTATCCTTCCTCCCTCGATGAGTACCCTCTCCCTTGCCTCGACGCACTCGTCATCGTAAAGGTAGTAGCCGAAGGAGTTCGGCAGCCTCGGGTCATCAACGATCGTAACGTGCTCCGAGCCTATCCGTTCGCCGATAAGCTCCCGTGTCACGTAAGTCTCGCCGCCCTGCGCCGCCTCCCTCCCAAGGACCCTATCGGCCTCCAAGGGATGTCCAGCAGACTCGTGGCAGATTATCCCCACGAGCTCAGGCCCCAGCACGACGTCGAGCGTGTCCGTAGGAGGCTCGACGGCCTCCGTCAGGATCTTGGCGAGCTTGCTCGCCTCCTCAGGAACCCTCTCGTCGAGGGCCCACCTCTCCGCCCTCTCCCAGCCTCCGGACTCCCCCATGTTCTCGAACCTCTGAACTGTTCCTTTTCCGGCTTTTGCCGCTGTCAGCATGTAGGAGAACATGCTCCTCGGTATGCGGCTACGGACGCTCGAGCCCTCTGAAGTAACTACGTGCTTCTCGGTTATCATGTAGCCGATGCTGAGGAACCTCGTCGGAAGCTTTACGCCGTCGCGGGAAGCTGCTGAGACGCTCCTTCCGTCAACCTCCTTAAGCAGCTCAACCTTCGAGTCGGGATCGACGTACTCTGGCTTTACCCTTGGCTTGATGACGTACTCTGCTTTCGTGGACTTAGCGTCAGCCATCCTTATGGCATTCTTTACGGCCCTCGAGGAGGCCTTCGCGAGCGTAACGGCCTTTGCTACGGCATCCCTTACGTCCGTCCTCCTCATCATGTTCGTCGATGCAAAACCCATGGAGCCAGAAACGATGACCCTTACGGATAAGCCCCTGCTCTTGCCGAAGGCCGGTGCCTCGGGAACGCCGTTCCTCAGCGTGAACTCCTCGAAATAGTCAGATTGGTACCTTGCTTCCGCATAAGAGGCACCAACCTTCATGGCATAATCGACGGCATAATTTAGAAGGTCCTCCATGGCCGTCACTTAGCGCTCCAAAAACATAATTAAATTTTTAAACCCTTTTCGGGAGGAACTTCTCCTGCTCCTTATCCCTCATGCTTAGGATGGCCTGAGCCCTATGCAGCAGCAGCCTTGCCTTTTGGTAAAGGTTCTTAGCGGTCTCCAGCTCGCTCTCCGTAAGCTTTTGCTTGAGCATAATGTCCTCAAGCTTTGAGCTGACCTCCTGGAGGATCTCTACCACGAGCTCGAGCCTACTCTCGCTCTCCACGGAGAATTGGCAAAACTTTAGCTCCTCCTCTATGTCGGCCAGCAGCGTACTCATCCCTAGAGTATATTCTTAACTAAGCATCTCTTAAAGAGTTTTTCCCTACGGTATTCGGTTGCTGGGGCTCTTATAAATCCGTCCCATCTCAACGCTGGGTCGTAGAGTGAATTTTTTATACATCCACCCAATTAAGCATGGGCATGATCGGCCAGCCGCAGCACATAAAAGCCGCGAGGGGCGACGTAGCCGAGAGGGCCGTGGTCGCAGGGGACCCGGCCAGGGTCGTTCAACTTTCTAGAATGCTAGAGGGCGCAAGGCTCGTTAACGAGAACCGTGGCTTCTTGACCTACACGGGCTACTTTAACGGTACGCCCATAACCGTTTCCTGTCATGGCGTCGGCGGGCCATCGTCCGCGATAGTCTTCGAGGAGCTTGTCATGCTTGGTGCTAAAGCCATCGTTAGGCTCGGAACGACGGGCGCTTTTCTAAGGCACATGAAGGTCGGCGAGGTCGTGATCCCAACAGGAGCGGCATACTTAGGGGGAGCTCTGGCGCAGTACATACCCGATGCTCACATAACGCCAGTTCCCAGCTTCGACGTGACGTGCGAGCTGGTTAACGCCGCCAAGGAAGAGGGGCTGACGTACCATATAGGTCCCGTGTTCTCTAGCGATGCATTCTATGCCGAGGATCCTGAGTTCGTCAAGAAATGGTCTGGCAAGGGTTATGTATCCGTCGAGATGGAGTGCGCTACAATATTCGGCCTCGGGATGCTAAGGGGTGTAAAGACAGGCGCCATGCTCCTCATAAGCGACAACTTGGCCGAGATGACCCCGATGGTGGATGCCGAGTACCTTAAGCCTTATGTCGAAAAAGCAGGAAGGGCGGTACTCAAAGCACTACTCAGAATCAAGCTCTAGTGACGCATCCTCCAGAACAGACTTGAGCGACGTTATAAAGTCGGCTACCTTCTTCCTTGCGACGCTCGCGACGTTCTCCTCTATTATGTTGACTAGCTCGCTTCCTACGACTATACCGTCAACCATGCCCGCCAACATCTTCGCATAGCGCGGTTCTCTTATACCGAAGCCTGCCGCCAGAGGTATGCCGCCTATCAACCCCCTCGCCCTCATGATGGACTTCGTCGGGTCCACGTAAGCCACCTCGCCCGTAATCGGGGAAAGCCCAACGTAGATGAATGCAGGGTTATGGCTCGCCATGGTCTTGATCGTTCCATCCGGATAATTGTAGTTTGCGAAGAAAACCTTTTCGAGGCGTGCCGCATCGCTGGCCTTTGCATACGACACCAAAGCTTCAGGGGAGACCATGCCCAGGTCAGGTATGAGAACGCCCGAGGCCCCAGTCCTTGCTACGGAGCGCATGAACCCGGCCAGCTCTCCGGCAGTACCTAGATAGCACAGAATAATCTTGGTCGCATCCACATTGCCAGCGATTTCCAGCGCCGCTTCCCTATTTATGCCATTCTCCTTTGCCCTCCAGTAGGACGTCCTTATGCTTGCACCGTCGTAAAAGGCAACCCTCGGCGGTATGCCAAGCTCCAATATATCGGCTCCAGAGCTTTTGAGTATATCGGAGTACTCCATGAACGCGTCACGCGTCGGGTACCCTAAGGTCATGTAGGCAACAAGGAATTTCTTTTTCTCCACGATTTTCCGCATGCTCAATAATCCTCAGCCCGCCTGGCATTCTTTACGAACTCGAAAACCTTCTTTCTGTCCTTTATCCCCGGGCTAATTTCGACGCCAGACGATACGTCGACGGCATATGGCCTCACCTTATGTATTGCATCCGACACGTTTTCAGGCGTTAGACCGCCTGCGAGTATCAGCGGCTTAGGGTAGAGGCACTCGACAAGCCTCCTTCCATTCTCCCAATCGTGGACCTTTCCTTGACCACCGTACCCTCCGACGAGCGAGTCGAGAAGAAAAGCGTCGAAACAATTCAACAAATTCTTCAGACGTCCAGGGTCATGGATTTCACGAGCATCGAAGGCTTTTATCAACTTGATGCTTGGAAAGGCCTCCCGCAAACTTTTAGCGTCCAAAAGATCGCTATGTATTTGTAGGGCAGAGGGGTTGAGCATGTTGCAAACTCTAAGAATCTCTTCGACATCCGACGTAACGGTCACGAGAACGCTGTCCACGAAGACCGGCACCTTTTTTATAAGCTCCCTAGCCCTTTCGTACGTCAGGTTTCTCGGCGAGAGCGGCGATGCGACGACAAACCCTACGGCATCAGCACCAGCGTTTACGGCATCCAATAGGTCTTGCTCACGGGTTATACCGCAAATTTTTACCCTAACGTACGTCATAAACCCTCACAAGCTCCCTTACCCTTGCCTCGACGTCCGTCGAAGTCATTATGTACGTCCCAACCAGGAAAGCATCCGCGCCGAGGTTTTTCAGCAGGACGACGTCCTCAGGACCTTTTATACCGCTCTCGCATACGATGGGTTTACGCTTAGCCTTTAAGTTTTTGAGTATGCGCTCAGAAACGCCGAGGTCCACCCTTAGCGTCTCCAAATCACGATTGTTTATCCCGAGCATGTCAGCCTCCGTATCCATGCCAGAAATAAACTCCTCCTCGGTATGCGTCTCCAAAAGCACCTCGAGGCCCAACGAGTGAGCCGTTTTTATCATCTCATCCAAATCTTCGTCGCACATCCTTTGGTCGTAAACCCTCTTGATCAACAGGACTGCATTAGCTCCCAACCTCGATGCCGCATCCAGCTGCACGTCGCTAACGATTATGTCCTTCATGAGTACGGGTATGCTGACGGTTTCCCTGACAATCCTTAGATTTTCTAACGAGCCGTTAAAGAAATCGCTCTCCGTCAAAACCGATACGCCAACGGCTCCTCCGCGCTCCATGGCTCTAGCCACCGCTTTGACGTCAGCATGCACACGCCTCCTCATGGTTGGAGATGCCTGCTTCAACTCAGCTACGATGGGGACGAATTTGCAGGTAAGCATCGCATCCTTCAGGCTTAGTGGCTTTGGAGGTTTTACGGAGTAATCTATGGAGTAATAGCCGTTCTTCACGCGCTCGATGGACTTTTTGACCAAGACTTCAAGAAAGCCTGCCATGCGTTTCCTCCATCCTTTCGAGTTTGGATGGGTCGCCGTTGAGCTTCACCAGCTCCTTCAACTTTTTGTATGCCTTTCCGCTATCCAGGGACTCCCTTGCCAGCTCCATGCCCTCGACAAAGTTGTCCGCCCGCCCTCCCAGGATTATGCCAAGGGCTGCGTTGACGAGGACGGCGTCAGCCTTCGGGCCGGTTCTACCGTTCAGGACCATGAACGCTATCCGCGCCGCTTCCTCCCGCGTTCTAATCTCCAGGTCTTCCCGCCTACATGGCTTAACGCCAAAATCTCTTGGCACCACCTCCAGCATCTTAACTTCCATGCCCCTCAACCAGGCGACCCTTGTCTTACCCATTGTTGACACCTCATCCAAACCGTTAAGGCCGTGAACGACGAAGGCCTCCTCGCACCCTAGGTTCATCAGAGTATGTGCCATCTTGTTCAGTATTCTCCCATCGCATACACCCAGGAGCTGGGCGTTTACGCCGGCCGGGTTCGCTAGCGGCCCGATAACGTTGAACGTTGTCCTTATCCCTATCTCACCCCTAACCCGCTGAGCGTTCTTCATGGCAGGATGGAAATGCGGCGCGAACATAAAACCTATGCCGACCTCCTCGATGGCCCTTTCGACAGACTCTGGCTCCTGCTCAAGCTTCAAACCAAGCATTTCGAGCAGATCGGCGCTGCCGCACTTGCCGGAAACTGCCCTATTCCCGTGCTTTGCCACCCTAACGCCTGCTCCAGCGACCACGAAGGCCGCGACGGTACTTATGTTGAATGTTTTGATGCTGTCACCGCCGGTCCCGCACATGTCTATGAGCCTTCCGCTTATTCTAGGCCTAACTTTGCGACAGCATTCCCTCATAACCTTCGCGAGGGCCGTTAGCTCCACGACCGTCTCGCCCTTCATCCTGAGGGCCGTTAGAAAGCTCGCGAGCTGGGCGTCGGTAACGTTACCATCCACTATCTCCCTCATAGCCTCCTCAGCCTCCTCGTAGCTAAGGTTTTGCCCATCAACGAGCTTCTTAACGATGTCCACGAACATTTCAAAAACCTTCCAAGAAGTTCTTTAGGATCTTCTTACCCTCCTCGCTCATCACAGACTCCGGATGGAACTGCACGCCCTCTATAGGGTACTTCACGTGACGGACGCCCATTATTTCGTAGTCGTCGAGCGATACGGCCGTAACGGCGAGGCATGATGGCAGGGATCCCTTATCCCCGCAGAGGGAATGGTACCTGGCAACCCTTAGAGGGTTCTTGACGTTTTTGAAAACGCCCATGCCATCATGTATGATCGTGCTGGTCTTTCCGTGCATTGGCCTTTTAGCTCTTACGATCTTGCCCCCGAAGGCGTAGATTATGCTCTGATGCCCTAAGCAAACGCCGAGCGTGGGTATCCTTGGGCCTAGCTCCCTGATTATCTCGATACACGACCCTACGTACCTCGGGTCTTGTGGATGCCCGGGACCCGGCGATATTATTATCCTATCGGGCTCCAGCTTCTTGATGCGCTCTAAAGTTATTTCGTCGTTCCTGTAAACAAAAGGCTTGCCGCCTAGCTCGCCCACATACTGGACAAGGTTGTAAACGAAGGAATCATAGTTGTCTACTATTAGGACCCTCATCCCCATCGCCGCCGGATATTTTTAAAGCCTCCACGAGCGGGGCGAGTTTGTACTCTGTCTCCTTCCACTCGTTTTCCGCTTTCGATTCGGCGACTATGCCGGCGCCAGCTTGGATGAAAGCCCTGCCATCGTTTACGAACATCGTCCTGATAGCTATCGCAAAGTCGGAGTTGCCGTTGAATGACACGTAGCCTACAGAGCCAGCGTACGGCCCCCTTCTTGTAGGCTCCAGCCCCTCTATGATCTCCATGGCCCTAAGCTTTGGCGCGCCTGTTACCGTACCTGCCGGAAAAACGGCCCTAAGCGCGTCGTAGCAATCGTAGCCTTCCCTTAGTTCGCCGACGATCCTTGAGACCATGTGTAGGACGTGGCTATACTTGTGCAAACTTTTCAGCTCCAGGACCCGGACGCTACCGAACTTTGAGACCCTGCCGAGGTCGTTCCTCGCGAGGTCGACGAGCATCATGTGCTCCGAAAGCTCCTTTGGGTCGTTGAGCAGCTCCCTTTCGTTACCGCGAGGCCTCGTGCCGGCGATGGGAAGGGTTTCGACGATGTTTCCATGGACCCTAACGAGCGCCTCAGGACTAGAGCCAACGAGGTATCGCCTGCCCATCTTCAAGATGTACATGTAGGGGGATGGGTTGAGCCTCCGTAGAGCTGAATAAAGCAAGACGACGTTCCCTTTCACATAGAATTCGTACCTCCTCGAAAGGACTACTTGGAACACGTCGCCGGCAGCTATGTAATCTTTCGCAGCCTCCACCATGGACATGAAATCTTCCTTTCTTATGTTTGGTCTAAGCTCTGTATGGTATAGGAACTGTTGGCTAGGCCTCCTAGATAGCAAAGGCGCAACCTCGTCGAGCCTATCCCTTCCGATGTAGTAGTAGCACGCCCTTCCGTCCTCTACGTCAAAGAGCAGCCCGTCGTAGTACACCCCGAACTCCATATCAGGAAAGCCATGCTCGTCGATCGTGTTTTTGGGCAACCTTTCCAAGTACCTAACAAAGTCGTAGGATACGTAACCAACGGCGCCCCCAACAAAGCTAAGCCCAGTACCGTCACGGCGTACCGGGCCCACAAAGTCCCTCAATGCCTGTAACGGGTCGTACGTTCTTTCCCGTACAATGCCCTCGGGAGACTTGACAACACACTCGCCGTCCTTGAGCGTAAGGGTCCTCAAAGGGTCAAAGCCAACTAAGCACTTTCGAGCAACCCTGCAACTTGGGTTTGCAAACTCTATCAGGTACGCATACTCGTAGCACTCGCTTAAGTTAATAAAAACTTCAAGCGGCGAGAGGTCGGTGCGTAACCCCTTGAACGCTGCCCGCTCGTATACCTGCTTACTGCCAAAGGCACATGCCCCGCAACCTTAGCACATGTACGAAGACCGATTGTATTTAATAATTACTGCATAAAAGTGTTCAACGCAAAATCTAGAACGTTTTGTGAGAAACAACGTTCTAAGCCAAAATAAGCTCAAGCCCGTTTTTGGATGTATAAAAGTGTCGAATCGGCATCCTTGGCGGGAAGTGCTGCACCTTAGCCTCAGCATAGCATCGAGCATTTTTATTTACACTCCCTCCCATCTGCTAGGGCTATGCGGGCTTCCCATGAGCTCAGAGGAAGACAAGGCCTGATGATTGTGTAGACCAGAACCCCTCACGATTATGCTTAGATACTTCCCGCTGGCGGTTATGCACGAGCATGAGGGGGCGGGACGTCGTAACGGTATGGGTTCCTTCCAGCTCTGCCAACTTAGGGCCGGGCTTCGACGTGCTTTCCGTAGCGCTCAAAGAGCCGTCGCTAAGGGTAAGCCTATCGTCAACAAGCGGCGACGGGATCAAGCTCACGGTAAAGGGTAGATACGGAGAGGCTATTCAGGCTAACCCGGAGTTCCACTCCGGCTGCAAGGCCCTCAAGAGGCTCATGGCCGAGCGTAGCATCGAGCAGGGTTTCGAGATGGTCGTCCATGTCGACATACCCCCTAGAAAGGGTCTTGGGCTCTCGGGTGCCGAGGCTGCGGGCGCCGTCGTAGCGGCGAACGAGTTGTTGTCCTTGGCGCTCCCGAAGGATGAATTGGTCTACTACGCTTCGCACGGCGAGCCGGAAGGGCATATGGACAACGTATCCGCATCGGTGTGCGGAGGTTTCAACATAGTGGTTAAGGATTACGTAACGGGCATGCCGCGTGTTTACAGTTTCAGACCACCGCCAGACCTAGGGACTATCGTCATAGTCCCGAGGGTCGAGAAGAGGTCGACGGAGGAGGCAAGGAGCGTTGTTCCTAGGCTCATCCCTAGGGAAGCTATGGTCGAGAACGTTTCCAGAGTCGCCGCGGTATCCGCGGGCTTCATCACGGGCGACGTAGAGTGCATCCTGAAGAACATAGCTTGGGATATGGTCGTAGAGAAGGCTAGGGCCGATTCTCGGGTGTACGGGAATGGCATAGATTGGAGATTCTTGGAGGAGGAGAAGCTTCACTTATTCAAAGAGTACGGTGTAGCCGAGACGATAAGCGGAGCCGGGCCCTCCAGGATTTTATGGTACAGCATATCCAGGCACTCAGGCGTGATAGAAGAGGCCTTGGGTTACGTTGTAGACCGTATCAGGGAGCTCGGTTATGGCGTGGAAGCTATTTTCAAGACGCGCCCGTCCGAGATTGGTGCTTACAAACTGCCGGATGAATAGTTTATTAACAGGGGCATTCGGCTTTAGTTGTAATGTACGACGATGAGCTTGAAAAAATCAAGCAGCGCAAGCTCGCCGAGATCATGAGTAGGATGTCTGGAGCCGAAAAGAGCTTTGCCACGCGTACGCCCCCAGAGCCCGTTACCCTTACTGACGAGAACTTTGACGAATTCGTCTCGAACAACAGGCTGGCCGTTGTAGACTTTTGGGCAGAATGGTGCGCACCATGCAGGATGATTGCGCCCATCGTCAAAGAGCTCGCAAAGGATTACGCAGGCAGGATAGCTTTCGGGAAGCTCAACGTAGACGAGAATCCGATGACTGCTGCAAAGTTCGGTATAATGAGCATACCCACGCTGATAGTTTTCAAGGATGGGCAGCCGGTCGACATGATAGTCGGTGCTGTGCCGAAAAGGCAGATAGAGGTCAGGCTGAACAGGCATCTCTAAAGCCTTGACACACCACGCCGGCTGAAGGCCTCCATCGGTCGTTCGTAGCCCTCATAGGCTGCATCTTCGTCCTAGGGGGTAGGGTGCGCCGCCGCGCCGTAGGAAACAATTAAAGACATAAACAGGCATGGGTCTTGAGCGGATTGTCGTAAAAGCGCGGACAGAATGGGTGATGCGTTAAGCTTGAGATGTGGGGAATTTCCCTGTACGGATGACCCTAGGCTCGAAAGGCAGGAGGAGACGTACGGGGCGGGTTCGACCCGAAAGGGTAGTGCCTGATGATGGCCAAGGCCTAAGCATGATGACAATAGGCCAGAGCCCGTAAATGACTTCCCCATACGGAGATGCCGTATGCCTGCCGAGCCTCTCCTAACTATTCCTGGCCGGAGGCTTATTCGGGTTTTGTATATCCAGCCGCATACGGGCGAACGGATCAGAGAATTTAAAATCTTGAGGGCGATCCATGGTATACCCAAGCATGTGGGCCTTCTCACCAACTGTGGCAACCTCTTTCCAAAGGAGCGATAGAGGCGACAGCCGAGGTATCTTTGGCAACGTTCTGGAGTCCAGCACGCTCCAGCGTCTAAAAGCGAACGCTTATGTTTTCCTCCAGCTTTTTGTCGTCAGCCCGAGGGCACGTGTTTGGTGAAAAGCACCCAGTAAAGCTGGGGCGTTGGGGCTTAGAGGCAGTATAATGTAAGCCCATGACCGCCTAGAGGCGTTGGGCAGGAAGCCAGGAGACGGGGAGTCCATGGGCTTACAGCGTTGTATAACTTAATAGGAGGCTATTCATCTTCAGCATTTAGGACAGAAGAAGGCTGGTTGTAAGAGTTTGGAGGCCTTAGGATGGGCTGACCTGGCTGAGTACGTCAGGGTAACGAGGGCTGAGATAGACAGGAAGCTCTCGGAGAAGATCAAGAATAGGAGCGACAGAATCGTCATAGGCAACGTTCTTTCTGGCGGGAAGAGGTTGAGGCCTACCCTACTTATGCTCGTTTACGATGCGCTCGGAGGAAAAGACAGGGATGCGGCGCTTGACGTTGCCTGTGCCCTGGAGTTGGCACACAACGCAAGCTTGATCCACGACGACATAATCGACGGCGACGTCGAAAGGAGGGGTAAGCCTGCGCTCTGGAGGCAGATAGGTATAGCGAGCGCGGTCATACAGGGGCACAGGATCATCAACCTTGCGTTCCAGACGATACTCGATAAGGGGATCGAGCTTGCCAAGATATTCCTCAAGGCATGGAACGATGCTTCTACTGGCGTGCTGGAAGAGATATTCTCAGGAGAACCGTTCTCTAAAAAGCTATACGCGAGGATAGCCAAGGAGAAAACCGCCGCGCTCTTCGCCGCTGCCGCCGAGAGCGCAGCGGTGCTCGCACGCTCCGGCGAGGACGTAAGGAAGCTGATGAGGGAGTACGGCGAGATGGTAGGGATGGCCTACCAGCTGGCAGACGATTACGTTGAGATAGCGAGGGGGAAAAGAGGCCTGAACCTCCCCATCTTTATGCTCAGGCAATTCGAGGAGACTGTAAGACAGCTTTACGTGGCCACAAAGACCGGCAACCTTCGCGCGATCCTACCAAAGGTCTCCTTCAGCATAAAGGGGGATGGCATATTCGTAAAGGAGATCAGGGATTATATAGCGAGGGCAAAAGAGATCACCTCAAGCCCTTTGATACCCGATTCCCGGTACAAGGCCATGCTCGCGGAGTTTCCAAGGTACTGCGTGGATTCCATGCTGAAGGAGCTAAGGTAGCTATGCCGTTGTGGGATTCGTAGATTCTCATCCCTTCCCCCTCACCTCTACCGTTAGAGGCTCATGGAGGGCTTTCGGGGGCAACGGCGCTCCCCTCATCCTGAGCATGTTTAGACATGCAGTTATGTCTCTATCGTTTTCATATCCGCATTCGCACTTTAGAAGCCTATGCCCATTCGGTGCTAGCTTTCCACACATATCAGGCATAGGCTCGAAGTCCCTTTTGGACTTACATATACAACTGGCAAACCTTTGAGTTTGGCCTTGTACTCGATGTAGGATTGGAGCCTCCTGAAGTTCCACGAATGTAACCTTCGGTTCAGCATCCTGTCGTAGTTTATCCGTTGCCTTATCCATTTTAGGTCCTCCATGATGATGCCCATTTTGTGCTCCTTGGCGAAGTCAACGATTCTCCTCGCTATCTTGTGGCACTCCTCCATGACTTTACGCCTCCTTCTGCCAGAATACTTTTCAGCAACCTTTTCGCCGTCTTGGGCTTAAACTTTCTCAGCCTCTGGACGTTCCTGATGATGTTGAAGTACGTCGTGTGGACGGTTCTCAGCCTTGTATCGAACCTAAGGACGTGAGGGTTTGAGCTTACGGCTGTAACGTTAGATTAGAAAGGTCTACATCTTTCTTAAAGGGATTGCTAAAGCTATTTTGCAAGCTGAATGACAAAAATGCTTTGAATAATCCCAACGCCTTTTCCATTCTTTATATATGCCTTTCCTAAGCTTTGCAAAAGACGTGATTCTTTTCTTGAATGCATACTCTATGCAAAAGTTAATCATGTTTCTAAAATCTTCTAGAAGCTTCTTTACCTCGTTGCTAGCATCGTAATCGAACGGTACGCCAAGAACTACTTCCATGATAAGAGTATACTCTAAAACGTCATAAATCTATCTATTCGGAAACAGCTGGCTTACCTCTTTGAATACTTCCTCTCTATCTCCTCAAGCTTCCTCACGTTCTCTTCCTCGGAGGGGTCGAAATCCGTCGAGAACCAAGCATCCAGTATCTTCTTTGCCTCCTCCTCGGTCGTCTCCGAGAGGCTCATCGCAAGAACGTTGGGCTTGTTCCACTTCCTTGCGCCCCTAGCGATTTCGCTGCTGCTGCATAGGGCTGCCCTTATGCCCGGAACCTTGTTGGCCGCTATCGTGACGCCGGTCCCAGTCCAGCAGAACAGTATCCCTTCGTCCGCCTCTCCCTTGAGGATGCTCTCCGCAACCTCTAAAGCAACGTCCGGCCACGGTGCAAAACCCTTGGATAGGGCACCGCAGAGCTTGACAGTATGGCCTCTCCTCTTCAACTCTTCAACCACGAAGTCCGTCAGCTTTGTCCTCTCGTCGCTTCCTACGGCTATCCTCATAACACCATACAAAACGGCATGGTCTTATTTAGTGTTTAATCTTTCTAAGCAGAGCCCTTAGCGTCCCTGAAACTTTTAGGACGTCGAGGGAGAGGGTTTTTCCCCCAACGTCTTTGATTAGGGTTACGGCGGCTATCAGCTTCCTGACGTGCTCCGAGTTGCACCTTATCACGATCCAATTTTTTTGCATTCTAACTAGGTAAGGGTTAACGTCTGCATACCCTAAAGCTCCGACGAGGTACTGGAGGCTCGACTGTATTGCCCTCCAGACGTCGGACTTATCTAGCACGACGTCCTCTGGAAAAGCCCTTAGGAAGACGTACCGGTGCCTAATCCTCGGCAAGCCAAACGCCCTCTTGGAGCATTTTGCCCGATAGCTTAGCCCTGTTTCTTGCAAGTATGTTGGACGGTATGCTGGAAAGCGCATCCAGCGAGCGCTCGAAGTTAAGACCCAGCACGTTCAGGAGGCATGCGACCTCGAGGGGCCCCTTCTGCTCCACGGGTTTGGAGGCGCAGGAAGAAAAGACGACGCTCAGGCCTTTTAAGTTGATAAATTGAACGAGCGCCCTAATCTTTTGGAGCGTAGCCTTATCGGACGTAGCATCCGCGAGCGTAAGCTCTATTGGGTTTCGCGTTACGGATAGCATGTGCCTATCGAATGCCATGAAGCCGTTCGGCCTAAACGCAACCGTGTCAACCCTTCCGTCCCTCAGGGCTACTAGGGCAGCATCCCTTGTCAAGCAGTGTACCGTTAGCACATCGTAGTTATGCCTGAGCCTTGCCGCCGCTTCTAGCACATCGCCCCTAGTCCTCGCAGACACGACGGCTTTCTTGTAGAACTCCAAGCCGTACTCGTAGAAGCTACTCTCCAACCCTTCCGACATATTTTTTGGAACCTCTACGACGAGCGCTGAGTATCCAAGCTCGAATGCCCTTTTGCACATCTCCTTTAGAGCGTCGGCATCGTTAGGCCTTATCCAGAAGTCGACGAACTTCCTTTTGCCCACTACTGAACACCCATCTCCTCCTTCAGATCGTCCAGGCTTCCGACGATCCTAACCTCGAGCCTTATGGCATCCCTTTCCGAGAGCTTCAGCCTTCCTAGGTACGCACACTGCTTGTCAAGCCTAACGTAGAGTATGCCCTCCCCTCCCTTATCCTCGAACGCCTCGGATACGAGCGTAAGCTTCTCGGGTACGCTCAAGCTTCTCTTCAGGTTTTCCAGAACCGCCCTGGCCTTATCCTCGTCTAACAATTCTAAGGTGAAAAGGCGTATCGGGTCTCCGTAATGGCCGGTCAGCTGCTCCCTCCTAAGGCGTGCCCCGTCTATGCTGCCCAAAACGTTCTCGAGGGCTTTGAGCACCTTACCCTCGTCCTCCGTCGCATGGCATATGGCCCTGGCCGTCACGCTGAGAACCCTCATGGTCAAGGTATGCGGTGGTAGAAGCGGCTGATAAGCTTATTAAATGGTATCAAAATCGACCGTAAGAAAAATCGAGCGTAGGGTTTGCGGCATGACGGGCGTTTACGCACGGCTTTCGAAGCTTTGGAGGGAGAAGCCGGAGGAGTTAAAGCAGCTCATGAAGAAGAGGGTAATCGAGTGGCGCAGGCAGCCTGCAATCGTAAGGGTCGATAAGCCGCTTAGGCTCGATAGGGCGAGGAGCCTCGGCTACAGGGACAAGCAGGGTTATGTCGTCGTTAGGGTAAGGGTGAGGAAGGGAGGCTTTGCGAGGCCGAGGCCAAGGTCTGGTAGGAGGCCGAAGGCCCTCGGGGTCGTGAAGCATAAGGTCAACGTATCCATGAAGGAGGAGGCCTTGAACAGGGTAAGGAAGAGGTATCCGAACCTATACCCGCTCGGCGCCTACTGGGTAGCGAGCGACGGCCTCTACAAGTGGTACGAGGTCATACTCGTCGACCCGCACCACCCATCCGTCATAGCTGACAGGAACCTCTCCTTACCGGCAAAGATCAGGTAAGGGCGCATAGTCGACGGTTTCGGATATGAAAATTTGATGTCTGGATGCGTGTACTACGATAAAGACCCGAAGGGAGCAGGTAGAAGACCTTAGATGTGGGGACTTTCCCCATCCGATCGGTAAAGGATCAAGATTTCCTCACGAGTTTAAAAGTGAGCAGGCCTCCCTCCGTGGAGGCTTGTGCTGGACAGGACCGGGAACTGTCTAAGGCTTTATAACTGGCGGCTAAAGGGTCTCAATGGCTGAGGACCGGTGCGGGGCTTTGCTCTACGTTAGGATACCAAGCAGGTCAGAAAAACTAGCCTCAGACGTCTGTGCAACCATAGAATCCTTCGACATGGAGTACAGGGCTCTAAAAAGCTTAGCCGACATCGAGTATTCGGAGAACGACATCGCCCTCGTCGTAGGAACGGATAGCGACGTTCTAATGGCCTTCCATGAGCTTGGCTCTAAGCACGTTCCCATACTAGGCGTATGCGAGACGGAGACCAAGGGGTTTTTGACAGAAGTATCCATAAACGATCTCCCGAAGGCGCTTGAGAGCGTCCAAAAAAAGAGGTACTTCGTGGAGGAAAGCACGAGGCTCTCCGTCTCCGTTGACGGCAAAAGCGTCCCGCCAGCCGTGAACGAAGCTGCGATCTTCCCTTCGAGGAGCGCTACCATAATGGAGTACACGCTAACGGTAGACGAGGAGATCGTGTGGAGGGATTATAGCGATGGTGTGATAATCTCGACGCCGCTGGGCTCGAGCGCCTATGCGCTATCCGCCGGCGGACCCATGGTGGCGCACAAGGCGAGAGTGTTCGTGATAGTGCCCGTAAACTCCTTGGACGTGACGAGGAGGCCGTTGGTCGTACCGGACGACTCTAAGATCCTCATAAACGGCATACACTCTAGGGCGAGGTGCGAGGTCGTCATAGACGGTACGGTTAGGCTGAAGGTAGAGAGCAAGGTAGAGGTCAAGAGGCACGAGGTACCGGCGCGGCTTGTTAGGCTCCCGGGCAGCTCCTACGTCCTAGAGAAGATGGCGAAGAAGGTCCAGCTCGCCGAGGAATTGCTGAAGATACCGCCGAGCGCCAAGCTAATCCTGAAGACGCTTGAGTACGAGGGGCCGCTTACGCATAGGGAGCTCGTGAGGAAGACCATGCTGCCCGACAGGACGATGAGGCAGGCCTTGGCGTTGCTTATAGGGAAGGGGATGGTGAAGAGGAAGCCGCTCCTCCGGGATGCAAGGCAGAAGCTCTACTACATAGCGTAGCCATAACTGTTAAAGCTAAAGTTATTACGTTGGATTGTATGCCGTTATTGGAGGTCTGGGCGATGGCGACGAGGGAGCAGCTCGCCAGGGCGGTCGCGGAGCTCCAGATAATAGAGCAGATAGTCAACGAGTTCCAGCTCAGGATAGCGACGCTCGATGCGGCGCTGAGGGAGCACGAGAACGCCATATCCATCATAGAGGAGATGAAGAGGTCTGGGGGCGGAATGGAGGTCTTGATACCCATAGGCGGCGGCAACTTCGTCCACGGCACCATAACCTCTACCGAGAAGATGGAGGTAAGCGTTGGAGCCGGCGTCGTGGTCACAAAGTCCCTAGAGGAGGGCCACCAGATAATACTGAAGAGGAAGGACGAGCTGGTACGCGTGAAGGAGGCATACCTACAAAGGCTGCAGGAACACCTCAATAGGGCCGCAGAGCTGAGAAGGTTGTTGGAGAGCGCGAGGACTGAGTAATGCTGGAGGGCATCAAGAAAGCTTTCGCAAGCCTTGCCGAAAGGATGAAGACGACGACGCTCTCGGAAAGCGAGATAGCGAAGAACGTAGAGAACTTCAAGCTCCAGCTGATTTCCAACGATGTGGCCGTGGAGGTTGCCGAGAGGCTGGCGGCAGATGTCGTGGAGCGTCTGAGGACGATAAAGGTTCCGAGGTTCTCCGAGCGGAGGGAAGCTATCGTACAGGTTTTGGAGGAAAGCCTAAGCTCGGTAATCTCGGAGGCCGACCCGGAGGTCTCCCTCGTAAAATTGGTTAGGTCTAACTACGCCTCTGGCAAGCCAACCGTCGTGCTCTTCGTAGGCCCTAACGGTGGCGGAAAGACGACGAGCGTCGTAAAGGTGTCAAAATACTTGAAGTCTAAGGGCCTGAGCTCGATAATAGCTTGCAGCGACACCTATAGGGCCGGAGCTGTCGAGCAGCTGAGGGGTCTTGCTGAAAGCATAGGCGTGAGGGTTGTAAGCCATAAGTATGGAGGAGACCCTGCGGCCGTCGCTTTGGATGCCATAGAAGCCGCAAGGGCAGCGAGGGTCAGCACGGTCCTGATAGACACGGCTGGCAGGACGGAGGTTGACAAGAACCTCCTCGAGGAGATGAGGAAGATCAAGAGAGTTTCAAACCCGGATATTGTCATATACGTGGGAGACGCACTCGCGGGCAACGTCGTCGTCGAGCAGGTTAAGAGGTTTAACGAGTACGTCGGCATAGACTACATAATCTTAGCGAAGCTGGATGCAGATACGAAGGGAGGCTCCGCGATATCAGTCGGCTACATGACTGGAAAGCCGATACTCTTCGTAGGCACTGGGCAAGGGTTGGATGACCTTGAGCCCCTCGATAAAAAAAGGCTAATCAGCATGCTACTCGGTCGCGCATCTTAGGGATAGCTTTAAACCCCTATATTCCGGGCAATCTTAGGCTTTAGCGTGCTGAGCGTTCACAGGCAGATAGGCAGGCTGGCCAAAGAGGGAGCTCCAGGCCCATCGCCATCCTTCACTACCCCCCACATACTCATGGCGCTCCTCCTCCTAGGGGATAAGGGTAGCTTGGGCAGGAAAAGGATCGCCGAGGAGCTTGGGCTGGGCGAGGGCGTCGTCAGGACTGTCATCGGCAGGCTTAAGAGGCACTCCCTCGTAAAGGCAAGCCGCTCTGGTTGTAGCCTTACCGATAAGGGCAGGAAGCTCTACGAATCCCTGAGGAAGAGGATAGGCGAATTCGTTGAGCTTGCTGGAAACATGCCCTGGGGCTACCGCTACAGCATCGGCGTGAAGGTAAGGGGAATGGCCAGCCTCCTTAGGATGGGCTTGGAGGAAAGGGATGCCGCGGTAAGGGCGGGCGCGGATGCTGCCATGGCAATCGCGATGCAGGGAGGGCGTCTACTGATGCCGGGTGTTAGCGACCTGAGCGAGGAGCAACCGAGCTTCGCCTCTATGATCGTTTCAAAGTTTAAACCGTCGGATGGTGACGTCGTGCTCATAGCTGGTTCCAACGATAAAGTTAAGGCTTTGTACGGTGCGTTAGCCGCTGCCTACGAGCTTTTGGGAAGGGCTGGGCAAGCCTCTAAGACATCGGCAAGGCATCGCTGAATATCCCTAACGTAGCGCCTACCCTGAGCCGCGTACAGGCTTGCCGTGGATTCTCGCAGGCATGCCATTCAAAGCTCAGGATAGATCCGTGCCGGCCGTTAACGGCGCACCCGACGAATAGGCCATACGCCCGATACCATTTCGGCCGGAGGCTTATTCGGGCCTTTGGAAGTCCAGGCGTATACGAGCGAGCAGCTAAGGAGATTTAAAATTCCTGGCGACCCATCCAACGCCTAAATGATGCGGCTTTCTCGCGGGCAGTACGATAAGGTTCGCTATAAGCGCGTTATAATGGTCAACATATATACGACCCTGTCAAAGGATGGCTCGAGAACGCTTGAGGGCAGTTTTTCTAAAAAAATTTAGGGAGCCGCCGGAGCTCACGGACCTGGAGCCAGACCGCTCCCTCGGTCCAGGCGAGGTACTGATAGAGGTCGAGATGTCCGGACTCTGCTACAGGGATCTTCTAACGGTCGAGGGGTACTTTCCGAGGACGAGGCTTCCGATAATCTTGGGCCACGAGATGGCCGGCAAGGTCATCGCCGTGGGCGAGGGCGTCACGGAATTCGAGCCAGGCGACAGAGTTGCGTCCCTGACGTACATACCATGCGGCAAGTGCAGATACTGCGAATCGGGGAATGAACACATATGTAGGCGGAGGCTGACCTTCGGCGAGGATATCAACGGCTCGTTCGCCCAGATTGTGAAGGTTCACGAGAGGAGCCTGGTAAAGGTGCCCAACAACGTCACGCCCGAGGGCGCTGCGATGGCTGCGTGCGTAACGGGTATGCTTTTGCGCGCCTTCAAACACGTCGCGAGGGTTAGGCAGGGCGAATCCGTGCTGGTAACGGGCGCCGGAGGCGGTGTAGGAATCCATGCGGTCCAGGTAGCTAAGGCCCTCGGCTGCAGGGTACTGGCAGCGACCAGCTCAAGGGAGAAGGTCGAGAGGATATCTGAGGCAGGAGCGGATGAGGTTGTTCTCTCCGACGACGCGCTGGTCGAAAACGTAAAGCGGCTTACTGGGGGCGATGGTGTGGATGTGGTGCTGGAGGCCGTTGGCCAGCCTACCTTCAACAAGAGCTTAAGGTGCTTGGCATGGGGCGGTAGGATGGTCGTGGTGGGCAACGTAACCGTGTCGTCCGTCGAGGTTCCGCTAGGGCTGATAATCTTAAGGGCGAACTCGATAGCCGGCACGATAGCCGCTACCAAGAAGGATTTGGAAGAGGCGCTAAGGCTAACGGCAGAAGGAAGGGTAAAGCCCATAGGGACTGTCTATCCGCTCGAGAAGGTTCATGAGGCGATGGAAAGGATGCGTAGGAAGGAATCAGTCGGCAGGATATTCTTGAGGCCCTGATCTGAAACGCTTAAATTTTAAATTAGACGGTGTGCGGTACGTGCCTATGGAAGAGAAGATACTGGACTCCATAGAGGAGTTTAACAAGTACAGGGCACCCGAGGCAAAGGCTAACCTGATCTGTTTTGACGGCTTAGTGATCCGGGTAGAGTTCAGAGGGCCGTTCTGTGCATCCTGCGGCTTCTATGACTACTTTGACGACCTGAGAATAATCTTCGAGGATATGGGGCTGAAGACGGAGATAGCAAGAATCGAGGAGACGGAAGATGGTGCCGTTGTAGATTTTAAGTTGGAGAATAGGCCGGAAGAAATTTATTAACGAGCGATGGCTCGGTGTTGTGGATGGTAAAGACCGTAACGCTCGGGCGAGAAGGTAAGGGCGGAACGTACTATATGTGCGAGGAGTGTGGTCTTGTTTATTCTGAGCTTAGAATCGCGGAGCGTTGCGAGGAATGGTGCAGAAACCATAAATCCTGCAACCTAGAGATAACAAGAAATGCGGTAAGGTTCGAGGATTGAGCGCCTCGAAGCTCATGATCGTTGACTGCTCAGCTTCTGGGGTCTCCGGCGATATGCTCCTAGCCGCCTTGCTGGATGCCGGTGCAGACGAGGAAGCCATCAAGCGGGCCGTGGAGAGTGTTCCCAACTTCCTAGGGGGCTGTAAAAGCGTGGCGTTCAGGTCTGAGGAAACGTTCGCCCCTGGGATTAGGGCTAGGAGGGTTAAGGTAGAGGCTGAGGACTGTGTAAGCTCGAGGTCAGCAAAGGAGTTACTCGAGGCGGTTAAGGGCTGCGTATACAGCCTAGATATCTCTAAGGATGCCGCCGCCGTAGCAATCGGGGCCGTAGAGCTTCTGGCAAGGGCTGAGGCCAATGTCCATGGTGAGCCGGTAGAATCCGTGCACCTCGAGGAGCTAGGGATGGCGGACACCGTGGCGGACATCGTGGGCGTGGCGGCGGCCTTAAGTTCTCTCGGCCTATGCAGGGAAAGGATAGCGACGACTGGCGTGGCAGTAGGCGGCGGAACCCTGAAACTATCCCATGGGATTTTCCCGGCGCCAGCACCCGTCACGCTAGAGCTCCTCAGGGTCTCCGGGATCCCCTTCGAGGGCGGCCCCGTCGAGGGCGAGATAGCTACGCCTACGGGCGTGGCGCTCCTGGCATCTATGGCAAGCAGGATACTCCAGTTCTACCCACCGATGACCGTGGAGAGGATAGGCTACGGAGCTGGCTCGATGCTGCACGGCGGAAGCCCATCCGTTTTGCGCGTGCTCATCGGCCAAGAGCATGGGGCTCGCGGAAGCGTGGAGGAGATAACAGTGCTAGAGACAAACGTCGACGACGTTTCTGGTGAAAGGCTCTCATACGCCGCTGAGAGTCTGCTGTCCAGGGGCGCTTTGGACGTAAGCATCGTCCCAGCAATCGGCAAGAAAGGCAGACCGGCCAGCATGGTTAGGGTTCTCGCCAAGAGGGGCCACGAGGCGGAGCTTGCGCACGCTTTAATGAGGGAGCTCGGAACGCTTGGCGTTAGGCTCTACGAAGTCAGGAGGCTTGTGGCTCCGAGAGAAGAATCCTTGGTTGAGGTACGCGTGGCTGGCAGGACTTTTAAGGTTAGGGTTAAGAGGTCGTTCCTTCCTAACGGTGAGCCCTTAGCTTCGAAGCCGGAGTTCGGGGACCTGATGATGATAGCGCGGGAGACAGGCTTGCCCGTAAGGGAAGTGGAGGAGGCCGTAAAGAGGCAGCTGAGCTAGCTCCATGCTGCAAGCTTGGACAATGGGCGCGGAGCATATGGCCTCTAGTAGAACATCTGCACGTGCATTATGCCGCCGACCCTTGATGCAGACCCTTCGCGGATGAGTCCCTTATTCATGAGCATGCCGACTATCCTGTCACCAAGAAGGTTTACTATCGTAGCCTGCTCTATATAGCGGATGACGTTCTCGCCCTCTACCAGAACGCCGCCGTAGAATGAGTTGTCTACCTTTATCTCGAGGCCATTATCCGTGACTATTCTCTTTCCTAAAAGCTCCTCGTCGCAGACTGCCACGACTACCTCGCCGGTCCTAGAATGGTGCATCTTGACCCAGAACCTTCCCCATCCGCTCATCGGGTTCCGCTGTATTGTATGCATGCATGGTTTTTAAACTTTGGCCCGCCCGCTCCCATGCGTCCTACGCCAAGGGCTCGGCCATATTTTCATAAAAATTTACTTTACAAAAAATTAATGTTTATACCGTTTCCGTATGGATGGCACGGTGAGAAAAGTTGAAGCTATACGAATACGAGGCGAAGCAGCTCCTCTCCTCGTACGGCATACCCGTGCCGGAGTTTGGTTTAGCCAAGACGCCGGAAGAGGCAAGGGAGATCGCCAGTAGGTTGGGCGGTAAGGTAGTCCTGAAGGCGCAGGTACTAGTCGCGGGAAGGGGAAAGGCTGGGGGCATAAAGTTCGCTGAAAGTCCGCAGGAAGCGTACGAGGTTGCTAAGGGTCTGCTTGGTATGGAGATAAAGGGCGAAAAGGTTAACTCTCTACTCGTGAGCAAGGCCGTGGACATACAGAGGGAGCTCTACCTTAGCATCGTGGTGGATAGGTCTGTCGGTGCGGCCTCGATACTTGCGTCCCCAGAAGGAGGCATAGACATCGAGGAGCTCGCGGCCAAATATCCGGAGAAGATCGTGAAGGTTTACGTGGACCCTCTGGTAGGTCTGAAGGCCCATCACGTTAGGAGGGTAGTCGGGTCGATGGCTCTATCCGAAGAGCAGAAAAAGGCGCTCCATGACATTACCCTGAACCTCTACAGGATGTTCGTGGAGCTCGACTGTGAGCTCGCGGAGATAAACCCGCTGGCTGTGGATAGGGACGGCAACCTCGTACCCGTGGATGCGAAGGTCATAATAGACGACAACGCCCTATTCAGGAGGAAGGAGTTCGCAGAGCGTGCATCCGCAGAGCTGAGCGAGTTCGAGGCAGAGGCGAAGAAGCACGGTTTCAGCTACGTCGAGCTCGACGGCGACATAGGCATAATCGGGAACGGAGCAGGCCTGACGATGGCCACGATGGACGTCGTTAAGCTTTACGGTGGAAGGCCTGCAAACTTCTTGGACATAGGCGGCGGTGCTAGGGCCGACATAGTGGAGAAGGCAGCATCCCTGCTCCTGATGCACCCGAAGGTGAAGGTCCTGTTCGTCAACGTCCTTGGCGGTATAACGAGGTGCGACGAGGTCGCCAAGGGCCTCGTGAACGCCCTGACGACCTATGGTAAGGGTAAAAGGTTGGTCGTTAGGCTCATGGGAACAAACGAGGATGAGGGGAAGAGGATACTAAACGGCGCGGGCATATCAGCATTCGACTCAATGGAGGATGCTGCCAAGATGGCCGTCGAGCTTGCGAGGGTGATGTAGGTATGGCAGTGTTGGTGGACAAGAACACGTACGTCCTCGTCCAGGGCATAACGGGAAGGGAGGGCAGCTTCCACACGAAGGCCATGCTGGAGTACGGTACGAAGGTGCTGGCCGGCGTCACCCCTGGGAAGGGTGGCCAGAGCGTCCATGGCGTCCCGGTCTACGACTCAGTCTACGAGGCCGTGAGCAGGCATCCTGAGCTCAACACCTCGATCATATTCGTACCGTCTGCTTACGCCTCGGATGCCGTCTACGAGGCCATAGATGCCGGAATGGAGGTTGTGGTGCTCATAACCGAGCACATACCTGTCCACGACTCCATGAAGTTCATAAGGTACGCGAGGCTAAGGGGCGTCCGCATAGTGGGCCCCAACTGCCCAGGCGTTATATCTCCTGGAGAGTCAAAGGTTGGCATAATGCCCGGCCACGTCTTCTCCAAGGGGAAGGTAGGTATAGTGTCGAGGAGCGGTACGCTGACGTACGAGGTCGCCCACGCCATAACAAAAGCGGGGCTGGGCCAGTCTACGGCGGTCGGTATAGGCGGCGACCCGATCACTGGCATGAGCATGATCGACATGCTAGAGATGTTCAGGGAGGACGAGGAAACAGAGGCAGTCGTGCTCATAGGCGAGATAGGCGGTGACATGGAAGAAAGGGCTGCCGAGTACATAAAGAGGTGTAACTACGAGAAGCCTGTCGTGGCATTCGTCGCTGGCAGGACCGCACCGCCAGGAAAGAGGATGGGACACGCTGGTGCCATAATCTCCATGGGAGCCGGCGACGCCGAGGGGAAGATAAGGGCATTCGAGGCAAGCGGCGTAAGGGTTGCCTCGACGCCGGCTGAGGTCGTAAAGCTGCTGAAGGACGCTCTTAGGAGCGGATAGGGATCGTCTGCGGTTTTCAGGGATGCCCTCGTTACGGAGGAAATCCTCAGCGTGCAGCCCTCGTTGCCTTCTTGGGCTGAGCGGATAGTTAAATATACGACTGGCCAAACGTTACTGGATGAGCAGGCCGTTCGACGAAAGGGAGCTTATGAGGCTCGTCCAGAGGGCATCGGAGATATTCGAGGGCGAGCCCCAGGTTTTAGACGTGGAGGGCGAATGCGTCGTGGTCGGCGACGTACACGGCGACAAGGAATCCGTCGTAAAAGCGCTGGGTTTGCTCAATCAGACAAAAACCCTAATCTTTTTGGGAGATTACGTCGATAGGGGCCCCCATCAGCTTGAGGGTATATGCGCGCTGCTGAGCGCGAAGGTAGAGAATCCATCCAAACTAATCCTGCTAAGGGGAAACCATGAGACGAGGAGCGTTAACCTCTACTATGGGTTCTACGACGTCGTGCTTAGCAGGTACTCGCAAGCCCTCTACGAGCTCTTTGCCCAGGCCTTCTCCAACATGCCCGTTTGCGCGCTACTGGATGGAGAAGTCCTCTGCGTCCACGGAGGCATAGCGGAGGGCCTTGAGAGTTTGGATCAGCTGAGGGCGCTTCCCAAGGGCGATGACGACCCCATGGACCCTATATACGTCCAGGTACTGTGGAACGACCCGGACGAGGGCGTCGAGACGTTCGCTCAAAGCTACAGAGGCCCTGGAATAAAGCTTTTCGGTACTTCCGTCCTCGAGGGCTTTCTGAGGAAGAATGGTCTAAGGATGCTGATAAGGGCGCACGAGCCCCAGCCAGACGGCTTCAGGTTCATGTTCGGGAAAAGGTTGCTATCGCTCTTCTCTTGTAGGCACTACGGGATAAGACCCGCAGCTGCCCTTCTGAGAGGGGGCGAGGTTAAGATACTCAGCCTCGAGTAGCCAGCCTGTCCAGGTACCCCACCATGCCCTCGACGGCCAATTTTATGTTCAGCCTTACGTAGCCAGGCACTTCCTTTACATATACGCCGAACCTTTTAGCCAAAGCTTCGCATGCCCTGTCTGTAATCGACTCTACGTCGTCGCACCTCTCCTTTTCTGAAGAGATCAAATCTCTCCACCAATGCAGCAGGGAGATCTCATCCTCGAAGACGTCCCTCGAGGCACGCCTGACGCCGAAGTGCGGCGTCATCAAAAGCCTCGGCTCCAGCCCCATCAGCCGCCTAAGGTCGCTGACGGCACCGAAGAAGTCGAAGCTTGGGGGGACGGACGGTGGCACGAATACCGGGAACCCTGGGTAGGTTCCTGAGACGGAATCGCCAGTAAAGAGGAGGGCATTGGCCTCTTCGTAGACGCAAAGATGGTGGGGAGCATGGCCCTGCGTGTGAAGGAACCTAAGCCGCATTTTTCCCAGGGGTATGCTCGCGTTATCGTCGACGCCAGATATGCGTTCTGGAGGGATGGGCTCTGTTCTTCCAAAACATGCAGCCGTTGCCCGACCGTATACCTCCTCCACGCTCCGAACGAGCCTCTCGGGGTCGACGAGGTGCTTTACGCCTTTCGGGTGGGCAAGTACCCTTGCGTTCGTAGCAAATTTTACAAAAGAGCCGGCGGCACCAGCGTGGTCCAGATGAACGTGCGTAACCACGACGTAGTCGACCCTTGAAAGCTCTAAGCCTATGCTATCGAGGTCGGACAAGAGGACGTCTAGGGAAGAGGCATAGCCCGTATCGATTAGCGCCACCTTTTCGTCAAGCAAGACGTATGCCGCGACGAATCCCTTAAGGCCTAGCGCCATCGTATCTATTAGGTACACGCCTTCTTGAACCTGCGTAATCAATGCCCTTTCACCCAAGAAAATAGTTGCGGTTATTTAACCATGATACGGGTGCGCAAACTTTTTAACGCAGGCAGTCCTGTAAGGATTTGCATATATGATAACGATAGTAGGTACTGGAAGGGTCGGCATCGCGATAGCTATCCATCTGGCCATAAAGGCACTGGACGACCTCATGCTGATAGACATAGTGGAGGGCTTACCCCAGGGCGAGGCTTTGGACTTGACTCATATGTGTACCACGCTCGGCATAGATATAGACATCTCCGGCTCGAACGACTACAAGGACATGAGCGGTTCCGAGCTCGTGATAGTTCCCGCAGGTTTTATAAGAACGGCCGACATGAGTAGGCTTGACCTGCTCCACAAGAACTCGGAGGTTATAAAGACTGTCTCAAAAGGCATTAAGGATTATGCGCCAAACTCAAGAGTTATCGTGGTAACGAACCCGCTCGACGCCATGACGTACCTTGCATACAAGGTAACGGGTTTTGAGAGGAACAGGGTATTCGGGTTCAGCGGCTTGCTCGATACTGCGAGGTACAGGAGCCTGATAGCAAAGGAGTTGGGTGTCGCAGCCTCGACTATATACACGACGATAATCGGTGAGCATGGTGACACGATGGTCCTCCTGCCACGCTTTACGAGCGTTGGCGGTGTTCCGCTAGAGTCCCTGATGCCGAAGGAGAAGATCCAGCAGATAATCGAGCGCACGAAGAAGATGGGGGCCGAGATCATAAGGCTGAAAAAGTGGTCGGCATCGCACGCCGTTGGTGCTGGCGTAGCCGAGATGGCGGAGGCCGTCATGAAGGATACAAAGGCCATCATGCCCGTCTCGACGTACCTGCAGGGGGAGTACGGCGTGTCGGATGTCTGCGTTGTCGTTCCCGCAATGCTCGGTAAGAACGGCGTCGAGAAGATCGTAGAGCTTCCTTTGAACGATGAGGAGAGGGCCGCATTCCTTAAGAGCGTCGAGACTGTTAAGTCAGCGATATCCCAGCTTAGGATCTGAAAGGTCCGTCCGGCATAGGACGGATCACGTTCCAATTTTTGGACTGGGGTAAAAATTTTAACTAGGCCGTCCCTGCGTTAAGTACCAAAAGAGGAGGTTTGTAAGATGGGCATGACTGTCACCGAGAAGATACTGGCCAGGGCAAGCGGCAAACGCCTCGTGAGCCCAGGCGACGTGGTGCTCGCAAACGTTGACAAGGTCATGATGCACGACGTAGGTGGCCCGGGTGTCTGGACAGTTTTTCAAGAATTGAGGCACATCATAGGCGAGGTCAACAAGGTATGGGACCCGGATAGGGTGTGGCTGGCCGAGGACCACTTCGTCCCTCCGATAGATAAGCAGTCTGCCGAAAACATAAAGATTCTTGAGGATTTTGCCAGAAGGTACGGGATACGCAAACACTTCAGATACGGCGTAGGCCAGTACGGTATCTGCCATACCCTATCTTACGAGGAGGCGTTGGTATTGCCCGGAGAGGTTTACGTGGGCACGGACTCGCACACGAACACGACTGGTGTCGTCGGCGCATTCGCTACGGGCTTGGGTCACACGGACGTTGCGTACGTACTCGTTCATGGAAAAACCTGGTTCAGGGTTCCTGAGACCTTGCTGTTCAGGGTTGACGGAGAGCTTCCACCATACTCCACGGCTAAAGACCTCTCTCTCGCCATAATAAGCGACATCGGAACGGACGGCGCAAACTATAAAGCCATGCAGTTTTCCGGTCCGGCCATCAGGGCAATGGATATAGACGAAAGGGCAACCCTGACAAACATGTCGACGGAGGCCGGAGCTAAGAACGCCATAATCGAGCCCGACGAGCGCCTGCTCCAATACCTCAGAAGCAGGACGGATTCGCCGCTAACACCGGTTTACGGCGATGAGGATGCTGAATTCTCCGAGGTCTACGATTTGGACGCAAAGACCGTCGAGCCCCTCGTCGCAAAACCTTACTCTCCAGGGAACGTTTCGTCCGCAAGGGAGCTTAGCGACGTAGAGGTCGACAGGGTCTACGTGGGTTCGTGTACAGGAGGCAAGATAACGGATTTGAGGATGGCTGCAAGCATTCTGAAGGGAAGGAGGGTAAGGGTTAGGACTGAGGTAGTTCCCGCAACCCACAGGACGTATATGCAGGCCCTAAGGGAGGGGTTGATAGAGATTTTCCTGGAAGCCGGTGCCTTGGTCGGTGCGCCGACTTGCGGCCTCTGCTTTGGTGGTCACATGGGGGTGCTCAGGAAGGACGAAGTTTGCATCTCGACGACGAACAGAAACTTTCGTGGCAGGATGGGCGACAGGGAATCCAAGACGTACTTGGCATCGCCCCTAACGGCCGCGGCGACCGCCATAACAGGCAAGATAACTGATCCCAGAGACCTAAAGGGGTGAATGGGCTTTGGAAGGGGTATTGAGGGGAAGGGTTCACAAGTACGGCGATAACGTGGATACAGACAGCATAATACCCGGAAGGTTTCTAAAGGAGATGGACCCGAAGAGGCTAGCCGAGCATGCCATGGAGGGCATAGACCCAAACTTCGTAATGAAGGTAAAGCAGGGGGACTTCATCGTCGCAGGCAAGAACTTTGGCTGCGGCTCTAGCAGAGAGCATGCACCGATAGCCCTAAAATACGCTGGAATAAGGGCGGTCTTGGCTAAATCCTTCGCCAGAATATTCTACAGGAATGCGGTCGACGGGGGCTTTCTCATACCAATCGAGATCGACGACAATATCTACGAGAGGTTGTCAGACGGTGACGAGATAGAGGTCGACGTATCCGAAGGTACTATTAGAAACATAACGAAGGGCGAAGTCTACAAGATGAGGCCGATACCAGAACTTGTGATGAAGATAATCAGGGCCGGCGGCATATTCATGTTCAAGCAGGAATAAATATATAGGCGCTTGGGGCAAAGAATAAAGCGCATGGGACAGAGAAAGTACCGATGCCCTTACTGCGAGCAGACCTTCGATACGGAAGACGAGCTCTCGAAGCATATAGACAGGTTTCACATAGGCAAGGGATTGCTAGAAGGTGATAGAAGAAGGTGGTAGCCGTCGACGTGGTGAGCTACCCATGGCCGTAAAGCAGCGGGTTTCCTGCCTCAAAGACAGATTGGGTTTTTCTACCAGTAGGGGCTCCGCCTAAGCAGGCGGATCAGGTCTGTCCATCCACTCATCACTATCATGCAGGGCTAAAGGTTTCGAGTAACCTTTCATCATGCTATCTTTCTGATATAGCGCAACTTGTGGTTCAGCTGAATTTCCGCATCTCCCGATCAGCATTTTCAAAAGCTCCATCGTATATTTTGCACGATCGTCGTTGTCTCGCTCACAACGATATGCATTTCTTCGCTATCATACAACGCATGGATGGTGTGGGATTTCGCTCAAGATGTTAAAAGTTATATACCCATTCTGTTTATTTAATGCTTGAACGGAATTGGCAAAAGCTAAAAAGCGCTCGAAGAAAAAGCGAGCCGGATGCAAGAAGAAAAAGTAAAACCGTCCGCTACCTGAATCAAAAACAATTACCCTTTTTTATAAAATGGGTGCCCAGATGCCGGCTGTTAGCCGATGCGTTAACTGGTGCATGGGATGCGGGCAGCGAGCAAGCAGACGTGGCCTGGGCGCAAAGCCTCCAGGCGTTAGTAGCTCATGCAATCTCTTCCATTTTTTTCAAAAAATCATCCTCGGTGCCTTTTGGTATCAATCCCGAGGCGGCGGTCGAATGACCATCGCCGTGCCCTCCGACGTAGCTCGTCGCCTCCACGACCAACCTCGATACGGGAGGCATCGCCTCCTTGCTTATGAGCTCCGCCAACAATTTCGGGGCCCTCGCGGAGAGCTTAGTCCATTCGCCCTCTAGCTCACCCAGTTGGGGTATCGTCCTTGGAAAGTTCATGAACCCGACGAGGTACTTTTTTTGGTCGACGAACCCTCGGTATGCCAGGATGGACGTGAACGTTCCCAAGACCTTTGTTCCCATGCCCGCAAAGCTATCGCCGACGGAGAACCACTGAACCCTCTCACCGCGGGTAATGCCATGCCTCCTTAACTCTGCCATAACTTTGCTGAAAACTTGCTTCCTGTACTCTTCCAACCTCTCTATTTCGCCCTCGTCCAGCTCCTTTCTGATGCATGCCTCCAAGGCCTTCTTAGGACCGTCTGCGTAGTAACCTACGCTCCCTAGCGTCGTCAGCTTTGCCGAGAGCCTGTCCCATGCCTCTCCAAAAGGCACCACGTAATACCTTTCCCTCCCTGCGGATTCCCTGACCTCAACGTCGCCGAGCTTAACAGCGTGCTCGAGGGGTATCCTGTTCAGCGAGGTCAAACTCCCTCCTAGCTCCGCCGAGCCCACGACTGCCGCCCATGCGACGTGCCTAACGTCTGCAAGCTTATCCGCAAAAAGGTACGTGGCCGTGGCACCGCTTACTTCCCTCTCGCCGCTAAAGCCGTAGAGCTCCGGGTTGAGGTTCAGAACGTTCGGCTTTCTAACGACGACTGGGTCGTGGTGGTCCAAGATTATAACGAGCTCATCGCCCACCAATTTTTCGATCAAGTCTGCCTTCCCCGAGCCTATGTCCGTATAGACATAGGCGTCGTACCTGCTTCCATGAATCTTGTACAGTATCGTAGGGTGGAGCTTCTCGATGCAAACGCTATCGGTCTTGATACCTAGGGACTCGAGGGCCGAAAGCGCGATCGCGGCAGAGCATATCCCGTCGGCGTCGTCATGGTATACAACAAGGGCCCTGCTGGACGACCTAACGACCTCGCCGGCCCTTTTTAGGTCGTCAAAATACTCACTCAAACCCATAGGAGAACACCTGTACGTCTTAACGGAGGTGACGGGCATAGCCCAGCGTTACCGATTTCTGGCATGCTGTTATAACATACTCTACGGTAAGAGATAAACGTGAGCGTAGCTACCTATCCGCTTTGCTAATCGAAGCTTTTCGGGATATGACTTAAAAAACGTCCCTTTCTTACCTAACTCGGTGGTTTAGACGTAGGATGGGTAGCCGAATATTTTTAATTTTTCGAGGAGTCTCTGGGATGCAGCCTGTATTTTCGGGAGCCGAATAGGCCTCCGGCCGAGGGGTCGCTCGGCAAGCAGGGAAATTTGGCCATATGCCAATCTAGGGCAGATCGGCACGACCCTGAGCTCTGCAACGGTGATCCGGCCGAGAATTCCATGGGCTTCGGCCGTGGGATGTTAACTGCCCAAGAGGCTTAGGGCTATCCTGTAGTAGATTTCGGCAGCCGCCTCGAGCTCGCTGATGGCTACGCTCTCGTTATAGGCATGCGCTTGGGAAAGTTCGCCAGGCCCAAGCACGACGCCGGGCGTTCCGGCAGCGACTATCCATCCAAGGTCTGTGTATGCCGGAAGACCGTATGGCTCCGCCTTAACCTTTAGCACCTTTGAAACTGCCTCCAAGGCCGCCCGTGCTATCGGCTCTGAGGGGTTGACCTCGGTAGCCCTATGATATTGCACGATGGAGACCGAAAACTCCGTACAGCGCCCTTCCGCCATCATTTTGGACGCTAACTCCTCAAAGGGTATCTTCGCCTCCTCTGGCGTCTCGCCGGGTATTAGCCTCCTATCGATCGTCAGCACGCACTCGTCTGGGATGACGTTAGGCTTTATCCCGCCGCTTATCATCGTAACGGCCAGGGTCGGCTTGCCAACCAACGGATGCCCCTCGACCCTTGATAAAGAGTCGGCCATCCGCTCTAGCTCGCTACAGTAAAAAGCGGCAGCGAGTATGGCGTTGACGCCTTCCTGGGGCATGCTCGCGTGCGCCGGCCTGCCCCTTATCCTGACCCTTAACTCCAGCCTGCCCTTATGGGCGGTGCAGACCCTCAGGCCCGTAGGCTCTCCCACGACGGCAAAGTCAAACCTTCCGTGCTTAGACAGGAGGGCCTTAGTACCCTTGCTGGCAACCTCTTCGTCAGCGACTGCGGCAAGCACGACCCTGCCCCTTATCCTATCCCGAGCGTCTACGAGGGCCTTCAAGCTCGCCGCCATCGCCGCGATCGAGCCCTTCGCGTCGGCCGAGCCCCTTCCGTATAGCCTGCCGTCCTTAATATAGCCGCCGAGGGGCTCTACTTGCCATCCGTCCCGCTCGCCGACAGGCACTGTATCTAGGTGGGAATTAAAGAGCAGCGTAGGTCCACCTTCGCCAGCCTCCAGGATGCAGACGGCGTTCGCCCGGGCACCGTCCAGCCTGTCTACCGTCGACTTTATGCCAAGGTCTGCGAGCCGCTCTGCCAGAAAACTTGCAGCCTCCAGCTCCCTCCCAGGCGGGTTCTCCGTGTTTATCCTCACTAGCGCAGAAGCTAGGCTTACCAGGAACTCCCTGTCTATATGGTTGCTCATGCGTACTCGATGGAATGTCGGCGATATAACCCTAAATAGCCTTAAAAGCTGCTAGGAGCTTTCGGAATTTAGACGGTCAGGAGTATCTCGGCAGGTACGCTGACGTACTTCTCGTTGCTGCTCTGCTTCTTCTTCCTAGGCGAATTCCTCAGCAGGGTTCCGCAGTAGGGGCACCTTACCTTATCCGTAAGATGGTATACCCTGCACCTCGAGCAGTACTTGTAACCGTTCGCGTAACTCCTCCTAACCTTTTTTACCGCGTTCATTTTTATCAGAAATTGATAAAAATTACGATTATTAAACATTACCTATATATAGTATTTTTTGTATATATCGAGCGGTATGTTTGAGATAAGGAAACTGCAGAGGGTAGGCGCCGCAACCCTAACGGTCTCTTTGCCCAAGAAGTGGGTGGTGAAGAAGGGCTTAAAGGCTGGAGACAGGGTTACGCTCGTAGAGAACGAGGACGGCTCCTTACGCTTGGACGTGGGCGAGGTAAAGCCGGAGGAGACCAGATTTACCATCAACTACGACCTTTGCAGCTCCAACGGCATGCTGACTAGGCTGATAATAGGCGCGTACATGCAGGGGGCAGACGTCGTAAAGATAACCTCGACGAATGCCCTGACGACGGATGTGATCAACGAGGTTCAGGCAACGATCGATAGGCTGCCCGGCTTCGAGATAGTGGAGCAGACCTACAGAAGGATAATCATCCAAAGCTTCATCGACCCGTCAAAGTTTCCCATCGAGGGCCTGCTGAAAAGGTTACAGGTAATGGTGACCTCGATGCTTAACCAAGTTGTTTCTTCGATAGCCGACGGTACGTACGGGAACGTCGAAGAGATAATCAGGCAGGAGAGCAGGGTGGATGAGCTGTACTTCTTAACGATCAGGCAGCTGTTTCTGGCACTGCGTAGATGGCACCTAGGCATGGGTCTTGGTATAGACAGCCCGGTCTATGCTGCGGGCGCGAGGCTCATCGCAAAAGCCCTCGAGGACATAGGCGATATGATCGAGGACGTTGCCAAAGAGTTGAGTTCCATAAAGAGGTCATCCGCCAGGATAAGCCCTGAGGTTACCAAGAAGCTAGAAGAGCTTGGCGTGACGGTCCAGACGCTCTTCGGCAAAACTATGAAGGCTCTCTTCAGCCTCGACGTAGAGCTTCTGAACGAGGTCTTTAACAGCATACTGCACGTGCTAGAGCACCAAAACAGGCTGGCCGAAGAGATTCTGCTGATGGCGAACGACGGTAGGTTGCTATCGTCCCTTAGGACCATAGTTTGGAGCTTCAGCTTCATAGCCCGTTGCTGCAAGATAATCGCCGAGGTAGCCTTCAACAGGCTAACGAGGATGCCATCAAACGTTATATCGATCGAGAAAGCCTAACCTTGAAGGGCTCTTGGGTTGGACGAGGGTAGGCTGAAGCATAGGAGCTGGCGTGTGTCAAAAGGCGTGGACAGGGCTCCGCACAGGGCGTTGCTTAAGGCCGTGGGCCTCACGGACGAGGAGATCTCGAGGCCGTTTGTGGCCGTCGCAAACAGCTGGAACGAGATTGTGCCTGGGCACGTGCACCTAAGGGAGCTGGCCGAGAGGGTGAAGGTAGGCGTTAGGCGCGCGGGTGGTATGCCTTTCGAGTTTAACACGATAGCGATATGCGACGGCATAGCTATGGCGCACGATGGTATGAGGTCATCCCTTCCGAGCCGTGATATAATAGCTGACTCCGTGGAGCTGATGGTCACGGCCCATCAGTACGATGCCGTTGTGGCGATCGCCAGCTGCGACAAGATAGAGCCGGGCATGATGATGGCATTGGCGAGGCTAAACCTCCCGTCGATCTTCATAAACGGCGGCCCGATGCTGATGGGCGAGGGCGGCGGTAGACGGCTTGCGATCGGTAACGTCTTCGAGGCTTTGGGTGCCTACCACAAGGGTGAGCTTACGCTCGAAGAGC
Source organism: Candidatus Terraquivivens tikiterensis (assembly GCA_003056285.1). Classification (GTDB taxonomy): domain Archaea; phylum Thermoproteota; class Nitrososphaeria_A; order Caldarchaeales; family Wolframiiraptoraceae; genus Terraquivivens; species Terraquivivens tikiterensis. The sequence continues at coordinate 94,091 of NDWU01000001.1, forward strand.
TTTGCGTCGTGGAGAGCTTTGCGTGCCCAGGGCCCGGCTCCTGTGCCGGCCTTTACACGGCCAACACGATGGCCGTGCTGATAGAGGCCTTGGGGATGAGCCTGCCGGGTAGCTCCACGATACCGGCCGTGGACGTGAGGAGGCTGTACGTGGCCGAGAAGGCCGGTGAGGCTGTCATGAAGGCCCTCGAGACCGACCTGAAGCCCAGCGACATCATGACCTACGAGGCGTTCAGGAACGCCATAGCCGTCGACGCCGCGATAGGTGGCTCTACGAACGCCGTGCTACACCTGATGGCCATAGCCAAAGAGCTCGACCTGAGGCTGACGCTCGATGATTTTGACGAGGTAAGCAGAAGGACGCCGCAGCTCGTAGAGCTGATACCAGGGGGGAACTACTCCATGCAGGATTTGGACATGGCCGGCGGCGTTCCGGCCATAATGAAGAAGCTCCTCGACGCTGGCTTGATCGATGGATCCGTCGTTACCATAACTGGCAAGACGCTGGCGGAGAACCTTAGGGATTTCGCGTACCCTAAGGACACGGGGGTCGTAAGGTCCGTCGAGAACCCAGTACGCCCTACGGGGGGTATAGTGATCCTTAGAGGGAACTTGGCACCTGAGGGTGCCGTCTTAAAGGTTTCTGGTGTAAAGAGGCTCAAGCACGAAGGGCCAGCAAGGGTCTTCGATTGTGAGGAGGATGCTTACGAGGCGGTTAAGCGCGGAAGCATCGAGGAGGGCGACGTGGTCGTGATAAGGTACGAAGGGCCAAAGGGGGGTCCGGGCATGAGGGAGATGCTGAGCGTCACGTCAGGGATAGTAGGAAGGGGCATGGGAGAGTCCGTGGCCTTGGTAACGGACGGCAGGTTCTCGGGCGCTACAAGGGGCCTGATGGTTGGGCACGTTTCCCCAGAAGCCTTCGAAGGAGGGCCGATAGCCGTGATCAAGGATGGCGACTGGATAAAGGTAGATGCTGAGCAGAAGAGGCTTGACGTCTTGCTGGATTGGGAGGAGATAAAGAGAAGGCTTGCGTCTTGGAATAGGCCGGCGCCCAAGTACAATAAGGGAGTCTTGGCAAGGTACGCGAAGTACGCATCCTCTGCATCTGAGGGCGCAGTATTCAAATAGCGATGTTCCTGCATTTTTATCTAAGTTTTGTAATTTTTCCGTAAAACTTTTATATACATTGTAGCTCATGATGTTTTTGAGGGGGTTAAGTTATATGCCAAAGTTTGTAACCCCGCCCGAAGAAGTAAATTGGGAAGAACTAATAGAGATGGATAAGAAGTACTTTCTGAGACCCATATCGACAGCGAAGGAGTATTCTCCGTTACCCATAGCGAGAACAGAGGGGCCCTATCTGGTAACCTCAGAAGACGTAAAGATTCTAGACTTCATGTCGGTTCTGCACTGCGCGAACGCAGGCGCTTATCATCCCAAGATAGCCCAAGCGATAAAGGAATACGCCGATTACTTCGGCTACCTGTACGAGGGCGGGTTCTTGGAGCAGATGAGGCCGAAGGTCTGCAAATTCCTTATAGAAGAGGCCTTCAAGGGAGATATGGCCAGGGTCGGCTTTGGGAACAGCGGAAGCGAGGCAGTCGAGTACGCCCTGATGATAGCTAGGGTGTACACGGGCAGGCCTTACGTCGTTACAAGATGGTACGATTACCACGGCTGGACTGCCGGTGCCGTGGCTAACACGATAATACCGTATCTGAGGGACTTGGCGATAAAGCCTACGAAGCCGGGAGAGGTGCCAGAGATTAAGACACCGGTCGGCGGCATACTCCCTTACACCGCGATAGCTCCGCCGCCATACTGTTACCGATGCCCCATAGGACATACGTACCCTGACTGCAAGGATAGGAAAGGGATGTTAGCCTGCATCAACGCACTCAAGGAGTTGATACTGGCCTATCAACCATACGTGGCGGCGGTCATAACAGAGGTTGTGCAGGGAAGTTGTGGGGTGTTCGCTCCGCCGCCCGAATACAACCCACAGCTAAGACAGATAACGAAGGAGCTCGGCGTGCTTTGGATAGACGACGAGGTCATCTGCGGCTTTGGAAGGACGGGGCCATGGTTCGGGTACCAGAACTGGGACATAAAGCCTGACATCGTTACCTTCGCTAAAGGTATCACGAGCTCCCACATCCCCGTAGGGGGAGTAGCCGTAAGCCCGGAGATAGCCAAGTGGTTCGACGAGAGAAAGTGGTGGCACGCAAGCACGTTCGCATCCCATCCGCTCGGCATGGCCGCTGCCTACGCAACGTTGACGGTGTACAAGGAGGAGAAGCTCATACCAGACCATGCGAAGAAGATCGGTAAGAGGCTCGAGGATGGCCTCAAGGGCATCGAGGACAGGCACAAGTCCGTAGGAAACGTGAGCGGCATGGGACTCATATGGGGCATAGAGCTGGTAAAGAACAAGGAGACGAAGGAGCCGATACTCCCGCAGGATAGGTTCTACTTCTGGCACGAGGAAGGTGTCAAGATACCGAGCAAGGTCGTGGCCGTCAAGTGTATCGAGAGGAGGTTGTTGGTCTCGACGTTCGCAGCCAACAACATAACGCTGATGCCGTCCCTCGTCGTGACAGAAGACGACGTGGACAAGGCTATCGATATACTGGACAAAGCGATCGAAGAAGTTGACAAAATGATATAAATACTCCAAAACAAACCCATTTTTTGTGAGCGCGTATGCGCATACTCGTCCTAGGCGGAGCAGGGACGATAGGTTCTGAGGTAGCAGAGCATCTAGTGAAATACCAAGATGTGGAAGAAGTAATCCTAGGAGACATACTCGTGGACAAGGCCGAGAAGATAGCCAGCAAAATTAAGAGGGCCAAAGCTCTGAAGGTGGACGTTACGGACCGTCCCTCTCTAATTGCCCAAATGCAGAAGGCAGACGTCGTCGTAGGCTGCGTAGGGCCCTACTACAAATTTGGCGTCCCAATAGTGAAGGCAGCAGTCGAAGCCGGCGTCAACTTCGTAGACATAATGGATGACCCGCTACCAACCAAGGAGGTTCTTGAGGACAAAGCGTTGTTCGAGGAGGCAAGGAGGAAAAACATCAGCGTCGTTATAGGCCTTGGATCGACGCCCGGTCTTTCGAATGTCCTTGCAAGGTATGGTGCATCTAAGCTTGACGAGGTTGAGAACATAGACGTCTCTTGGATTTTCACGACGGCGGCCGGCGTTGCCTCTGAAGCTGTTACTGCACACATGTTTAACGTTACCAGCGGAAAGGTGCTAACCTACGAGAACGGGGATTGGAAGGAGGTTACGCCCCTGCTTGACGGAAAGGAAGTTCAGGACTTTCTCGAGCTGGGCAACGTAGAGGTATACCACATAGGGCACCCGGAGCCCGTTACGATCCCTAGATATATCAAGGCGAAAAACGTAACGTGCAAGGCTGGAATGGTACCCGGAGAGGTCGTAGAGATCTACAGGATGCTGAACAGGTTACGCCTTACCCAACTCGAGGCCATAAACGTGAAGGGAGTAAAGGTATCGCCAAGGGACTTCATCATGGCGCGCTTCGCATCGTTCCCGATGGATGTCGCGATGGAGCTTTTCAAGTTCGATGCCGCAGAGCCCTTGTTCGAGATGAGGGTGGCGGTCAGCGGAAAGAAGGACGGAAATCCGACGAAGTACGTATACAAATTCTCCGACGTTGGACACGAGTTTGCCACAGCAATATCGGCCGTAATAGGCGCTATTATGCTGGGACGTGGTCAAGTGAAAGCGAAGGGCGTCTTCGCCCCAGAAGGCTGCATAGACCCGGAGGTTTTCCTGAAAGAAATTAAAGAGAATGGTGTTAGGATACAGGAATCGTACCAAACATCAGCAGAACTCTGAGGCTACTCCGACTCGGCCTTCTCCCTAGGCTCTGCTACGATGAGCGCCTCTCCCTCCGGTATCTTAAACTCAACCATTTTATTTTTGTTTATGAACGCATAACCTCTCTGCGCTTCAGCAGAATATATGACGTTTGCCTTAAAAAGTAGCTCGCCCTCGTACACTACCTCTACCAGCTCCTTTTCGGGCACTTTAAGCAGGGCCAAGTACTTATTGTTTATCTTGACGGAGTCGGGCGGTACGTTTTCGTCACCTTTCGCCTTAAGCCATACAAACTTTTGACCTGGTAGAACGCCCATAACACATGCACCTGCTTATCGGTATACTCCTGTTTACTCACTAATAAGTTTGTTTGAATTTTTGTAAATGTTTATTATTTTTCCTAAAAATCCAGCTTAGCTGGTTGGTGTAGTTTTGGTCAAAGTGGCCGCCATACAGGCTAAACCATCAGGCGGGCTCTTTACTGAGAAGAACCTGCCGAGGGCTCTGGAGTTGCTTGAGAACGTAGCAAGGATGGACGTAGACATAGCAGCATTCCCGGAAGGGTACCCTTCGACTGGAGAGGGGGAGCTCTGCAGAAAGGCCCGCGATATAGGCTCTTACGTCATAGCCACGATTCTCCAAAAAACACAGCCCCACAGGTACAGGAGTACGTGCATACTCATAAGCCCTGAGGGTGAGGTGATAGGCAGGCAGGGCAAGACCACGCTTCTATGGATGTTCGAAGAAGGGCTATTCGAATCCGTGGATTCTCTACCGTTACACGATACGGCTCACGGCAAAGTAGGTATCCTGAGGTGTTCCGAGATAATTTACCCAGAGCCCATGGCTATGCTGACGATGAAAGGAGCCGATATCGTATTCGTCGTTTCAAACTGGAACGCGAACGTTGTACATCTTTGGCACCGTATAATTTTAGTCCGCTCTTGGGAGAACTGGATGCCCATAGTAGGCGTTAACACGGCCGAATGGGTTAAGCCGCAACTAGTGTATGCCGGGTTTGAGTTGGAGCCGAGGTATGGAGGGCACAGCATCATCGTCGTACCCGAGGACCTTGCAAGCATGGACGAGTTCATCGTCAGGCCATACAGCGGTGAAAGCATGTTCACGGAAGAAAGGCTGATACGCGCTAAAGCGGGTAAGGACGAGGAGATATTGGTTGCGAACATTGAGTTGAAGCGTTATTCCCACTTCAGGTGGAACGTCTTCTTCAGGAACAGAAAGTTAAAATTCAACGTATCCGAAAAAAGTTTCGGATAGAAGGCAGGTTTTGTGCCGTGCCTAGGGTATACGTGCCCCATCCGAAGTATCCTACAGTATCCATAACCGGCAGTTGGTGCGGGTTGGGATGCGACTATTGCCGTAGGCTTGTCTTGAGGGCGATGGTGCAGGTGGAGAACCCCAGCAGGTTTCAGTCCTTTTGCAAGAGGTTAAAGGAAAGGGGCGGTATAGGGTGCCTAATCAGCGGCGGGTTCACTAAAGAAGGTAAGCTTCCGTTTGAGCCGTACCTCGATGCCATAAGGTGGGCGAAGAGGGAGCTGGGCTTAACGCTCAGCATACACCCGGGCATTCTGGATAAAGACGGCGCAACCCAGCTAAGGGACTCCGGGATAGACGTAGCAGAGTTCTACGTCGTTCTCAGCGAGAACGTTCTGAAAAGCGTCATGCATACCAAACTTAGCAGGAACGACGTCATGAAGGCGCTCGATACGATTTATGCTCATGGACCACGCTACATCTCGCCGCACATAACGGTAGGCTCGGATTACGGTAAGGTTTCTTGGGAATACGAGGCTATCGACGCGTTGAGGGATTATGACCCTTATGTCCTGATATTCTTGGTACTGGTGCCCATGGAAGGTACGCCCATGGCACGTGTTGAACCGCCGCCCATCAGCGATCTGCTGAACCTCTTCGCTGCTGCCAGGAAAAAGCTAGAGAATACGGAGCTTGCGCTGGGTTGCATGAGGGTTAGGGGCAAGTATACGCAGACCCTCGAAAGCGAGCTAATACGTAGGGGTTTGGTTGACAGGATCACCATACCCTACGTACCAGTCCCGGGACCTACGATCGAGGCATGCTGCTCCCTTCCAGATAGCATCGCGGCAAATCTACGCAAAGATAAAAAATAGTGTAGAGTTTGTTTCCCCTACTTCTCTTTGAAGTAGGGCAGCACCTTCTCGCCTAGGAGCTTTATCTGCTCTTCCAGCTTTCTTACGTCGCCCGTTACGTAGAGACCGATAAGGTCCTTTATGACGACGTTCTTCGCTCCTGCCTTCAGGAACTTCTCTATGCCCGCGATTACCTCATCTGCCGTGCCCACGGCTAAGAACTTCTCGGCTATTTTGTCGAGCATGGCCTCCGCGGCCTTCCTTGGGTGCTCTACGACCTCCTCGACGGGAGGCGCCCTCTGGTAGGAGTAGTCCATGGTCTCGGGTATAGGCACCTCAAACCCAAGCTCTTTCAGGGTTTTTCTATGCGTCAGCATTATGATCTCCGGCTTTATCGCATCGACCGCGGCCTTTCTCATGCTCGGGTCGTCCGTTACGGCGGTGTAGATGAAGGCGATTTTATCTATGGCCTCGAAGTCCCTTCCTGCCTTCTTCGCGGCATCCTTTATTATCTCCAGCCTTTTCTGGTAGAGTTCTGGGGTAGAGAGCCAAGGCTTCCAGCCATCAGCGACCTCTCCTACTAACCTGAGAGACCTAGGCGAACCTAATGCGCCTACGTAAATGGGCGGCGCAGGCTTCTGCACAGGAACCTGGTCTATCCAAGCGTTCTTCAACCTGTAAAACCTTCCCTCGAAATTGACAGGGTTTGCCCTGCTCGACTTCCACGAAAGCCTGATCACCTCGATGGCCTCCTTTAACCTCGAAACCCTCGTTTCAGGGTCCTCCCACGGCATACCATAGGCTACTATGTTCATCGCCTCACCGGCTCCAAGCCCAAGTATTACCCTACCTCCCGTCAATTCGTCGAGCGTTGCCGCGATATGCGCGACCTTTGTCGGGTGTGCCCTGATCACGTCCGTCACGTCTGTCGCTAGCCTCATGTTCTTCGTCTGTACGCCTATCGCTGTGAGCGTTACCCACGGGTCAACCTTGTCGCCCGAGGGCGGCATATCCGTGTAGTGGTCCGGAACCCATGCGGATGTGAAGCCATACTTTTCGGCGAATACACCTGCGTGCACAAGGTCGGCCACGGGCAAAACGGTCAGATGTAGCCCAAACTTTACCATAACGCCTCAAAGAAAAAAATCTACCGATTACCTTAATAAGACTTTTGTTGCTTAAAAACACATTAGCCCGTGCTATCCCTCCTCTCGACCCCTGATGCAAAAGCCATGACAGCCATCGCGGAGGCCATGACAGCTTGGAGTATGAAGCTTTCCCGTAGGCCTACCGCCTCGGATACGTATCCAGCCAGCAACGGGCCGAAGGCAAAGCCGAGGCCGAAGATACCCTCGTATACCCCGACGACAAACCCATACTTCTCAACGGGCGCACTATGGGTTATCGCGTTGAAGAGCATCGACGTGAAGTAGCTAAGCGTCGCAGCGTACGTCGCAACGGCGACGTAGAATACTTCCAATGAAGGAAGGAAAGCTATAAGGAGCATGGGTATGGCGAAAAGGACGGAAGCTAGCGTGAAGGCGAACCTTGGCTGCGACCTGAGCACCTTTCCTATCGCTAAAAACGAAAGCAGCCTGGCGAGGCTGAAGACTGTGAATATCGTGCCGATGTAAAACTCGCTTATCCCCAGCCTCCAAGCATAGTTTGGGAATATTACCAGGAGCGTTGCGTATACCATCGACTGTATGGCGAGCATGCTGTAGAATGGTGCCAGTCTAAGCGCGGAGAAGTCCACGCCTCCTTTCTTTTCATCCGAGACCTTCTTTTCCAAGACAGCCGGCTCTCTCAGCAGGAGGACCATCGGTATAGCGGCAGCCGATATGGCAGAGGATAGCCAGAATGCCGCATGTATTCCAAATTTCTCGGCAACGTAACCCCCTATGCTCGGTCCAAGGAGAAAGCCAGCATTCCAGGAAACGCTGTAGAGCGCAAAAGCCCTGACCCTGTTCCGGGGAGTTGAGCTAGAGGCAACCATGGTCTCCCCCACCGGCCAGTAGAAGACGAAGGCCAACCCCATCAAGAGCTGGGCTAGGATTATCTCTGGTACCCCCTTAATCAGCGAGAGGAGCGCGTAAAAAATCGTGGCGATCGTAGGGCTAATCAAGTACAGCCTAGCGTTGTTGACACCGACCAAAAAGTACCCTATGAGGGCAGGGAGGAAAGCATACGGCAAGGCCCTCATGAAGCCGAGCATCCCTATCTCCAAGTAAGACGCTCCGAGGATCTCAGCCCATATCGGGATGAAGTATAGACCGGAGGATATGCCGAGGCCTATGACGAATGTGGAAACGCTGAGCAAACGCAAGAATGCTTCAGGCCCCTTTGACGTAAGCTTGCTCAATTTCGTGCCGCCCTTGGGCATCTGCCGAAATTAAAAGTTTTCAAATAACGTTCTATACGCTCGCCAACCGCCTCGCCCTCTTGAATACTCTGTTCAGCATACCCTGCGTCAACCTGCCGGTTTGCGTGTTCTGCCTGCTTGGGTGGTAGGACGCTATGAGAACCGGTGCGGCTCTGGAGAACAGCTCCCCCTCTAGCTTGTAAATGGCACCGTGCGAAAACTCCGGGAGGGGCCTTGGCATCTTAACGCCTAGCTCCGACAGGTTTTTAATACAAGCCTTGAATGCCACCATGCCGAGCGCAACTATCACCCTTACGTTCTTGAGAAGGAAAAGTTCGTTCTTCAAATACGTCGAGCAGTTCTCTATCTCTTCTTTCGAGGGCATGTTCTTGGGTGGAACGCACCTTACAACGGCCGTCAGGTAAGCGTCTTCTAGCCTAAGCCCATCGTCCTTATGGATGCTGTAGGGCTGGGACGCGTAGCCTGCAGAGTAAAGCGCCCTCATCAACGTCTCGGCGGAGCCGTCTCCCGTGAACATCCTCCCAGTCCTGTTCCCACCGTGGGCGGCCGGTGCGAGGCCGACTACCAGGAGCCTGGCGTTCGGGTCGCCGAAGCCTGGTATGGGCTTTGCCCAGTACTCCTCCTTCAAAAACCTCCTCGGCCTTTTCTCGGCCACGTACGACCTGTAGTAGACAAGCCTTGGGCATTTGTTGCACGATACTATCGTGTTTGCTAACTCCTCCAAGCTGCTCAGCATACGCATGCTCCATGCCGCTCAATGCTTGATGAACGGGTTGCTCCTCCTCTCCACGCCTATAGTGGTAGGCCTTCCATGCCCGGGATATACCACGTAGTCGTCCGGTAGCGACATCAGCTTTTTGGATACGGACTCGGCCATTTGCATGGCGTTGCCTCCGGGAAGATCTGTCCTGCCAACTGTGCCCGCGAAGAGCGTGTCGCCCGTGAAAACGAACCCATCGCCCACGATGGATACGCTGCCGGGCGTGTGCCCTGGGGTGTGCAGAACCTTAACTGAATGCTTGCCGAGCTTTAGCGTGCAGCCATCGTACAGGTAACCGTCCGGATCTGCTATCTCCGGAACGTCGCCCCCGATGTACTTCCTCGCGCTCTCAGCGGCCAGCTCCAGCAACCAGGCATCGTCCTTATGTATTAAAAACTCACAGCCGAGAGCATCCCTAACCTGCTTAGCTGCCAGGACGTGGTCAAAGTGCGCATGCGTTCCGATCAGGTAGCCAATCCTAACGTCCAACCCCTTCACCAACGCTACTATCTTATCGCCGTCGCCGCCAGCATCGATTACGATACCCACGCCCTCATCGGAATCGTACAGGATGTATGCGTTGCACGATAGCGGTCCGACAACGACTCTCTCGACGCGCATCAACTAATCGGCACGCTCCAAGCCCCGCCCACAAACAGCCTCCTCGACCTCTTTATACCTTCTGAACCTAGACCCTATGAGCTCTGCCATCTGGCTGGGCGTCAGCGTGCCCTCCTCCGTTATGTAAGCCGTCACGAGCTCCGCGGGCACCACCTCGAAGTAAGGGTTCCTAACGTCTACATTTTTTGTAGAAAGCAAGCTATGCTCGTTGGCCGGCGATAGGACCTCCTCGGCCTCGTGAGCCTCCTCCGGGTATTCCAGCGTAGGAAGGGCCTTCCACGTGGTAGAGACTACGTAGAACGGCTTTCCCAAGAACTTAGACGTGCACGCTAGCTGGAGCGTACCGACCTTGTTAGCGAACGAGCCGTCGGAAAGTATCGCGTCGGCTCCGACGAGCGCCGCGTCAGCCTCTTTTAGCATGCAACCGATTGCAGCGTCTGTCGTGAGAACGACGTCGATTCCAGCCTCTGCCAGAGCCGCTGCAGTCTTCCTACCCTCGAAGAGGGGCCTGGACTCGGCCACGTAAACCTTGACCTTCTTACCGACCTCCTTAAGGACCGCCAGAACGGACGAGCTGTAGCTTATCGTTACGACGCCCTTGAGCTTGGAGAGGACCTCGCGCCCAAACCTCCTGAGCCTCTCGGACGCAACCCTTTGCTCCTCAAGCACAGATGCCGCTATCTGCTTAAGGAGTTCCCTGAGGACGCCGGGGTTGTCCGTATACCGCGAGGCCTCGGCAAACTTGGCAGCTACCTCGAACGATACGTTTCTCAAGGAGAACATAGAAGGCCTTGAGCTCGCTATCTGCCTTGCAAGCTCTACGACAGAGCTCCTGAGCTCCTCGGCAGATTTTGCTTCCGTCGAATCTGCCAAGAGGATGAAGGCATCTAATGCCCTTGCCGTAAGCTCTGCCGATCCCCTTTCCACATCGTTCCTTATCTCCTCAACTATCCCCTCGGGCCCTCGCCCCAAATGCCGCCTACCCCGTCCCCGTTGGTAGTTGCGACGTTGGATTAAAAGCTAGCGTCCCGAGCCCGAGGCCATGCCGTACCGTGCTACATGAAGCTCTCCAAGCTACTGACGCCAACCATCTTGTCGAAGTCTATGCCAAGCGCATCCAAGACCTGCTCGAACGTGGACCTCATGTAGTCTATGTACTTGTCCACATCAACCTGCTCCGGTCTTGCCAGCTGAAGCGGCCTGACGCCGTCTTTATCCTTTGTCTTGACGAAGCTTATTATGTCCCCGGCCGACAGCTGTACGCCAACTGCCTCCAGCTTCCTCGCAGCCTTGACGTGCTGCGGTGTCGTTTTCGTGTACTTCTCGGGCATCTTGGAAAGCATGACCTTGAAGGCCAAGTCCTTCAGCTCGAACTGCCCGTTCTTCAGCCTATAGTACCAAGTCCTCAAGAGGTTCTGTAGGTTCTGCCTCGCCTGCTCGAAGTCCTCCTCGCTCTGTACCTTCTTGAACTCCTCCAGCATCTTGTCGAACGCCTCCTTTATGAACATCGGTATGTGCCTCTTCTTTCCGGTCAGGCCCTTGACGTCCACGACGTCCTTCGTCGTAACGCCTAGATAGTTCTTCTTCCTCGTCGAGAACACAACGTACCTGTAAACCTTGTCAACCTCTAGGTCCAGCCTTAGCGTGCCCTTTGCCCAAGAGATTAGCTCCTCTATGAGCTTTGGGTTGTCGGTCTTCAAGAACAGGGAGTCCGTGTCGCCGTAGACGACGTGTATGCCAAGCTCCTTGGCCTTCCTCAGGGTCCTCGTGAAGGCATACCTTCCTATCGCCGCCGTGCTCTCGGCAACCGGAGGGCAGTAGAGCTGGAAGTTGGAGAAGCCGAATACGCCGTAGCTGGCGTTAAGCAAAACTTTAAGCGCACGCTGGACGACCTCGTACCAGCTCCTTACCTCCGGCTGGAGCGTCTTGTCGCCGCTCTTAGGCTTGTACCAGTTAATCCTTATGTCCCTAAGAGCGCCTATCAGGAGGCTCTGGAGCCCCCGCCTCTTCTTGCAAACCCAGTGGCCCGTTTCTGGGACGAGGTTGTCCCTGCACTCCTCGTGGGGGCACCTAACCGTCTCGTAGCTCAGGTTCCACTCTTTGAGGGCCGAGGGGTATAGGCTGGCGAAGTCCAGCACCGTGACGCCGAAGTGCACGCCAGCCATCGGCTCGGCGACCAACGCTCCCCTGTACTTCTTCCCCTCGATGACCGCCTTCGTCGTCGTCGCTCCCTTTTCTTGGAGCAGCTCATCCTGCCTTGGTATCAGGTAGCCCCTCCTCCTATGCTCGAAGTAGAGCAGGCTCTTTATCCAGCCAGAGACGCCATGCCTACAGACGTCCTCTACCGTCATCCTGCTTATCCTGGCCAAGATTATGAGCAGCTTAATCAGCAGCGAGTCGTTGAAGGTTAGCAGCTCGTGAACAAGCGCCGCATCCCAGAAGCTGTACCTGGCCAGTTCCTCCAAGCTCAGCTCGCTTATCGGCTTCTCTATCTCCACCTTGCCCTTTCCCACGAGGGCCCTCGATATCGCCTCCAGCGTGTTCTCCCTGTACTTGTTATCAAAGGCATAGACCTGTATTGACTTGTTCAGGAAAAGCCTGTATAGGTCTACGTGTATCCCTCTGCGTAGCGTCGCACCTTCCCTGCTGAGGACTATCGGGTTCTTCTCCTTCGGTATGCCTAACCTATCGCCCCTGTTCTTAAGGTAAGGTAGGTCGAAGTCGTCGCCGTTGAACGTGGCAACGAGCGGGTAGGAGCCCATTATGCTGAATGCCTCCTCGAGCATCGTCCTTTCGTCCTCGAAGAGCCTTACCTCGAACCCCTCCTGCCTTAGATCCCCGGCGGCCCCCTCCTTCTTTAGGAGGAAGACTGCCCTGAAGCCGTCCGAGCCGACGAACGAGATCGCAACGACAGGGTCTTCGGCCTTACTCGGCGATGGGACCCTCGTGGTCACGGGCGCTAAGACTTCTATGTCAATGGAGACGTGCTTTATCCTCGGGTATTGTGCCTCCAGGATCGAGAGCCACCTGCGGACCTCCTCAGCATCCTCGCCCCTTATGTCGGCAAGCTGCTTGGCCATGGCCATTATCTGGTTAACGGTTTCCTCGCTGGCCGTAACCATGGTGAACTTTCCGTCAGCAACGATGTAGGGCATTCCCGGTATCAGGCCTTTGTCGTAGAGATAGCAGAGGTGGTAGGGTATGTCCGCCTCCCATGCCGTGATGAGCTCCCTGATCGAGTTGGACCTTCCACCGATCGCCAGAGGGTCGTTGGCGATTATCTTCACAAGCGTTACCTCTTGGTCATGCAAAAGGTCGTACTTCTTTTCGCTCACAAAACCTACGGCTCCCCTTGCCCTCAGCTCCTGGTTGTTCGAGAGCTCGTCGATGCTCAGCTTCGAGTAGCAGTACGGCTTGTGGCCGCTCTCGTCGTAGAGTATGATCACCTCTTCCCTTTCTGGGTCGAGCATCTTTAGGTAGGCTTTGCCCGCTTGGCCGTCGTAGGCAGAAGATAGCAGGTATAGAACCTTCCCTGCAGCCTTCGCCCAGTCTTCTAGGGACGTCTGGTGCGTTCCATAAAATCCTTGGGCCACGGTAGAAATCTTTTAAAGCACGGGCTTAATAACGTTTGTCCAAGCAGCCTCCGGCATATTCCCGGAGAACTAAGCCCCTTTCCGAGCCCCCCTACGCCAGCCAAAAAGCACGTAGGAAAGGCCCAGCAAAGATGCGACGAAGGCTACGATCGTTAAGGCTTGAGCTATCGACGCGGCATCTACCAGCACACCGCCCACGTTGATCTTGTCGCTTATCCTTATCCTGAGCTCCTCGGGGCCTGACAACGAGAAAATGCGTTTTTGTAGCAGGCTCCCGTCCATGGATACAGAGACTGCAAGCTCGCCCGGATAGGGCAAGGTAAGCCTAATGCCTTCCTTCTCAACGACGCCGTCGAACACGCTTTTACCCTCGAAGCTTGCCTGGAGCCTCAGGCCCGCTATCGGAGCGCCGAGCGAGTCCACCACGGAAACCGTTACGGGATAGTTGACGGAGCTAAGCCTCATCTCGATGGCGCCCTCTCCTAGGTTAATGAGGCTAGACCGTACCGTCCTTCCCATGTAGTTGAAGGTAACCTCGTATGGACCGGGCAAAACCCTCAACTCCGCGCTGCCATCGCTTTTCGTTATCCCCTCGTACTCAGCTCCAGAGACAGCGTCCTTGGCCTTAAGCGTCACGCCAGCAAGAGGCCTGCCCCCATAATCCATTACCGTGAACAAAGCCCTAGAAAGCTTCATGGTGAACGTTTCCTCGACGAACGCTGAGGTAACCTTCGTAACGAGCCTTCCTATGTACGACCTACCCCTGAACAGCATCAGGGTATAGTCGCCAACGCTGCTAGGAGGCGTCGAGAAGGGAGCGTTGGAGAGCGTGATGGAACCGTCCTCTCCAGTTTCTAAAACCGTAAAGTTGGCTATCAGCCCGTGGCTTATCATCACGCTTATGCCCTGGACCGGCTTCCCATCCTCGTCCAAGACCCTGAGCTTCAGCGTACCCAAGCTCGCCACCAAGTCAAGCGCCATATCGTGCGGAACGCTCCTGTTCTCTTTGTAGACGGTAATCGGGGTCGTGAGTACCTTCCTCGTAACCTCTACAGTGTAGGAACGCGTCGGCAACAACTCCGAGGATGGAATGTTCTGGAATGAGACGGAGCCTCCCTCCCCAGCGAGGCTCCTGCTGAAGTTCCCAGACCTTATCGTTACGTCCACCTGCGGGACCTTTTTGCCCTCCATGTTCGTCACGGTGATGTTAAGGTTCACGAGCTTCGCCGACAGGTTGACCGGCGCTTGCGTGGGTACGGAGAACTGCGACTTTGCAACGGATACGCTATCCACGAAGGCCTCCGCAGTGTAGTTTCCTATACCTTCGAGCGAAGAGTACGGAACGTCGGCGAAAGATACGCTGCCCAAATCGTCGGTGGTTCCGCTTAGGTTAATGCGACCGCCAGAATCCTTTAGCCTTACCGTTATGCCCTGCACGGCTTTTCCTTTCGTATCCAGGACGGCTACTCTGACGGGGGATACCGCGAGGACGAGCTCTGCTGTCGATTCTCTAGGAAACTCTATGACCTTTCGCGCCACGACGACGTCCCTGACTACTGCCTCGACGGCATACGTGCCGCTTGCTAAGTCCATGAACACGGCATGGCCTGTGCTGTTCGTAATGAAGATGCGGCTGAACCCCTCTCTGACGACCCTGACCTCGACGTTCCCCCTCGGCCTCCCCTCTGCATCCGTTACGTGGACGTAGAGGTTTTGCTGGGCATGGATCGTCGGTACAGTTGAGGCGACGAGAAGGAGAAGGAGGACGAGCAAGGCCAACTTTCTCAAATTTCCATCACCTTGCGGAATCAACCTTATGCTTTCAAGAATGCAGCGGTTAATAATATTTTGCAAAGACTTAACCCCAGCTAGGCGATGAATGGACGCTAAAATTTAAATAGGGTTTTAACGTCGCAGCGGAAAACAGCATCCTTCGGGCGTTGGATGAGGAGTAGCGAACACTCATCACCCTCTCAACGAGCGTTATAGGTACTTTTAAAACGGTCGGGAAGCCTCTTGGCGTAGAAAAGCTTGTTGGTTAAAGCTTATGCAGGAAAGGCATGGAACGGATTTTTGGAATGCGGGAGAGGAGCAGAGCCGATGAGTCCCAAGGGCTAAGTGCGGAGCCATACATATCCGATAGCTCAGAGCCCTTGCGTGAGCTACCCACAACTAAAAGCCAGCGGGCCTCATGCCTCAAAGATGGAGCTTGCCGTTATCCCTACCATTAGGGGCTCCACCTAAGCAGGCGGATCAGGGTCAACATCCCCTCACCATCATCATGCACAGCTAAAGGTTTCAAGTAGCCTTTCCTCATTCTCCAGCTTAGGGTAGAGCTTGTAGGTCAGCTGGAATTTTTGCGCTTCTTGATCAACCTTATAAACTAAACTCTCTTCGCTCCCATCCCGCCACTAAAGGCGTGGGGTTTCCCGCCCACGATGTTAAACTTATATGGATTTGTAGATTATTTTTAGCTAGGCCGCTGGAAGTGCCGTTGGGGGCACGCGCTCATGCTTTACGAGAGGTCTGCTGGAGCCGTAATGTTTTACTATGATGGAAAGCGCACCGAATATCTGCTCCTGCTTTATGGTGCCGGGCACTGGGATTTTCCGAAGGGAAACATAGAGGAAAACGAGGAGGAGCTAGAGACTGTTAGGAGGGAAATTTTTGAGGAAACCGGTATAAAAAACCTTGTCTTCATACCCAACTTTAGGCACGAGATAAGGTACTTCTACAGGAAAAAGGGCGAGCTCGTTAACAAAGAGGTCGTATTCTACTTGGTCAGGTCTTACGAGAAAGAGGTCAGATTGTCCAGCGAGCATAAGGACTATGCATGGTTAGACTACGAGAATGCCCTTAGAAGGCTCACGTACAAGACCGCGAAGGAGACGTTGGTTAGGGCCCACGACTTCCTCGCGTCCATAGGCGGGCGGCTCTGACGTCCTCAGCCACGAATGCTTGGTTCCTGCCTGACGCTTCGCCGTACCGTGCCTCCAGTTAAGGCACGAGGTGTCCTGTCTACCCTCACGTTAGCATTTAGGCTTTCGGAACCCTCGACCCAAAAACGGTGTCCAGGGATTTTTTTGGTTTGCCCGTCCATCCCGTCATTAATAGGCGTAAGCTTCTTGGTTAAGTATGGACGCATAGCGAATCGTTACCCTAACTAACGCTCCATAAGGGCTTGATACCGTATCATTTTACCGTTCCCGACGTCCTTTGATCCCAAAGCTTACCTACCGTGAGCTACCCACGGCCGTAAGCCGGCTTGCTCCTTGCTTCGACGACGGAGCGGGTCTTTCACAAGCTAAGTATTAATAATGCAGAGCGTGTGGTATTGGAAGAGATGCCGTTGGAAGACAAGCCCAAATGGATAAGGGTTAAAATACCTTCTGGCCCAACCTACAGCCGCATAAGGCGCGTTCTAAGGAGCAAGGCCCTTCATACGGTATGCGAGGAGGCGCTCTGCCCTAACGTCGCGGACTGCTGGGGCTGCGGGACCGTGACGATAATGCTGCTGGGCGACGTGTGCACGCGCTCGTGTAGATTCTGCGCGGTCAAGGTAGGAAAGCCGATGGGTTTAGTCGACGAGGATGAGCCGGAGAGGGTAGCTGCGGCCGTGAGCGAGCTAGGCCTGGATTACGTCGTTCTAACATCTGTCTGCAGGGATGACCTACAGGATGGCGGTGCTCGGGTATTTGCCGAGGCCGTTAGGGCGATTAGGAGGGCGGTGCCAAAAGCAAGGGTTGAGGTACTCATACCGGACTTCAAGGGCGATAGGGATGCGATAGAGGCAGTAGTGCGCTCTAGGCCCGACGTCATCGGCCACAATTTAGAGACCGTAAAGAGGTTGACGCCCATCGTCAGGGATAGAAGGGCTGGCTACAACCTGTCCCTGAACGTTCTAAAGACCGTCAAGGAGCTGGACGGTAGCATACTCACGAAGTCATCTTTGATGCTCGGCCTAGGCGAGGTCGAGCACGAGGTCCTGGAGGCCATGGCGGACCTTAGGTCAGTCGATGTCGACATCCTGACCTTGGGACAGTACCTAAGCCCTACCAAGCGACATTTGCCCGTGGCCGAATACATCCCTCCTGAAACCTTCGACAGGCTTAGGGACCTTGCCCTCTCGCTGGGCTTCAAGGGCGTAGCTTCCGCACCGCTCGTGAGAAGCTCTTACAAGGCTGCGGAGCTCTTCCAAAGGGTCTTGAAGGGCGACACCTATGGAGGTTGATGCCGTAGTAATAGGCGGAGGCCCGGCAGGATACGTCGCTGCGATAAGGCTTGGCCAGCTACACAAAAAGACAGTCTTGGTAGAAAAGGAAAACCTGGGTGGCGAGTGTCTTAACTACGGTTGCATACCGTCGAAGGTCCTCATAACCGCGGCCGACCTTTATTGGAGGGCCGGGAGGCTTGAGAAAATGGGCATAAAGTTCCAGGGAGTATCGATTGACCTGAGGCAGCTGCAGGATTGGAAGAGGAAAGTTGTGGCCAAGCTGAGGGATGGCATAGCATACTTGCTCAAGGGGAACGGCGTTCAAGCGGTCAAGGGCTTCGCAGAGTTGAGGTCGCCAAACGAGGTCGCTGTTAGGACAGAAGGTTCCGAGGCGACGGTTAAGGCTGAGAACGTTCTCTGGGCAGTCGGTGCCGAGGATTCCGGCCTTTCGGTCATGCCGTACGACGGGAGGCGCGTACTCAGACCGAAGGAGTTGCTCGACTTGGAGACTGTTCCCAAGAGCATGCTGGTTGTAGGCGGCGGCGCGATAGGCCTTGAGCTGGGAACGGCGTTTGCGAAGATGGGTACAAAGGTCTCCGTCGTCGAGGTAATGGACCAGCTGCTTCCGGGAATCAGCAAGGACCTTGTCTCCGTCGTTCAAAGGAACCTGAGGAGGCTCAACGTCGAGGTGCACACAGGCTCCTACGTTTCGGCATACAGGTACGGTGATGGGTACGTCTCGGTAGACGTCGTCAGCGGCGGCGAGACCCTGACGATCGAAGCGGAGTATGTGCTCGTGGCCGTCGGCAAGAGGGCACCATCGCAGAACGCTAAGCTGAGGGAGCTTGGCGTGGAGCTTGATAAAAAGGGCTTCGTGCTCGTCGACCCAAGCATGAGGACGTCCGTGGAAGGTATATTCGCTGCCGGCGACGCTACCGGTCCCCCGTTCCTTGCTCACAGGGCCTCAAGGCAGGGCCTGATAGCAGCAGAGGCGATGGCTGGCCGGATGGATAACCCTAGAATTCCGTTCGTGTCCCTTGCGCTCTTCACGGAGCCTGAGGTTGCTCTTGTGGGCATCTCGGAGGAGGAGGCGAGGGCATCGGGTATGGAGGTCTCTGTCGGCAAGTTCCCCCTAAACGCCTCGGGAAGGGCAAACTTATCTGGCGATGCCGAGGGATTCGTGAAGGTCGTTGCGGATAAGTCGAGCGGCAGGGTTCTTGGAATCCAGATCGTTGGACGCGGAGCAGCGGACATCATCGGCGAGGCGGCATTAGCCGTATCCATCGGTATAACGGCCGAGGAGTTGGAAGGTGTTGTCCACCCCCATCCGACGCTTTCGGAGGCGATAGGGGAGGCCGCGGCCGCCGTGGGCAAGAAAGCGGTACACATACTAAACATCTAGCCACAGTTGTCGGATAGTTAACATTCTCTGCCCTAAAAGGCTTCATGGATTGCTTTCGGGTAGCGGAAACTCCCCACATCCTTGGCTCTTCCTCAATTGCCCATTCGGTGCTTTTAGCTTTCCGCCATATATCGGACACTCATTTGCCCGAGCCTTCCTCGCCTGTCTTTGGCCTGGAGCCTTATTCGGGCTTTGGACGTCCAGACGCATCCAAAGTTGTTAACTATTTAAAAACTGCTGACGAACCCTATGCGTTGGAGGGTTTGCGGGCCGGTGTGCAGGAAAGGCTTTCTCGTCGACCTTGGTCTCTGCGAATACGAGCCTAGCTGGAGGCTTCAGCTTAAGCTCGTCGACCTAAGGTCCTCCTCCGCAATTCCCGATACCTTGGTGCTCGTGGAGCACGAGCATGTGTTTACTTTAGGCAGGAGGGGCTCGATGGACGATATAATCGAGGCAAAGGCCCCAGTCTTCAGGGTCGAGAGGGGCGGCGGCGCTACCTACCATGGCCCTGGGCAGCTCGTAGGCTACCCGATAATGGACCTAAGCGGCTTAGGCTTAGGAATAAAGCAGTACGTCCGAAAGCTGGAGAACGTCTTAGTAAAAACCTTGCAAAGGTTCAACGTTGGGGCATGCGTTAGGGAGGGATACCCAGGCGTCTGGGTCGGTGGGAGGAAGATAGCGTCGATAGGTGTGGCCCTCAGGAACTGGGTCGCCTTCCATGGATTCGCCCTGAACGTAAAACCCGACATGAGCTACTTCAGAAGCATAAAACCATGCGGCATGCCGCCAGAGCTCATGACCTCGGTCGAGGAGTTGCTGGGAAGCCCTCCAAGGATGGAGGACGTTAAGGAGGCCCTCATAGAGGAGTTTGGGGCGGAGTTTGGCCTGAGTCTAAGCCCATTCCCGTCGGATCTCTTGAAAGCTATAGCGGAATCCGTCAGGCTGTAGTTTCTCTCCTGAGCCGGTCATGGTTTCCGCTTTTCTTCTGCGCCAGGCCCTCAACCTTCGTCGTTTGGCCTTTTTAACCCTCCCAGCTCTCCAGCCGGCAGGGCTCCATACAAAGCCGGAAAGCCGGCGTAAGGATATAGCAATACTTATAAGCCGAGCTTTTTAAATACTATTTAAATACTTACGGAGAGCTGCGTGATGCTGAAGGGGCCAGAGCCGACCGTAAAGATAGAGAACGTCGTGGCCAGCGTGACGCTTTTCCAGAGGCTCGACCTGTCCCAGATACAGAGGAGCTTCCCGGACGTGGAGTACAAGCCGGCCCAGTTTCCAGGCCTCGTGTTCAGGCTCCAGAAGCCGAAGACTGCCACGCTGATATTCAGCAGCGGCAAGATGGTATGCACCGGAGCGGAGAGCGAGGAGGAGTCCATAAAGGCGGTCAAGACCGTCGTCAAGCTCCTGAAGAAGGAGGGCTTCCTGATAAAGGAGGAGCCCCAGATAGAGATACAGAACATAGTGGCGAGCGTCGACCTCCACGGAAGGATAGACCTGGAGAAGGCAGCTACGGAGTTGGAGAACGTGATGTACGAGCCGGAACAATTCCCAGGACTGATATACAGGATGGAGCAGCCCAAGGTTGTCATACTCATGTTCGCCAGCGGTAAGCTTGTCTGTACTGGCGCTAAGTACGAGCGCGAGGTCTACGAGGCCGTGCAGAAGCTGAAGGAAATATTGGAAGAGAAGAAGCTGTTAATATACGACAGGCCGTCGTGACGTGCCTCTTCCTTTCAGCAGCATATCGACGAGCCTTCTCGTTACCTCTTCGGTAGTTGCCCTGCCCCCCAAGTCTGGTGTCAAGGCCTCACCTTCTTCCAGCAAGGATAGCACGGCGTTCTCCAAGCCGTTCGCCGCTTCCAGCATGGATGCGTTACCCTTCGTGCTGCCGAGCCACTCCAGCATCATCTTCGACGCCATGACCTGGGCCAGCGGGTTTGCGTAGGATGGGTCTATGTCTGGCGCAGTCCCGTGTACCGGCTCGAAAAGGCCGAAGCCATCCCCTATGTTGGCCGAGTATGCCAAGCCCAAGCTACCGACTATCCCGGCGGCTTCGTCGCTCAGTATGTCGCCGAACATGTTCGTCGTGAGTATCACGTCGAACCTCTGAGGGTTAACCACGAGCTGGTACGCCGCATTGTCGACGAGCATCTCCTCCACGCTAACTGAGGGGTAAGACTTTGCGACGTTGAGCGCGGCCGCCCTGAACAGCTCGAAGCTTCTCAGCACGTTTCCCTTGTGGACGACTGTGACCTTTCTCCTCCTATTCTCCGCAATTTGGAAAGCGACTTTTGCTATCCTTGTGCATGCCTTCTTCGTCAGAACCATCAACGCCACGGCGTACTCCTCGCCAACATCCTCGACGCATTTGTACAAATCCTCGGTGTTCTCCCTGACCACGACGAAGTCCACATCCCTCCACTTTGTGCTAACCCTCGGGAGCGTCTTAAACGGCCTTATGTTGGCGTAAAGGTCGAGCTTCTGCCTCAAGAAGACTATCACGTCCTTAGCCGTCTCGCCGACAGGCCCCTTCAGGCAAGCGTCGGAAGACCTTATCTTATCGAGCGAGTCCTTCGGCATGGGCTCGCCGAAGTCCCTCTTGGCGGCATCGCCAGCTAACGCTTCCACGAAGCTCAGCTTAAAACCATAAACCTCGGATAAGGCCTCCAGCACCTTCCTTGCCGAGCTTACGACTGCTGGGCCTATACCGTCTCCGGGTATTATGCTTACAACGCATGCCATGCCCGGTCCCTGCCGTCCCATCTTAATCGTTCTTCGGCCAGGGCCTCGACGGACACTACCCGAGGGGCCTTTTAGCCCTTTCTTTTAGTGGGCTAAGAGCCGTCGTATCCGCGGAAAATTTTCTTTCCGAGGCTTAAAGAAAACGCTTATATACAGTTAACAGCCAAAGAATCCGAGGCCGGTCGGTGAGCAAAGTGAACCAACTCGAATAAACCCGATAAGAGCTCCTGGGCAGAACTTTAGTAGATCCTATAGAAAACTCCGCCCGGCCCACACCGATACTTCTCTAAGGTGTTAAAGCCATGGCCTGGAGAAAAATCCTCTCGGAAGAGTATAACCTTCCCGAAAGGGTCAGCATCTTCGACACTACCCTGAGGGATGGCGAGCAGACACCTGGCGTCGCCCTGAAGCCAGAAGAGAAGCTGGAGATAGCAATGCAGCTCGACAGGCTCGGCGTCGACGTCATCGAGGCAGGCTTTCCGATAACGTCTAAGGGCGAATGGAAGGCTGTCTCGGAGATATGCAAGCTAGGCCTCTCGGCAAGGATATGTGCCTTGGCGAGGTGCGAGAAGAACGACATAGACGCCGCGGTCGATGCTGGCGTCGACTGGGTCCACTTGTTCTTGGCAACATCCGATATACATTTGAAGCATAAGCTAAGGATGACGAGGGAGCAGGCCCTCGAGAAGATACGCGAGGCAGTAGAGTACGCTAAGTCTAGGGGGGTCGTCGTCCACTACTCTGCCGAGGATGCTACGAGAACAGAGCACGACTTCTTGATGAGGGCGCTGAAGGTTGCGGCCGATGCTGGAGCCGATAGCCTCGACATACCCGACACCGTTGGCTTCGCGGTGCCCGCGGCGATCCACAGGATCGTGTCGTCTGCTAAGAGGGTTACGGGAAAGCCGATAGCTGTCCACTGCCACGACGACATGGGGCTGGCGGTCGCAAACTCGCTCTCCGCTGTTGAGGCTGGCGCGGAGATCATCCATGCGACAGTTAACGGTATTGGCGAGAGGGCTGGAAACGCAAGCCTCGAGGAGATAGTCGTCGCGCTGCACGTGCTCTACGGCGTGAAGACTAACGTAAACCTCCGAGAGATATACAGAACGTCGAGGCTGGTGGCAAAGCTCACCCGCGTGTGGGTTCCTAAGAACAAGGCGATCGTCGGCGAGAATGCCTTCTCGCACGAGAGCGGCATACATGTACACGGCATACTCGGCTCTCCCGAAACCTACGAGCCAATAGCACCGGAAACTGTAGGAAGGAGAAGGAGGATAGTGGCCGGGAAGCACTCGGGCATACACGCCATAGACTTCCTGCTCAAGGAGTATGGTATTGACGTGGACAGGGCAAAGGCCAAGGAGGTCCTCGAGAAGGTCAAGACCATCGGCGACATGGGCGCTAGGGTTCCGGATGCCAAGCTAAAGACAATAGTCGAAGAGGTAGTAGGAAAGTCGAACGGTAAGCGGTCGATCTCCCTGGAGGAGCTTAGCATAGTCTCCAACATGAATGGTTCGGTTGCGCGCATATCCCTAAAAATCGGCGATGAGAGCTTTACGGCAGAGTCCTTCGGCCGCAGCCCGGTCGTCGCATCCCTCTCTGCACTGCTGAGCGCCCTCTCGCGTAAGATGAACGTCAGGTTGATAGACTTCAGGCTTGATGCGACGTCCTACTCTCCGGATCTGACGTGCGAGGCAGAGGTCGTGTTATCGGTTGACGACTCCTCCGAGTCCTTTGGCGAGGCGGTTGGGCATGACCCGGCTTTTGTTTCCGTAGCCGCCGTAATATCGGGCATAGAGAAGGCCATGCTCCACTCGGTCGGAGGGTGATGCAAAATGCGTGCCTTTACGAAACGTTTTTATAATATGAGATTCTATGCTTTCACCCCGAAGCGTGAGGGTGATAATGAGGCGCCAAATTCCATAAGCAAGTGCGGGCGTACCTTCGTCCAACATCTACCCTCCAGCATCAATCCCTCAAACGTTTTCCGGGATTTTATATTAAAGGGTGAAAAAGCATGGTAAGGGCAGCCAACGTTCTAGTCAAAGCAATGGAGTCCAAGGGCGTCGAGGTCATCTTCGGAATACCGGGCGGCTCCACCTTGCCTTTCTACGACGCGCTGTACGACAGCAGCATAAGGACCATACTTATGAGGCACGAGCAGCAGGCAGCCCACGCGGCAGAGGGGTATGCTAGGGTCAAGGGCAGGCCTGGGTTAGTTACGGCGACGTCAGGGCCTGGTGCGACGAACCTACTTACCGGAATAGCCAACGCCATGATGGACAGCCAGCCCGTTATAGCCATAACCGGCCAGGTTACACGCGATACGCTCGGAACGGACGCATTCCAGGAGACAGACATAACGGGCATACTCTTGCCCGTTACGAAGTATGCCGTAACGGTCAAGGACCCATCAAAGCTAGCCCAAGCTTTCGTGGACGCTTACCACGTTGCGACAGCCGGCAGGCCAGGTCCCGTACTCATCGACGTTCCCAGGGATGTGTTCCAAGCGGACGTCGAGCCTCAGTGGAAGGACGAGCCGAGCCTAATGAGATACGTCCTAAGAGCCGACGTGGGACACGTCGGAGATCCAGACCCAGGGCTAGTATCGAGGGCGGCAGAAATTTTGATGAACGCCGAGAAGCCAGTAATCGTGGCAGGCGGGGGCGTGATAATAAGCAACGCTACCGAGGAGCTTGTCAGGTTGGCAGAGTACCTTATGGCTCCTGTCGTCGTCACAACACCTGGGATTGGCTCGATACCTTCTGATCATCCTCTCATGCTGGGCGTCATAGGCATGCACGGCAGGGTCGAGGCCAACCTCGCCATGATAGAGTCTGACACGATCCTGGCTGTCGGCGTGAGGTTCTCCGATAGATCCGTCGGAAGGTTTGACGACCTCCAGAAGGATAGGAAGATAATCCACGTAGACATAGATGCCAGCGAGCTCGGTAAGAACGTTATGCCGACCGTAAGCATACTGGGAGATGCGAAGAGGGTGTTATCGGAGATCTACGCCTGCATCGTATCAAAGTATGCTAGGAAAGAAGCAAGGCCCTTCGTCCAGAGGCTTAAGGCAATAGGCGAGAGGTTCGATGAGTTCATGAACAACCACGGTGAACCCAACAGGATAACATCCTGGCGCGCGCTAAAGGTGATAAGGGAGGAGCTGCCTAGGAATGCCATCGTTACGACTGGCGTTGGCCAACACCAGATGTGGGTCCAGCTGTGCTTCAAGGTGTTCGAGCCGAGAACCCTGATAACGAGCTGCGGCCTCGGTACTATGGGCTTCGGCCTTCCTGCAGCCGTTGGCGCGAAGGTTGCGGCACCAGAAAGGACTGTGGCTTGCATAGACGGCGACGGTAGCTTTACTATGACGTGCCAAAGCCTAATACCGATAGCCCAGTACGACATACCCGTGGTATGCATAATATTCGACAACAAGGCCCTCGGCATGATAAGGCAGTGGCAGGACATCTTCTACCAGAAAAGGTACAAGGACGAATGTCTCGAGATATGTCTAAAGAGGCGAGCCGGTAGGGGCATAGATTACGTAAAGCTCGCGGAGTCGATGGGCGTGGAGGGGGCCGTAGCAGAGTCATTGGACGACCTGAGGATGCTGGTTAGGAGGGCCGTTAGGTCGGAGCAAGCGCTTGTCATAGACTTGCCGATAGACAGGGAAGAGAAGGTGCTTCCGATGGTACCCCCTGGTAAATGGCTTAGCCAAATGATTACGCCTCCGGGGTTTGAGATCTATGGCTAGGCACGTTTTTACCACGTTGGTAGAGGATTCTCTGGAAGCGATCATCAAGGTACTCTTGACGACGAGACAGGCCCAGGCGAGGCTTATCAGCGCAGAGGTCAGCGACCCGGGTATAGAGAACGTTAAGCTCTTAACGATGTCGGTCTCTATAAAACCTGAGAAGGCCGAATGGCTCAAAAGGAAGCTATCCAACCTACCGACGGTCCTGGAGGCTAACTATATAGAGGTGGGTACTGGTTTAAAGGAAAGGACGATTATGTAAGGAGGTGAAAGCATGGCAAAGATATACTACGACGAGGATATCAGCCTCAAGCCGTTGCTCAGTAAGAAGGTGGCAGTCATAGGCTACGGTAGCCAAGGAAGGGCCCAGGCCCTCAACATGAGGGACTCCGGACTGAACGTCATAGTCGGCGTCAGGGAGGGCGGAAAGTCTTGGAGGATGGTAAAAGAGGACGGGCTTGAGCCCATCCCGGTGGAGGATGCGGCGAGGGAAGGGGACGTGGTCCACATGCTGATACCGGACGTTGTCCAGCCTGAGGTCTACAGCCAGCACATAGGGCCGAACTTGAAGCCTGGAAAGGTCCTAGGGTTCTCCCACGGCTACAACATACACTTCAGACAGATAGTGCCGCCCAGCTATGTCGACGTCGTGCTCGTCGCTCCCAAGGCGCCCGGCCCAAGGATGCGCGAGCTCTACCTAGAGGGCAAGGGCGTTCCGGCGCTCTTCGCGGTAGGGCAGGACTACTCAGGAAACGCCAGGATGATAGCCTTGGCAATGGCTAAGGCGTTAGGTTGTGCCAGGGCCGGCGTCCTCGAGACGACGTTCAAGGAGGAGACGGAGACAGACCTGTTTGGAGAGCAGGCGGTATTGGTAGGAGGCGTCATGGAACTCATAAAGAAGGGATACGAGGTGCTCGTCGAGGCCGGATACCAGCCAGAGCTTGCTTACTTTGAGGTGTGCAACGAGCTGAAGCTGATAGTCGACCTTATATACAGGGGAGGCCTAGTCGGCATGCTAAATGCTGTCTCCGATACAGCAAAGTTCGGCGGCTTGGTCGTAGGTCCCCAGATAGTCGACGAGCATGTTAAGGAGAACATGAGGGAGGCCCTCAGGAGTATTCAGGACGGTTCCTTCGCAAGGCTCTGGAGCGAGGACCCGAGGAGCAGGCTGATACTCGAAAAGAAGATGGAGGAGATGATGAACCACCCGATGGAGAAGGTTGGCGAGGCTGTCAGGAAGCTGGCCCAAATATAGCCCGTGTCTTTACCATTTCCATCCCCATCAACGTGTCCAAGACGTACCTAAGGGCTGTGCTTTCCAGCATGCCGGCTTTCTTAACGTGCCTCCTCGTGGTCCCTAGATTCCTTTTGAAGGAGCCTGTCCAGCATATCGCACCGTTTTATAGCCCATACACCATTTCAAAAGCTCGTGCGGAGGTATCGGAACGCTACGTTATGACGGCTCCTAAACCCGGAGGAGGGTTAGACACCAGCGATTACCCAACGAATCGTCCGCTAGAGCCTTGAGAAGGTCTAAGGCTTAGAAGGAAGTTATGAGACCTCGGCGATCTATTGCATGCTATCAAAGCATTTTCATGAAAATATTTAAATGTCATGTTTATTTAAAAATGTATGGTGATCTTATGGGATACATTGCAAAGGTTACAAGCAGACGAATGGTAACAATCCCCGCTAGGATAATGAGGAAGTATGGGATTAAAGAGGGGATGAGGGTTAAGTTCGTTGAAGCTGAAACTGGAGTATTACTCATTCCCATCCCTAAACTTGAGGAGTTCCACGGCATAGACCGTCACCACGCATCAGCGATCATCGAGGGAATAAGGGAGCTTGAGGCTGAACATCGTAAAGAGGCGGGAGAATGAAAAGGTATGTAGTTGACGCCGGAGTGCTATTCCTACTTTTTATTGGTGATGAGAGGGTTAAGCCCTACTTTGACGAGGTCGCCCGGGGCCAGGCCCAAGCATACATCTCAGACATAAACCTAGCTGAATACTATTACAAGACGTGCGAAAAACTTGGGAAAGAAATCGCTGAACTTCGATACCATCAGATAAGGGCTTCGGACATAGTGCCGGTTGCAACGGATGAAGGGCTTACATGGAAAGCTGGCGAAAAGAAATGCAAATACAAAGGCAAGCTTTCGCTTGCAGACTGCTTCTCCCTAGCCCTTTCCGAGCTAAAGAAGGCGACGCTACTAATAACGGATAACGAGCTAGCAAAAGTCAAGGAAGTGACTGTTAAACACTTCCCAATCTAAAGGTTCCCGCCCATGATGTTAGAAAATAGGTGGGCCGGGTGGTATGTAATTAAAAAATTAAGTGAGTCCTTTTTGTTGATACTTTGGAAATGAATTGGGCGGGATGATTAGATAAATTTTTAACCCCAAACCCAAAAAGGCATGCTGGAGTTTTATTTTGTAAAGTCTTTGCATTGCAATTAGCTGGAGAGGTTCGAAGGTTTAAATGATTTTTCCCGCTGCATCTTTTTCCTTTGCTCGATTAGTAATTTAGCAATTTTTGCTCCGTTCCAAAGTTCGATACCATGTTTTATCGCTAATTCTCTTGCAGGTTTCGTAAAATCGGTTGTAGTGATATATATTCCCTTTTTTGCTTTATATTCGGTTATCATCATGCCAATGAATTTCTGAATTTCTGGCGAACTAACTTTTTGACTCGTATATCTCTTGTATTGAACAATCACAGATTCTCCATTCGCATCCTTGCATGATATATCTCTGCTTAGATCACCTGACCCCCAGTCACTCTAACGTGCATATAGCCTAGATCTCCAAGCAGGGTTGCCATAGCCCTTTCAAACCGAGATGGAGTCGATGACATTAATTCCTGAAGGGTTTCAACTCTTATTTTATAGTACCTAGTATACCAAAAGATGAACAGAATAAGCGATAATGCCAGAAGCGGAAGCCCTATTAACGGATAAAGAATTGATAAGAAAACTAATATTATAAAGATCAAAGCCCAACCATTACCTTTACGCTTCACATGCGGTCACTTCTAGAGATAACTCTTAATAAACCAAGAAAATCTCTACTGTTTGACCTTCTTCGATGGTTATCCATGTGAATTCAAATGTTTCTGACTCACCCATATACAGGTTTTCTATTAAATCATAATCGTAGGTTCTAAAATCCGCAGAACCGTCTGGATTCCTCAGTATTAAATAGACATACACTTTCTCGATAGGTTTGTCGCCGATGTTTGTGATAGTTCCATTAACAGTCCACGACCAGCGCGCGGGGAAAAGACAAGTTTTAAACCCTGAGAGGACAAGAGAGCTAACGGAAGAGCTTAACCGCCTCTTTGAAGCTAAGGTTGAAATTCCAAGGATCAGATGGGGTGAAAAACAAACCTTAGAAACTTTAATTAACGAAGAAGCTTTCTTGTTTGCTAAATATTTAAGAGGTGAACGTGAAGCATGGATTCCGAGGATTGTCATCCCAACTAACGATTAGAGGTTAGAGTATGGAAGTGGAAAAAGTAAAAAGAATCACGAAAGCTACGAAAGTTGCTCTGATTGTAACTATCATCCTCATAGTCATACTAATTTCGTATATTATGTTTAATTGGTCTGGATCACCGTTTTATGATCCAGCAAGAAAGATTCCTTCCCCCCTATTATAAGGATGAGGGTTTTGTAGATAATACTTTAGAAAATTTTGGAAAATCTTCTAGTAAGGATGCCTATTCCGAATTATTACAAGGAAGGCGTGTTTGATTGTAGTGAGCGAAGCGCTTATGTCGAGTGGTATTTAGAGAATCATGGGATACCTGCACGCATTGTTGTAGGATATGCAAAGCCTTTCCTAGGAGAAGGTGGAAATCACGCTTGGGTTGAAGCCTATGTTAAAGCTGGAATTTACGGATACGGATGGGTAAGGATTGAAACTTCCGAAATGAGCTTATTTGGCGGAGTATACATTCACACCCTCACAATATTTGATGCTCTATTTACAGAGTATGAACCAAAAATCTATTTTGAAGACATTTATGAGGCTGTTCGATATTACCGATCAACCATTGAATGGGACTGGTGGAATGTGGAATGATGGAACAATTTTCTATGAATTAAGAATGTAAGCAGGAACAAAAGTATAACTGTGAAATATCGATTGATAAATCAATGAAACACCCACGTCTTTTAGTCTTCTAGGAAGCCCATCTGACTAAATGCCTTAATGACTTCTAACAACTTATTAGTCAGCGTATATGGACTAAAATATGTTATGATATTCTTCCTTTCAGTTCTATGCCTTTCTTGACACAAAACCTCCAATACGTAGAAATCTTTTTCAGATAAAGACCACATCTTGTTGTTAAGCACAATTAGCTTCTTTAAGGAGGGCTTTCCACCTACATCATGAACAGTCTTAACCAGCTTATGAAGCCTTGTGCGTGTTGGGTTATTAGGACTATTGCGAGTGCTAGGCATGCGAATATTGATAGGTCTTTTGCGTTGATTGTTGAGAGGTTCCATAGGTATTTTCCAACTTTCGTCAAGCTATTGCAGTATGGTTCAGAGTTTAGGTATCCCTTTAAAGTGTAGTATGCTCCGAAGATGAAGGCTAAGGATGTTAGGAAAACTATTGTGCTTGACAGGTGAGGGTTTAAACCGTAATGCATAAGGAGTCTAACGTAGGGGTTTGCTTCAGACCATGCCGGATACCTGCTTAACCCGATCTGCGTAACTGCGTAGTCTAGTGAGTCTAAAATAATGGTTAAGGCGAAAACTGTTTTATATAATGTTTTGAACTGCATGAAACCCGCCTGTTCAGGATTGTATCGTATAATTTAGAAGCCATTCATAATAGGTTTTAGGTGAAGTTAGGTTTAGGTTTGATTCCTCAGAAGCCCAAACTGCAACTGAAACTTCACCTTCGGCTGAAACGCTTCCAGCAACATAGTTCATGCGGACATCCACACAGTAATAGTCTTCGGGTAAGGTCACGTTTTTAACGGTTTCATCTAGAAGTTTAAGGGGTAAAGTTACAACGGCCCTAGCTTCGTCATGAATAACTATCTGCACAACAAGGCTTGTGAAGTGTTTCTCTAAAACGTCACACCCTAAAAGCTTGAAGAAAACTGTTAAATTCTGTTTTGGAACGTTTAGGTTGAAGGCTTCAGTTATGTTTATCCAGCCATGCGAGTTCGCTTGCAGGTTAACCGTATTAATATGCTGTATGTTCACGATGAGGGGGACGAGTTCATAGTTCACAATCCACGGATAATTTTTGGTTCCAAATGAAGATATTAAAAATGAACATAGCAGAAAATTTAAAGCAAGTAAATATTTGAGGTAAGTAAAAAACTTCGGGATAGCAATTATGAACCCTCAACAAACCATATTTGTATTGGAAAACTATCCTGAACAGTGCCTGTCACCGCTTTTGTCTGATATGTAACCTTAATTTTCACGTCGTAATGTCCCAGTTCCGAAGCAGAAAACATAATTTCAATTCTCAAATCCCCATCATAGACAGTCCCACCACTCACAATTGTTTTTTCGGCTTTCATAAGCACTCCTGAGAGATAGAACTCTACTTTTATCGACAAATCCTCAAAAGCGTTCGCCATTTCAGGCTTAGACACTATCCTCAATTTTAACGTTCCAGGCTTTACGACTTCAACAAAAGTTGTTCCTATCAGTGTGTCAGTAGCTGTTGTTGCACCGCTCGTATTTATGTAAAAAGTCTTCGTTTCCGTTAAAGGCTTGATTGTGTAGCTAACTGACCAACTATAATATTGGGCTGCGTAAGAGCCCAAAATAATGAGCATAAACATTAAAGATATTACGAAAACAGGCTTTCTAACAAAACAAGATAAAATGTGGGAAAATTGGGGCTTCCTCAACTCGTTCCTCACCTCTATACTACTACTCTACCGCGTAAGTGTTCACTGTAAAGGAACCACCTACTGTATCGGTAACAGCTCCTGTCCAATAATCGACAGTAACGTATAGATCGTAACTTCCGCCTCCTACTCCATTGATGCTGACATCCAAAGTTGTTCCTGGTGCGCCATTAACAACTATGTGCATCGTTTGGCTACCAACGGTTCCCAATGTAAACGTTACATCAAGACTATAATAATCGTCTGCAAGCGCAGAAGCGTTGAAGCTGGTTACCATAAAATGCACGTTCACGGTCTTCCTTGAGGGCACGGAAATCGTTGCAATCGGAGATGTTGGCACGTAGGTTCCACTCGTTGCTCCCGACGTATCCGGAATCGTTATGTCTACGATGCTCGTTGCTAATGGGTTAATACTGTAACTTGCAGTCCAAGTGTAATATTGCGATTCAAACGCCAGTCCTATTATTCCAGCCATCATTAAAGCAATAGCCAAAAAGCCCTTCTTTCCATTCAACAACTTAAACATTTAATTCACCTTTCTTATTGTTAGCTTTTGTTTCATCAAATTCTTTTTAAGAATTGTGGAATATTATGCTATCACAATTTGCTGTCACATTATACCAGTATTTTGTCCTAGAACAATCTACCATCACAATATTCCTTAAAGCTTTTAAAATTTGGGTGCGAAATTTGCGTTTTGAGGGTTAAACTTGAATGAACGCTTCTTCCTATACGTGGTCGAGGACGGTGAATGGCATAGGCTTGAGGATGTAGCCGAGGAGCTTGGAATATCCATTGGAAGGGTTAGGGATGCGGCTGAATACTTGGCTAGGGGAAAACTCGTCCATTACGATAGAGAGAGGTGAAGTAAAAATTCAAGATTGGCTTAAAAAGCTTCCGAGGGCTGAATGGGAGAAGCCAGGTGCGAAATCCACCGGAACAGTGGTGATATCTAAGGGTGGAAACGTCACACTTCAAGGAACAACCATATGTAATGAGACGGAACAAGATTTAGAGCTAATGTTCCTTGTAGTTGACGGAAAAATTAAAGAAATAACGATAAACAGGCTTCCAGAAACTAAAAACGAGCCTTCCCCCGTAAACTCTCACGAAACTTTTTGAAAAACTTAAGGGTTTCAACACCCCTAACCGTAGTCCTATAAACAACATCGCAAAAGAAGGAATAACATACGAAATAAACCCGTCACTAATATAAACATGTCCTAAAATCTCCAAGGCAAACACTCCACGCTAAAACAACAATTGGATATTTTAATTCCATTGTGGACAATATGGTGTTACGGAAAGAGAAAAGTTTATTACCATCTTTGGTAACACAAAATTCTAAAAAAGTAATACGAAAGTGGTTGTCATGAATGCCCGTAAGGTTTGGATATGCGTGGTAGTAATTGTTATAGCGTTGGTGGCCGGATTAGCGGCCGCATTTTATTATACCAGAATGTTGGGTTATAAAGAGGAAGTCGGGCCGATCGTGGTCACAGACCTCGCTGGTAGAACCCTAACATTTGAGAAACCTGTCGAGCGAATAATACTGCAATATAGCGGAAGTGGTGGCGCCTTCTACACCTTATTTGCCTTGGAAGGCAGGGATGCCTATAAAAGAATCGTTGGTATCGACCCCGGATTGAAGAAGTACCGGTACGACATATGGCAAGAGTTTGTCAAGGTCATTCCGGAGTTAGAAAACATACCTGACGTTGGAAGCATTGAGGATGGAACATTTGGTGTTGAGAAAGTCATTTCCTTGAGACCAGACGTCGTCATAATTCCTTTATGCTCAAAGGATGGAGCTGAAGACATAATTAAAAAACTGGAGGAGGCTAAAATAAAGACAGTTTTCATTGATTACCATGCTGAAACAATAGAGAATCATGTAAAGAGCATTACCTTATTAGGAAAAATTTTGGGGAAAGAGGAAAGGGCTAAGGAGCTTATAGATTTTTACGTAGGGCATGTTAACGAAGTATATTCTCGTTTAGAGAAGATAAACAAGACAAAGCCAAAAGTCTACGTGGAATGCGGCATGAAAGGGCCGTCTGAATATGGTAATACCTACGGCAGCAACTTCATGTGGGGCGCATTGATTGTTAAGTGTGGAGGAATAAACATTGCTGAAGGCAAAGTGCAAACTTGGGCTCCAATAAACCCAGAATATCTCCTATCTGCGAATCCAGACGTGATCATCATAACGGGCGCTTATTGGCCTGCTTATCCCACTTCATTCAGGCTTGGGTTTAACGCCACGTTAGAAAAAGCGAGAGATAGCCTCAGACTATTCACGGAACGCCCAGGCTGGGAAGCGCTCAACGCTGTGAGGAATCATAGAGTCTACGGCATCTATCATGGTCTTTCAAGAGATATTTGGGACTTTGCACCTATAGAATTCATGGCAAAATGCTTCTATCCAGATGAGTTTAAAGATATAGACCCTGAAAAGGACCTCAAAGAGTTCTTTGAACGATTTCTGCCCATACCCTATTCCGGAGTTTGGATGATGTCTTTATGGTAACACTACATGAACAACATGGCTTTCATAAAATAGTGGCAATGAGCATTGATGGCGGCTTTAAGCGAGGTCATAAAAATGTGTTTGAGGGTGATGGCAGTAAAGGAAACGAAGGGTAAAGAGCTTTACAAGAAAATAGTGTGGCGAAAACTTGTACTGGTGATTTCGCTTGCAGTCACGTGCGCGCTTACATTACTATTAGACATTTCAACGGGGCCTTCACAGCTTTCGCTTTTTGAAGTATTTTCCACCATTATTTCGCCAAATCATAGCGACCCTGTCACTCATACCATCATTTGGACTATAAGATTGCCAATGGCTTTAATGGCGATCGTCGTTGGTGCAGCGCTCGGCGTTGCGGGTGCGGAAATGCAGACAATCCTCAACAACCCTCTGGCAAGCCCTTATACACTTGGCGTATCTGCTGGGGCAGGGTTTGGTGCCGCACTGGCAATTGTCCTCGGCGCAGGAGTTATTCCGTATATCGGTGAATTCGTCACATCCATTAATGCATTCATCTTCTCTTTGCTCACATGTCTATTGATTTATCTTATCGCCAAGGCAGGGAGAATGGCTGCGGAGACAATGATACTTGCTGGGATTGCAGTAACGCTCTTGTTCCATTCACTTTTAGCTTTGCTTGAATATATTGCCTCACCAGAAGCTTTACAGGCAATAGTTTTTTGGCTTTTCGGAAGCCTCACAAAGGCGACATTGCTGAAAGTAGGTATCACGTCTGTAGGTTTGCTCGCTGTCGTCGCATTTCTCTCCACAAGAGTCTGGAGATTAACCGCTTTGAGGCTGGGAGACGAGAAAGCTAAGAGTTTAGGAATAAATGTTGAAAAGTTAAGGTTAGAAGTATTTATATGCGTTTCTCTTCTCACAGCTGTTGCAGTGTGCTTTGTTGGGACAATAGGGTTCATAGGGCTCGTAGGTCCACATATAGCGAGAATGTGTGTAGGGGAGGAACAGAGGTTTTTCCTACCAATGTCGCTTCTCGGCGGTGCCGTTACGCTTTCAGCGGCATCAGTCATTAGTAAATTAGTTGTACCCGGCATCTATTTCCCAATTGGAATAATCACTTCTTTAATAGGTCTCCCATTCTTTCTTTCAATAATCCTCATGAAAAGGAGGGGATACTGGTGAGTTTAGAAGTGCGCAATTTAAGCTTCTCTTACGGTGCAACGAGTGTCTTAAAAAATATCAACATGAAACCTTTGCCCGGAAAAATAACGGCAATCATAGGCCCAAACGCCTCAGGGAAGACGACGCTCCTTAAATGCATATGTGGGATCTTGAAGCCGATAGAGGGAAGTGTTCTATTTGAGGGGAGGGAGATAAGCAAAATCAGAAAAGAAGAGCTTGCAAAGCACATAGCTTACATGCCACAAGAAAATCCCGCGGTAGCGTTTTTAACAGTGTTCGAAACGGTGCTTCTTGGAAGACTGCATTCTTTGTCTTGGAGGGTTAGCGACGAGGATCTTGAAATGACCCTAAAAACGTTGGAAAGCTTGGGGATTAGCGAGCTATCATCGAGATTTCTCTCCGAACTCAGTGCAGGGCAACGACAGCTGGTCTACATAGCACAAGCAGTCGTTCATCAGCCTAGAGTGCTTCTTTTGGACGAACCCACAAGCAATCTGGACCTTCAGCACCAGCTAGAGGTTCTTGACCTCATAAAGGAGCTGACATCTGAAATGAGAATTACAACAATTATCGCTTTGCATGACCTCAATTTGGCGGCTAAATATTCCGATGAAGTAATTGTGCTGAACTTTGGCAGAGTTTACGCTGCAGGAAAGCCGGAATCAGTATTGTCTGAAGACATGTTGAGAGCAGTTTACGGAGTCAGTGCCAAGGTTAACGCTCACGATGGGGTGCTTCAAATAACAATACTCAACTCTATCAGAAAACGACTTGCCAAGAAAAAATGTGGCTGAGGAGGAAAAAGATGAGAGAAAGGAGCTGGAAGAGTCCTTGGGGAAAAAATAGCAATCATGTAATATGGCTAGAGCCAAACAAAGCAGCGTACAATGTGAATGAGGATGTCGAGATAAAAGTATTCTGGGGCAGTGTTCGAAATCCAGAAGTCGGAGAATACGAGGATTGGCTTGCGTATCTGCTTGATCCCGAAGGCGCGCGTTTAGAGTTGCCCATAAGACGAGAAATGCTACGATTTAGTGGTGGAAAACCATTTTTCTTCCTTGCCTTTAAACCAAGGAAGAGCGGACCCTACACAATAATGCTGGAGAACAATTATGGAGTTCTGAACAAACTTAAAGATGGAGACTGGACTTATGGTCCGAAAAGATACCATAGAAACGTCGAGGAAAGCATATATTTCTATCAGTATGCAAAGACCATAGTTCCAGTGGGAGAGTCAACTCAGGGATCCACAAGGGTTGGGAATGAGCTGGAGATAATCACAACAAAAACAGGGTTTTATGTAAACGATATCATGGAACTTACATTACTTTGTCGAGGGTCGCCACTTCCCCGAGCCCAGATTAAAGCGGTATACGGTATTTACCCCCACATAAAAGAAGAGACTGCAGAGACAGACATGAATGGAAAAGCTGGATTTCATATTAAAGAAAAAGGAGTCTGGCTGTTTGTTGCAGAACACAAAATTATGGAGGGGGTAGATGGTGAATATGATTACAAGTGGCTCACGGCAACTCTTTCACTACCGGTACGAGGGATAAAGAATGCAAAACATGATTGATTGGGAAAAAGAGTGGAAAGAAAAGACAAGGGAAGAGAAGAAGAACGCCAGCAGACTGGATTTGCTCGACTACTGGAATAAAAGGGCTGAAGATTACACAGACTATATAAAAACAAGCAATTATGAGCACGGTAGAAAAATAGTGGAGCTCTTTGAAAGAGAGGGAATATTGAAACCCGAATTCG
The DNA here is from genome assembly GCA_003056285.1 of Candidatus Terraquivivens tikiterensis. Classification (GTDB taxonomy): domain Archaea; phylum Thermoproteota; class Nitrososphaeria_A; order Caldarchaeales; family Wolframiiraptoraceae; genus Terraquivivens; species Terraquivivens tikiterensis. Next base: position 130,870 of record NDWU01000001.1, read on the forward strand.
AAGTTCTCGACATTGGTGCTGGGCCTGGATCGGTTTCCATACCCTTTGCGGAGGTTGTGAAGAAAGTAACAGCAATAGAGCCTTCAAGCGAAATGGTTAAGCGCTTAATGAAAAATGCCGCGGAGAAAGGCCTTAAAAATATTGAGGTGATAAATAAGAAATGGGAAGAGGTGAATACTTCCGAGTTTGAGGCAAAATTTGACCTAGTAGTCGCTTCGCATGTTACATGGCTTTTCGAAGATATCGTAGATTTCATAATGAGGATGAATCGCGTATCAAGAAAATATTGTTGTATTGCCGAAGGCATTTTCTCTAATAGAAATTGGGGCAATGTTTACAAAGAATTGAAAATAACCCCACAAACATTCGACCGTTTCATTTACATATACAATATTCTGTACCAGAGAGGCATACCCGCCAACGTTAAGATAATCGATACCCTTATGAGACGTTCTGTGCAATCCGCAATAAGCATGTTTGAACTTTTTCTCAGCAAGTACAGAGAGCCGACGGATGAGGATAGGAAAATTATCAGAAATCATGTGCTTATGAACTCTGAGGACGGCATATACAAGAAAGAAGGGAAGATGGCGGTAGTGTGGTGGCGGAAAGAATGAATGCCTCCCTTTGTGAAAGGTGATGTCAATGAAAGTATACGATGTTGTGCGGAGATACTGGAATGAGCAAGGAGCGCAAATTTATGATAGGATAAACTGGATTAATCGGGAGAAAATGAAAGAGACGCTGCTCAAGTATCTGGGTATAGACAAAAAAGGTGTTATACTCGATTTTGGAACTGGTACAGGATTTCTTGCGTCAATATTGGCTGAAGCGGGTTACAAAAAGATCATAGGTGTAGACATAAACGAGCATATGCTCCATATAGCAAAGGAAAAATTGGCAGGTTACTCTGTGAAATTGGTGCAAGGCGATGGACTACATCTGCCAATTGCAGATAATTCAATAGACGCTGTTGTAAGCAGGTGGGTTCTCTGGGTGATGCCTAACCCGGAAAGGGCGATAGAGGAAATGGTAAGAGTAACAAGACCTGGGGGTGTAATCCTTACACTTGAAAGCGATAACGCTAAGGAATGGAAAAAGCCGTCCCTACGAAGGAAACTTTCAGGCTTTCCGATTAGGCATTTATATTCGCTCTACTTGGAGAAAGTCTTAGGAAAACATAGAGGTCTTACCACAAAGCAATTTTGGAAAGAAACCGAAGGAAAGCTGCCACTATACTCTCTTGACGAGTATGTCAAAATATTCAATCAGAAAGGTCTTATGCATATAGTGAGAACGGATGAAGAAGATTATGGAACACTACGTGCAAAATTGGTTTTTGGTGGTTTCAAATTCTCATTAATCAGAGGCATCAAACCTGGCAGGACAAGTAAAGGCATAACAAGAAATCAAGAATGGGAGGAGAACGAGTTACTAAGAATTATAGTGTGCCCACTATGCCATTCAAGTTTAGCGATAAAGGACGAAATAGGATATGAATGCAAGCGATGTGGTAAAACTTATCCAATAAAACATGAGATACCAATTTTGCTTCCCCCAGAAGATTTACTCCAATAAGCAAAACAATTAAATAATTTTGAGATACTGCAACGAAAAATTCCTTTCAAGATAATCCGCGAAAATTCTGTTAGTAACGTATAACCGAAATGAGGGAGGCGTAAAACAGTAGTCTATTATGATTTTGATGCGGCGATTCCTGCGAGGATTATGGAGGCCATAATTATCCAAAAGAGGCATGCGAGGGCATGGGTAGCGGAGGCTGTAATCTCCTCAAACATCTCCATCAGCTCAAAAAGATTTAAAATCGGTTGGCTTTTAAGTGATGTTTCAGTTGAGAAAATAGCTCGAGTTTTGATATGTCTTTTAATATGCTGAGAGATGTTTTAGGTTCTAAATGTTTGTTGATTTCTCACGGTTACTTTTAGTTCTGTGCCCTTCTCCGGTTCCTTCAAGTTTTTAGGTATTCTTTAACACGCTTAACCAGTTGCTTATCTGTTTGGAGCATGGCCACAACTATTCGGAAGCGAACTTCTGTTAGGTTCGCTTCGCCTTTTACAACATCCCGCACGGTTATCGCTCGCTTCATATCTGTTGCTTCGGAAATTCCGCGCTTTTCTTTTATGCTTCCCTGCGCCTTTCCCCTTCTTTTCAGTCGAACTCCCCCACGTGGAAGCATAGCGTTCAGCTTTGCGGATGAAATGCGTGAACTGGAATGTTTTTGTTTCTTTATATTTTAAGCCCATGTTGGAGTAGAGCTCCCTCACGATTGCTTTTAGCAGTAGCTGAGCTCCTAGACCAAAGATTTTTTCAAGGGCGGCAGCAAACTTTTCGGGATTCTTATACCACATGTCCCTCTTTATCCCGGAGGCTTTTTCTATGTAGTAATATGTTGCCTGCCTCCCAGTCTCCCCCAATAGAAGCATAGCCCCCATCAACCGCTGAAATAAATAGTTCTTCGAAGGATGAATCTGAAACTTTAGAGAACCCTTGTCCAAAGGTATCTCCTTTTAATTACAAGAATTTAGGTATATAATTAAAAGATTAAGTGAATCTCTCTTTAAAAGAGAGGGGCGATTGGTGGGAGGAGGTAGCTCGTTTTCAAATCCTCCTGATGCTCTACAGGAGATTTCAGTCTAGATACTTATGTAGATGAGGGGGTTGCCCAAGGGTATAGAGTATTTCTTCCCCTCCATAGATCCCCAACCTATTTCTCAGCCCTCTTCTACCGGTGCTTCCAATATACAATACCCCCTCCGTCTATGCCTAAAACCCTACAAATGGTGATGGCCTCCCTCCTCTAATCCAAAAGACGATATATACACCAGAATCATCAGGCACATCCTCGAAGTTTTTTAATGAAAGCCTTATGAGCGGCTCCAAAGTTAAGGGACTCATCGTGCTTTCAGCGGTAATAGATGGCCGAAGCAAAGTTCTTGAATTTTATGGTGACCGATAGCTAGGCGAGGAGCGTTTAACATTAGTAACCTCAAAAGGAGTTTTAGAAAATGATGGCCTTGTATAAAAGGCCGTTTAAAAAGCGTTTTACCGTCCTACCGGCTTCCAGCCGTCCTTAATTAATGGTTTCCGTATACCCCTAAAAGTGGATAAATTTATCCATTTAAGCGCCCTCTCGTATTCTTAGCTTTATTCAACCCTTTGTAAAATACTGAAGTGGTTAAATTTAACCACTAAAACATAATGTTGGTATTCTTAATGGGTAAAATTTTACCTGTAAGTAACAGCTCTGCATGTTCGTGAACTACAAAAATACCATTCATGTTAGAGACACGTTAATTCTGTTTTCGCCCTCACCATTATGTTTAACATATCATCTACAAAGTAAAAGTCGGAATCGCTTATAACGTTTATGAGGAATGTTGATAACGCTCTTACGTCCATCATATGGCTTTCTTTAGGAGTGTAACCTAAAAGCCCAGAAGGAGTAATGAAGGCTTTTTTGCTTCAGTGTTTCCTATGCATTCCTTCTGAGAGGGTTTTAGCTGAAAAGCTGGCTAAATGCAGGGATTACAGGCGGATTTGCGGTTTTAGGCGTAAAACGCCAAGCAGGGGCTGCTTTACATATTTTAGGCGGAACCGTTTCAAGGAATAAAGGTTCAGGGAGGCTTTCAATTTCATGGTTGGTCAGGCCATAGCCTTAGGCGCTGTTAAGGGCTACGTTTTAGCTATCGATTCAACAGCCTTTAAGACTTACAGCGCCAGAGACGCAAAGAAGGTAAAGTCTGATCCGGATGCGGATGTTCACCTTAAGCTTAACGTTCAAACCGTTGTACGAAAACCAGGAGTGGAGGGCCTTCTTGAACCTCGCTATGTAGGAGCCGGCCTTCCCCCTCCCCCTCGAGCCTCCTCACGAAGTCGCTGAAACTGTCCCTGAAGTCCTTCGTTCCGGCGGCTCTCAATATGCTCTTAGGGTCGGTCCTGTTCAGCTCGCAGAATAGGCCCAGGGTCCTGAGGTAGACTGTGGGCGTAACGTAGGACTTGGCGGCGAGGTTCTCGAACCACCTCTTCACGTCCTCGTCCTTCAGCAGGTCCTTATACTTGGCCTTCTCCATAACCAAGGAATGTTATATTTAGGGTTTATTTAAGGTATTCACTTAAAAATTTTGGTGGGCCGGGTGGGACTCGAACCCACGACCTCTGCCTCGTAAGGGCAGCGTCATAGCCGCTAGACCACCGGCCCGTCCGAGGCCCAGCAAGCTATAGACGGGTGCGGCCGCTCTTAAAATTTAGCGTTAAGGTATGGCCTGCAAGAAATTCTCCAGGAACACCGCCATGGGAGAGCTTTAATTCAGGCGCGTAAGATGCTTTAGCCGAGTAAGGTAGCAGCATGAGGCCTCAGAGGGTATTGGTAATAGACTTCGGCGGGCAGTATGCTCACCTTATAGCCAGGAGGTGCAGGGAGCTCGGCGTGTACTCCGAGATAGTGCCCTTCACGACCCCGCTTGAGGAGGCCTTTTCTGGATGCTACGAGACCCTCGGCATCATACTATCCGGAGGCCCCCGGAGCGTCGACGATCCAGGTGCTCCGAGGCTCTCGGCCGAGGGCTTATCGAGGGTTCCAGTCCCGGTCCTCGGCATATGCTATGGCCACCAGCTTATAGCACGTGCTTTCGGCGGAGAGGTCGAGCATGGAAGCCTCATGGAATACGGCCGGACCTCCGTTAGAATCGTCGAGCGGGACGTCCTGTTTATGGACGTGCCGGAGCAGTTCGTCGCATGGATGAGCCACGCGGATTCCGTGGTAAGGGTGCCGCCAGGCTTTAACGTCCTGGCGTTGACCGAAAGGGGTGCCGTGGCCGCTATGAGGCATGCTGAGAGGCCGGTCTACGGCGTCCAGTTCCACCCCGAGGTTAGGCACACGCAGATGGGGAGCGCAATCCTCAAGAGGTTCTTGGCGGACGTTTGCGGCTTTAGATGCGATTGGAGGCCGATGGACAGGGTGGAGGAGCTGAGCAGGGAGATAGCAGAAACGGTTCCGCCGGACGAGCACGTTGTCTGCGCGGTCAGCGGCGGCGTAGACTCCGTCACGACTGCGGTCCTCCTAAGCAGGACGCTAGGAGGAAGGCTCCACTGCATATTCGTAGACCACGGCTTGATGAGGAAGGGCGAGCCTGAGCAAGTCGTCTCGACCTTAAGGCGCATGGGCATAATAAACCTCGTATTCGTGAGGGCAGCGGACAGGTTCCTTTCCAGGCTTAAGGGCGTGAAGGACCCTGAGGAGAAGAGGAGGATAATCGGCGAGGAGTTCGCGAGGGTATTCGAGGAGGAGGCTGCCAAGATACCCAAGGCCCGTTGGCTTGCTCAGGGTACGATCTATCCTGACAGGATAGAGAGCGGCCTCGCAGGTTCCGGCTCCGCTTTGATCAAGACGCACCATAACGTGGCAGGCCTTCCTGCTGGCTTGAGGCTTAGGCTCGTGGAGCCTCTCAGGGACCTTTACAAGGACGAGGTCAGGGAGGTTGCGAGGAGCCTCGGCATACCAGAGGAGATAGCATCCCGCCACCCGTTTCCAGGACCTGGTCTGGCCGTCAGGATAATCGGCGAGGTCACGGAGGAGAAGCTCAGGGTATGCAGGGAGGCCAACGCGATAGTAGAGGAGGAGTTCAAGAGGGCCGGAGTTTATGACAAGGTTTGGCAGGCATTCGCCGTAGTAACCGACAGCACTTGGACGGGTGTGATGGGCGACGTTAGGGCCGAGGGCTACGTGGTAATAGTAAGGGCAGTAGAGAGCGAGGACGGGATGACGGCTGACTGGTACAGGCCGGACATGGAGCTAATCGACAGGATATCCAAAAGGATAGTGAACGAGGTAGGTAACGTGACGATGGTTGCCTACGCCACGACACCAAAGCCGCCGAGCACGATAGAGCCATGTTAGCTCTAAGCCCTTCTATCGAAGTAGGGGCTTTTTCCGGTCGCCGAGAGCGGTATGCCCAACGCGACGTCGCCATCTATCAGCCCAAGCCTTAGGGCTGCCGTTCCTACCGTGTACATTATCCTGTTGTCCGCGTTGAGCATGCTAGCCGTCTTCGCGGCAGAACCCGCGGCTATGCCGAGGTCCGTGATGTACATGGCACACGTCGGTCCCCTGTAGGCCCTTCCCATGCTCTTCGGTGCCTTCTCGAAATCGCTGCACGTTCTATACCCGCAGGCGCTGCAGTCTAATCGCTTCGGCTCCGTGGCCTTCACGGCAAGCAGGAGGACAACGGGCGACTGCCTCACGTTCTCCGCATCCCGCTTGAAGAAAGCTTGGCCGAGCTCATCGGCCAGCTCCTCCATCATCTTTGCAAGCTTCTCCTTTTCCTCTCCGTAGACGATCGCTATGCTCAGAGAGTCCAAACCCCTCGCTTTCGGCGCTGTCCTCGCGCTCAGGGCCATCAGCTCCGCAACCCTCAAGAGCGCCTCATCCTCGGCTTTCATGGGTAAACACCAGGCTACGCATAAGAGCTGTTGTGGGCTTCGAATTAAAGCTTATTGATTAGCTATTTTAAAAATAACAAGAAAGCGGATATGCCTGGCGACTGGAGGAAGGGACCCATCAGGCCCTTCGACTTCGAGGTCAGGGTATCCGGCTTCTTCCTAGGCGAGCCATTCCGCATAAGAATCACGCCGGAGGGCTTAGAGCGTATAAGGGTAACTGAGCGGCCTGAGGTCAGGGAGCCGTCGGTAGAGGTGTCGGAGCGGGACGATGAGTTGTTGATCGTGGCCGAGGTGCCCGGCGTCGAAAAGGAGAGGATAGAGATAGAGGCAACGGAAGATTCCTTGAGGATATCGGCCTCGAACCACGGGAGGAAGTACCAAGGAGAGGTTTCCCTGCCGGCGAAGGTGGACCCGAAGAGCGGGAAGGCGGTTTACAGGAACGGCTTACTGGAGATAAGGCTTAAGAAGTTGGAGGGGCGAAAGGGCGAGAGGATAAGCGTGGAGTAGCGTGCTAAAACATGGATTCCGCCAAACCTACGAGCAGGAGGGTTGCGGTGGCTACACTCTTCGGCGTCATGATCTTCGTATCCAAAGTCATACTGCCAACGCCGCTCGATAAGATGCTCGTTATAGTCCAGGCGTTGCTCCTCTCGTTATCCTACCTGCTACTGGGCAGGATGGGTGCTACATACGCTGCCGTTATAGGTGGGCTTTTGACGCAGGTATGGAGGCCGGTGTTCTTTCCGCTCTCGCTGGTATTCGCCGTGGCGTACGGCCTGATGGTAGATGGCCTTTTCAGCATCTTTAGGGTTAGAACATCTGGCGGCGACGTAAAAGCCGGTAGGCTTGTGTTTTCCTTAACGTTGAGCACGTCCACCATCGGGGTCCTGAGCATGTACGTAACTGTCACGCTTGGCTTCATGCCATGGTCGCCATGGCTTTACGCAGCTGTGCTGGTGGCTGGTACTGTTAGCGGAGCTTTGGCAGGATACCTTTCGGTCTTGTTGTGGAGAAGGTACCTCGCTAGATTATGAAAAAGCTAAAAGAGGAGATTATAGAATACGTAGCCAGAAAACCTTAGAGTTGGGGATAAATGGCAAACGCGAGCTACCCAAGGCTTAAGCCAGCGGGCCTGTCCAAAGACGGAGCCTGCTAGTACCAGTAGAGGTTCCGCCTAAGCAGGCGGATCAGGCCTACCATCCGCTCATCACTATCATGCAGGGCTAAAAGTTTTCGGGTAGCCTTTCCTTATGCCCAGGCTTATGTTAGAGCTTGTAGCTCAGCTGGGTTTTTCCGCACTTCTCGGTCAGAGTTTTTACGACGTCGTAAGGTTCTCTTTTGGTGATTCTAAGCTTTTTCAAACTCTCCCTCGTCTATTTTGCACGATTATCGTTGTCCGCTCACGCAATATGCACTTGTTCGATCTTATCCCACAACTAAAGGACGCAGTATTTCCCGCTCACTGTGCTAAGAGTTATGTAGAAGGAGCCCCAACCGGTTAGCGATGGCTGGGGCCGTGGTCTAGCGGTATGACGCATTCCGCATAAGGCCGCCCTCACGGCACCCTTCGGCTGGGAAACGGCGGAGGTCGTGGGTTCGAACCCCACCGGCCCCACCAAAACGTCAGGTTCAATAATTTTGTATAACCAACGCAGAAGACGTTTAAGTTTGGGATAAAGGAGCCAGGTTTAACAAGTCCTCTCGCTCATCGTTTAAGGCGTCAGCCGGTCGTTGCGTTGAAGTGGAAATCCGCTAGTTGCAGAGATCCTACTAAATAGTGTTTGTATTAATAGGAGGTTAAAGCTTTGCAAAAGGCAAGATCATTTACCATAGAGATTAAAGCTAGGATGTTCACCCCTATTAAGGATAGCATGTCGTACCTTTTGCCGTTTTCGCGCTTGAAACTGCATGAATACTGCTCCGTCCATTTTAGCCCAGTAAATCCAGGCTGAAGTATCAAAAACTATCTATAAACCTATACACGCGTCTCGCAACGTTCAAAGCTAACCCAAATACGTGTGACTTTCCTTCAATAGTAGTTTAATCGCCCTTACCGCATTTCCCATTAACCGCATGCTGCGAGTCATGCATAGTGAGCCTATGCCCCACTCCTTAGCACGTATTCCATGCTCTTTATAAAGGTCGTAGAGGGTTAAAGCCGATAAGCTGGCTACTCTGGATCTCCCACTTAACATTTTAACCCAGAGGCCTCCCAATTAAGGAGGGAATTAAAAAGACAGTTGAGCTTGGAGTGGAAGTAGTAACTCACACCAAAAAGTCCGACTTAAACGTTGACAAAATCGTGCCGGTGTTACAGGGCTTTAACCACATATCTCAATGGCTGGAACGCAAGGCGAGGTGGAACGAAGAGTTATAAAATTGTTAATTATCCAACAACGGTTTGAGACCCGGGGTTCTATACTTCGATGGGATTCAGGCAATCTAAGGCTGAGTCCTTTGCCCGGCAGGTACCACAAAAGTGTGGTACTTACCGAGCCTCTTCCTAAGCAACTCAGTAACCTCTTCCAACCTCTCAACGAGCGCCGACGCCTGCTCCCTGTCTAGCTCCGCCCTCTCGACGTAGCCCAGCAACGAGAGCAAATAGTCAACGGCCCTCCCCCTATCCAGGAGGCCCTTGAGCGCCAGGCCCTCCTTCGCGTGCATCTGGCCGACGTAGGCGTACTCTTCAGCCCCTAGGTAGCACTTCTTAACTTTGAGCTCGCCGCTACTACGCTCCCTGTGGACAGCATAGTAGTACAGGCGCTGCCCTTTTCTCCGCCTTTCGACCCCGACGTACTTCATGCCGCAGCGCGGGCAAACTTTCTCTCCACTCACAGTACCACACTTGTGTGGTACTACTTTAAAAGCATTTCCAACCTTTCCGTTGTTTTTACTCAAGGCCGAATAGCAACAGCTTCTCGCTCTCAACCGTGCAGCTCACGGCCTTTCAGCCCTAAGATCGATCTTGAGTAGCTAGCTGGATGTCAGTTAACTGGATATCCGGTTAACCGAACAGCTACCCCTAGCTCTGCTTTGCTCCCAGCTTGCTGGAGTGAAGCTATCTTTTGGCTAAGCTCGTCGCTCGCGAAACGACGCAACTAATTTGAAGAAGCTAGCTTCCTCAGCCTGCGCAGTTCAGGGCCAAAAGTAAGGCTCACTCGGCCTAAGCTCGTAACCCGCACCGCCCGGCCTTTTTATCCGGCAACAAAGCTGAGTACGGCCGCGAGCTGTTGGATTTTGGAACCCCAAGGAGAGAGTGTTCATTTCAGAGCTGTTGGATCGCGGGCTGAGCGGTACAGCGCGTGCTGAAGACTTCAACCTAAGCCTCCTACTAGGTGTCAGGGCCTGAGCTTGCGCAACGCTAGCTTAGCTGTTCGCTGCCCCATCCCGACCTATCAGCTATGCTCTCCAGCCTACTTCGCCGCCCGCAACGTCGATGGGTTTTTAGGAGGAGCACCGTATATGAGATTTGTTGAACCAAACGTTATAGTTTATTCGAACCCCACCGGCCCCATCCAAGCTGATATGCTAGGGCCTTCAGGGGAATTGTGTAAGCGTTTTCTGCGAGCCTTTGAAAAGGCTCTGAAAGTTTAAAAGCGGAACGCCGCGCCCTTCATCGTATGAGCTTCGTGGGGTTCATAGGCCTTGGGCTGATGGGAAAGCCCATGGCGACTAGGCTTCTAAAGGCAGGGTACTGTTTGGTGGTGCATAACCGGAGCCCTAAGCCCGTGGAGGAGTTGGTTGCGTTGGGCGCGCTTCCGGCCTCTTCGCCAAGGGAGGTAGCCGAGCGGTCTGAGTTCGTCATCACGATGCTGCCCGACAATCCCGACGTACGCTCGGTCATAGCCGGAGCTAACGGCGTAATCGAGGGCGCTAGGGAGGGAACGGTCGTTATAGACATGTCCACTGTATCGCCTTACCTTGCCCAGGAGCTCAATGCGATGCTGGCAGCTAAGAGCGTGGATTTTCTGGACGCTCCTGTGTCGGGGAGCACGATGGCCGCGGAGGCAGGCACCCTCACGATAATGGTAGGTGGTAGAAAGGAAGCATACGAGCGGGCCCTGCCGCTCTTTAGGGCCATGGGCGACAAAATCTTTTACATGGGTGGGCCCGGGATGGGAGCGTACACAAAGCTCTGCAACCAGATAGCGGTGAGCCTCAACCTGCTCGCGGCATGCGAGGCCCTTCTTCTAGCCAAGAAGGCCGGCCTTGATCAGCAGAAGGTAATCGAGGTGCTTAGCACGGGAGCTGGAAGCTCTTGGCAGCTCGCTACGCTAGGACCAAGGATGATAAAGCGGGACTTCAGGCCTGGCTTCAAGGTCCAGCACCTGCGAAAAGACTTGCGAATAGTTCGGGAGATAGCGGAGCATCTCGGGCTACCTTTGCCCGGAGTTGGCCTGGTGGCAGAGCTGATCAAGTCTTTAGAGCAAAGAGGGCACGGAGCGGACGGGACGCAATCGCTGATAACGCTCCTGGAGGAGCTGGCAGGTATGGGGTAGCTGCTTTTTTGCATCCGGCGGTATAGGGAAGGGTTATTGCCGTGCCTCGGTTATAGAGCGTTATAACCATTCAAACGACGTCGAAGAACCATTCTCGGAAAGCCTCAAGCTACGGCCGCAGGCTAACCGGCTTAGCGCTTTATCTCCCGCCTTTTCCACCTGAGGTTCCTGCTCCTGCACTTTCTGCACTTTTCCGCAGACGGTGGATTCCTTACGCCGCAGTTCCTGCATATCTTTACGTAAAGCCTGCGCCTCTGGGCAAGCTGGAGCAGCTCCGTATCCCTTATCGGCATGTCAGCTTTTGCCCCAAAGCCCCTGAATAAGGCCTTTTTTAAACCTTACCCTTTCTATGGGCTTGCGCTTTCGGGGAAAGTATTTATTTAGGGCTCAAAAACTATCCCCAGTAGCCCCGCTAGGAGAAAAAGACTGGTGAGTAGGGATGTCAAAGGAGCAGCCAGCGTCTACGATACTCGTAGGTAAGAAGCCCCTGATGAACTACGTGTTCGCCTGCCTTACGAGCCTCCAGAGCGGCTCGAACAGCCTCGTCGTGAAGGCCAGGGGAAGGGCGATAAGCAAGGCCGTCGACCTCGTCCAGATACTCCAGAAGAGGTTCTACAAGGACCTGAAGGTAACGGACATAAAGATAGGTACTGATCAGGTAACCGGTCAGGACAACAGGACGATAAACGTGAGCACGATAGAGATCAGCATAAGCAGGTAGCCGGCTTCCAGCGACCTTCAGCCATAAGACGTCGTCCGAGAGCGGGCTACTTGGTGGTGTGCAGGATGGAAATACCGGTCTGCGCGTTCGACCTAAAGACGGGTATATTCTGCGAAAGGTGCGAGGAGAAGATCAGGCGCGGCGAAGTATCAGAGTTGGACATAAGGGTAATGAGGAGCTTACTGGAGCTGGAGAAGACCTTCCACCAACTCCAGTCCATGTGCTACGTCAAGAGCGTGGACACTAAGGACGCTATAGCCGTCGTTCTAAGGAACGGAAACCTGGGTGCGGTATCCCAGCAGTCCTTGGCATTGCTGAGGAGGAAGCTCTCGGATAGCCTGGGCAAGAACGTTAGGCTCGTCGAGGACTCCTCCGACATAGGCAGGTTCTTGGAGCCGCTCGTCGCACCGGCCAGGATAGTTGCGATCAACAAGATATGGCTGCCGGACAACTCCATGGAGATAAGGATAATCCTTGACGAGGATAGGGGTCTAAAGCTAAGCGTCGAGTCCATCCAGGAGATCGTGAGGGTAACCAAGAACGTAAACCTCAAGGTCGACTTCGCGAGAAGGTCGCGGAAGAGGGTGCTGCCCGTAAAGGAGAAAGTCGTGAAGGAAGTGGAAGCTCCCGAAGATAGGGATAAAAGAGGGAGCAAAAACCATGTAGTAAGCCTATAAGGCGAGATGGTAGTTTTGGTCAAGAAGGCGTGGGTTAGGACGCACGTTGCACGCCAGATAAAGCCTGAGCTGAGCGGCCAAGAGGTCCACATGGTCGGATGGGTCCACGAGGTTCGGGACCTTGGCGGTATAAAGTTCATCATGCTTCGCGACGCCTCTGGGCTATGCCAGATCTCCGCAAAAAGGTCCGAGCTGACGCAGGACGTGCTTTCTGCGCTCGACGGTCTTGGTAGCGAGGACGTCGTGTACGTGAGGGGCATAGTTAGCGAGGAGCCGAAGGCGAGGCTGGGCGTGGAGGTCAAGCTAAAGGAGCTGAGGATCCTGAACAAGGCACGACAACCTATACCCTACGACGTCACCGGGAAGGTTCCAGCCGGCATGGACACGAGGCTCAACCACAGGATACTAGACCTCCGAAAGCCAGAGAACAAGGCAATATTCAGGATAGCGACCACTGCGCTAAGAGCGATAAGGGAGTTCTTCTTGAAGGAGGGCTTCGTGGAGGTAAGGACGCCGAAGATAATAGCAACGGCCACGGAGGGCGGCGCTGCCCTCTTCCCGGTCCAGTACTTCGAGAGGAGGGCTTACCTCGCCCAGAGCCCGCAGCTCTACAAAGAGCAGCTTACTACGGTCTTCGAGAAGGTCTTCGAGATAGGGCCCTTCTTCAGGGCCGAGGAGTCGCACACGAGGAGGCACGTGAGCGAGTTTACGTCTGTAGATATAGAGATGGCGTTCGCCGACCTCTACGACGTCATGAACGTCCTTGAAAGGTTGATCGCGCACGTAATCGACGAGGTAATCAAGAACAACGCGGAGGAGTTGAGTTTACTGAACGTTACGCTAAAGCCCATCCAGTTGCCTTTGAAGAGGTTCACTTACAAGGAGATGCTGGAGGAGCTCAGGATGGAGGGGAGGGAGCTGGAGTGGGGCGAAGACTTCGGAACCGAGGAGAACAGGATACTCGGAAGGAGGCATCCCTACTATTACTTCATAACACACTTCCCGACGAAGGCGAAGCCTTTCTACATCCAGCCGTGCGAGGACGACCCTGAGGTCTCGGAGTCTTTCGACCTGATGTACCAGTGGCTCGAGCTGGCATCCGGAGGGACGAGGGTTTCCGATAGGAGCCTGCTCGAGAGGAGGCTGAGGGAGCAGGGCCTAAACCCAGAGAGCTTCAAGAGCCACCTCGCCGTCTTCGACTACGGAATGCCCGTTCATGCAGGATGGGGCCTTGGGTTTGACAGGCTGATGATGGTCCTAACGAAGAGGACGAACATCAGAGAAGTCATACTCTTCCCTAGGGATAGGTTCAGGCTCGAGCCCTAGCGTACGTCAGAGCAAGCCCATCTGTATCAGAACGGCTACGACAAGAAGGTTCAGGAGCGCTAACGGTACAAGGAACCTCCAGCCAATGTCTAGCAGCTTGTCCAAGGTTACCCTCGGAAAAACACCCCTCAGAAGGAGCACCAATGAAACGACTATCAGGCTTTTTAGTATAAGCCAGAAAGGCCCTAGGACGCTCCCGGGTAACCATGGTATAGAGGGGCCGTTCCAACCTCCTAGGAAGAGGAGTGCGGTAAGTATAGCAACAGCGTCAAGCTTTATGTAGGCTGCAAGGTAGAAGAGAGCGAAGTAAGCGCCGCTGTACTCCGTCTGCCACCCGCTCACAAGCTCCTGCTCGGCTGTCGGTATGTCGAACGGGACCCTCTCCACCTCGGCGATGGCTGTTATCAAAAACACGAGAAATCCCAGGAAGGCTGGTATTATGAAGGGAAAACCTGCCTGAGCCTCCACTATCCTCTCCAGGTTAAACGACCTTGCCGCCAGGGTTACGCTGGCAAGCGCCAAGAAGAACGGGACCTCGTAGGAGAAAACCTGGAAGGCGAACCTGACCATTCCGATAAAGCTGTACTTGCTCCTCGATGCCCATCCTGCAACGAGTATCGTTATAGGCGTGACAGCCAGCACGACGAAGACGAGCAGGAGGCCGATATCGGAAGGGTATATCACCCAGCCTGGGCCGAGGGGCAGGAAGGCAAACGTAAGCATCGAAAGGGCGCAGCAAAGGACCGGCATGGATACGTAAAGCGGCTTTACTGCCTTCTCCGGCACTATCAGCTCCTTGGACAAAAGCTTAACGGCGTCAGCCACTAGCTGGAGGAGGCCAGCATACTTGCCCACGTGTAGGGGGCCTAACCTCACCATCACCCTGGCCAGCAGTTTTCTCTCGAACCATATCGTGAACATGACGAACGTAAGTATGAAGAGTATCCCAGGGAATATGATCGGCTTTATGAAGGCGTCGCTATGTAGGAAGAGTATGAAATCCCTCAACGGCTGAGGGAGCTCCTTAAGGAAGTTGGCAGCAGCCCTTGCGTACTCCTGGATGATCTGTGGCGGCAACATGCTCACCTCATATCCTCTGAATCAGCCTCTTTAAGTTCATGCTGGCGAATATCGATGAGAAAGCCAAGATTGCCAGGAAGACTGTCACCCTCATTAGAGCATCCGGCACCTCGAAGACGTAGAACAGGGATACCAAAACGAGCACGGCCACGACGGCGTAGACGACGTAGATCAGCAGGTAAGGAAAGTACTGTACGGGGAATTGTAGCGTACGCCACTCGAATGGTTTTTGGCCGCACTCGAACGTGAGGACCTTCGTCCTCTTACGCCTTCCATGGCTCAGCAGCATTCCCAGGAGGACGAAGAGCAACGATAACAAGAAGGCCGCCACGACGAATACGAGAAAAGCTTCCATGCCCATGGACGGCTACCCCTAGGCTCAGAGCCCCCGCATCCTCTTAACTTTAAACTCTAGGCCGGTCGATATTATGTTAGCCCTTACTATCGCGTAGACGGCCTGGCTGACTAGGTGGGCATGCGTCTCCGTGTCTAGCTTACCGCAGGCCTGCCTGTACGTTGAGTATATGCTGTTTACGTTGCTCCTCAGATCCTCGAAGCCCGGGAGCTCCTTGCCTTCCAGGGCTTCGCAGAGACGCTGCGCCTTCTCGACGAAGGCGTAATCCTCGCTCTCGACGAACGCCCTCAAGCTCTCGAGGATATCCCTTATCCCATCCCTTAACCTAAGCAAACCCTCCCTGAGCCTAAGGGGTTGGGCCTTCTCGGCCATCACCAAACCAGCCTCCTGAAGATCATCCTCATCCTCTCTATCATGTTAAGCTCAGGGGGGACGCCGGTAACGTTAAAATCTTCTGGCCTCTTGGCAAGCATCGTCGGCGTGTACACAAGCTCCCTCCTGCTTGTGGACGAGATCTCGAACTCGCCCGTCATCTCTAGAGCCTGGAAAGGGCAAGCGTCGACGCAGAAACCGCACATCACGCACCTTCCGTAGTCGATAGAGGGGAACAGGGACCTCCTGTTCTGCTTGTATCCCATTTCTATCTTGCGGACGAGGACGTTAAACGTAAAGTCCTGCCTAGAGAGCTCAACGGAAGCGGACTCCGTTGCCGCATCGAGCTTCCTAAGCTCCCAGCCTGCTGCCTTAAGTTTCTCTACGGCAGGGTAGACCTTCTGGTGGAGGACCTCGACGGCCCTCGCGTCAAAAATAGGCTCGCGGTTCAACCTAATCTCGTAGCCTCCCTCAACCTTTGTAACCTGCCTCGTGTCCGTTGGAGCCCAGAAGAAAGAGCTGAGGGAGTTGTACTCGATCCTCCCTGGCTCGGCCGAGAATGAGCCCACGAGGGCCTCCACTGCCTCCACGATTCCCGGCATTGATCTTTTAAAGGATTCGTAGCATCCCTCGTCCAGGACGATGAGGACGTCGAACCCATGGGTCATCGTGATCGCCTCCGCTATGTTCTGGCACGTTAAGTCGCAGCTGCCGCAGCCAGTGCACTTTTCCATGTAGAGTACGTGCCTTCCCTTGCTGCCTGGATAGCCTATGCCGGCCTTTGGGTCGAACCTGTAACCCTCCTCTGGCAGGTTCGGGACCTTCTCGTACGGCCACTTCACCGTGTATGGCTTTAGGAAGACGTGCTTAAGCCCAGAGTATACAGGCATCAGCGTCCTCTTGATAGCTTGCGCTATGCCCATGCGGCTCACCTGTCGCACTCTACCGGCCAGTAATTCAGCGACCAGTATATTATCGGTATGTCCGCAACCCTAACGTCCCTGATAAGGTGGGGCAGCGCTATGAGGTTCCTGAAGGACGGCGAGCATATCTTCACCCTGTACGGTCTGTCCGTACCGTCGCTCCTGATGTAGAAGGAGCACTGCCCCCTGGCAGCCTCTGCGCTGGCGAAGACCTCGCCGGCAGGAACCCTTATCGAGACCGGATGCTGCTTTAGCTTTACGGGCCCATCCGGCATCTGCTCGATTGCCTGCTCGATTATCCTGACGCTCTCCTTCATCTCGTAGTACCCTACCATCATCCTTGAGTAGCTGTCGCAGCCATCCATGGTCGGTACGTTGAACTTGATGTACGGGTACGCGTCGTACGGCTCGTCTATCCTCGTATCCGACCTCACGCCCGAGCCCCTCAGGACTGGACCGACCACGCCCAGGGATACGGCATCTTCCCTCCTTAGGACGCCTACGCCCTTCGTTCTGTATATGAATATAGAGCTGTCGAGGAGCATCCGATAGTACTCGTCGAGCCTGGTGTCGAAGAATTCGCACACGGCAAGGGCGTACCTACGGAAGTCCTCGGGCACCTCGCCGCCGTAATCCCTTCCAAGCATCATGCGGTAGTACCTCCTGAATTCCTTCACGAGCTCCTTGGGGACCTTGGCCGGTGCGTCGTTCCTTACGCCGCCTGGGACGAAGTACGAGTGCGTTATCCTCTGGCCGCCTATAAGCTGCGTCAGGTCTACGAGGTACTCCCGGTCGCCGAAGCACCACATGTACATAGTGGCGTGGCCGGCGAACACGCCCATCAGGCCAAGCCAGTAAAGGTGGCTACATATTCTCTGAAGCTCAGCCATTATGACCCTAAGGTACTTCGCCCTCTCCGGAGGCTCTACACCCATGAGCCTCTCAACCGCCAGAACGTATGGGTAAACCATTCCTGCGGCGTCGAGTATCGCCGGCCTCTCAAGGTGGGGTATGTTCGTTATCCATGTCTTGTACTCGCACATCTTCTCCTCGCCCCTGTGTACGAAGCCCGGGTCAGGGTCGCACCTAACGACCGTGTCGCCTAAGACCGTGATTACCATCCTAAAGTGTCCTGTCCCCGGATGCTGCGGCCCCATGCTGAACGTGAGCGTCGGCCCGACCTCGTATACCTCTACCGATTTGACCTCCTCCGCGACCATCCTAGCGCTCCCTCCCAGGAACAGCGTAGTCCTTCCTAAGCGGGGGCTTGTCTGACCAAAACTCGGGTAACAATAGCCTCCTCATGTCCGGGTGCCCCTCGAAGTTGACGCCCAGCATCTCGTACACCTCGCGCTCATGCATCTCCGCCCCCCTCCAGACGCCGGTCAATGACGGCATGACAGGGTTGGATAGGCTAACCTTCGTTGACAACGAGAACGTCACACCCCTAAGATCCTCGGAGGACATGCTGCCTACATGGTAAATGACCTCTAACGCCTCTTGCGGTTTGTCGGGCAACCTCGACAGGTCCACTCCCGTTACGCCCTTTATGTAATCCATCGCCCATTCCGATTTTAGGTACTGCGCCACCTCTTTGATGCACTCGGGAGCGACGAGGACCTTCGCTATCTTCTTCGGCTCGATGACCACTTCCAGAACTTTGTCGCCAAACTTCTTCTTTAGATCGTCCACGATCCTATTCAAAGCCTCCTCCGCTGCCGGCAAGCTCACCTAACCACCTCGTTCATTATCTTGTCCCTAAGCATCAGTATGCCCTGAAAGAGCGTCTCGGGCCTTGGGGGGCATCCGGGTATGTAAACGTCGACGGGCACTATGTCGTCTATGCCTTGGATCACGTTGTAGGAGTCCTTCGCGTAGAGCCCGCCGCTTATGGCGCAGTTGTGTACCAGGATGCCTTGCGTAAAGAAGTTGTGGTAATTCTCTACCTCTATATCGTAAACTGGCATGAACCTGGCCGGCTCGATCGATTCGACCCTCGCCAAGGCGATCCCACGACCGTTAGCTATCAATCTAGGCCTTTCCGGCAGAACTTTTTTGAACCCTCGTGAGGCATCGGGCATGCTGTCCCACAGTCTTAATGGCGGGGACTCCGCCGAAGAGCTCACGCAACGCTGCGCCGATGCAAAACTTCGGCCTTCGATTACGCTATCTTTAATCCCCGTAAACGTCGGGGGAACGCTGATAGACCCGTAGCGGCATGGTTCGACCTGGTCTTCCAGGAGTAGCTTGCTCCTCGAGCGGGTGCATGCCGAAACCCAAGACCCTACGTAGCCGCCAGAATGTAACGATCCAGCTAAGGGTTGTTCGAGCTGCCGCATAGGCGCCGCGAACGACCGCATGGATAGGCGCCCATCGTGGGCGCTGTACACTGGCCGTAAAGCCGCGACCAAGCCTCCCTCCGCCCTGCCCGGAGCATCGGTCCCGGATTCCTGGCCTGGGAACGGACCCATGGGATCGGCAGGTATCCTCAATAGGCCATCCCGGCCGGCCCTTCTCCCGCCCTCACCAACTTGTAGCCATGCCAACCCATCCGCGACGATGCCTTGAGGCCTTCCTCGACCGCTACAGGAGGGCGTGTGCGGCCTGCCGCCCCCCTGCTCTCCGAATACGACTATAAGGTCTCCAGGTTTCAGCATCGATAGCGGCTTCCACACGACGTCCATGCTCGACGCTTCCGGCGGGCTCCTCAGCCAAAGATCCAGCGTCTTGTAACTTATACCTAGCAGGGTTGCCGCTTGCTTTTTGCTCAGCCCTGCCTTGAGCAAGCGTAGCGCCTCTCTAAAAAGCATGCCCTTCCACGTTTCCACGCTCTCGTAGACAGCAAAAGGATGGTCTTCAGTCGCCTCGACCTCGTAGGAGCCTGCCCTCAACCTGTAAGTTTGCCTAACGCCGTTATACCTCTTCGCCACGACCCTCGATAGGGCGACCCTGCGATTCCGTACGTCGTAAGCGTACACGGTATCGCCTACGTTTACCTCCACGATCTGCTTAACGCCATTAGACGTGTAGACCGTGGCGTTAGCCGGAAGGCACGCCCCCATCGCTATGACCCACTTGGGCTCGGGCATCTGGTCGTAGATCAGCCTGACCCTTTGGGCCATCTTCGCCGTGACCGTACCCTCGATCAGTAGAACGTCCGATTGTCTCAAGGAGCCGACGGCCGTGAGCCAGCCGAACCTTTCGGGGTCGTACCTTGGCCCGCTCAAGGCCGCGAACTCTACGGAGCAGCATGCAGTCGTGAGGTGAACCGGCCACATCGAGCAGATCCTACTCCAGTTTATTATGTACTTGATGAGCGACAGGTTCTTCAGCTTGTAGATGACGTACTTCAGCCCTCCCTTCCCCTCCTCGTAAACGCGCCCAAGCTTGTACCTCCTCAGTACGTCCTTAACATCGCCCCTCGGCACGACCTCCTCCTCGACGGATTCTAACACCGTCTTTGAGCTGCCCAAGCTGTAACAGAAGGTGCCAGGCTTAATGTGAAAACTTTTCAAAGGGTTTTTGTGAATCAAGAGGCAGGCACCCCTCAGATGCCGACCGTGCGCCCCGTATTTAAATCCTCATCCAAGCCTTGCTACAGTATGCGCCTGAATTTTGAGTAGAGCTTTGCCGCGTAGAGCAGTAGGGTTACCGTCATGGGCACGATTAAAAGTATAGACCATCTTGGTACCTGAGGGGGCAAGGTCGCAAAGGGTGCTGCGAGCGCTGCGGCGATTAGCGAGAGAAAGAACATGAACGCTATGAACCTTACGCCCGACCTCGAGTCCGCGAGCAACTTCAGAAAAGATTCAGCCAAACAATCCTTGACCTTTCTCTCACGGCTTGAGTGCAGCCCATAAACTTCCCTGCCCAATTCCTCGAACAAGCCCGGTTCGTCGGCACCAAAGAAGTCTTCCCTTAGCCACGCAACGACCCCTCCGTCCCTCTTTAAGAAAATCCCGTTCCCAACGACCTCTGCTTCAAGATTCCTGAGCTTCGCAAACTTCCTCGCCAACGCTATGAAGCTCCTGTCGAGCTTAACGTTCATGTTCCCAGCCATCCCGATTATCGGCTTATCGAGGAAGTATACACGGTTGACGAGGAAGCCATTCGCCTCGAACTCTGGCATATTCTCCTGAATCGCTACCCTCGGCGTGCCCTTCCGTAGCTGCCCCCAAACGTATTCCTGGGCCTTCAGGAAAGCCTCCGACAACAGTTACCACTGCTTTATCCGAAAGCTTCCGGATATTAAAAACTATTACTGTAAGCAAACGGTTATATTCTTCACTTCCTGCGTATACGCAGGAGCTTGGAGCGCTAATGGTGTCGTTATCGGCTGCAGGCTTCAGGGAGATCCTTGCGATAGTCGTCCTATTTTTGATATTCCTAGTAACCCTGATGGTCGTCGTGGTACTCGCAGCCTTCCTTAA
Organism: Candidatus Terraquivivens tikiterensis; assembly: GCA_003056285.1. Lineage (GTDB taxonomy): Archaea > Thermoproteota > Nitrososphaeria_A > Caldarchaeales > Wolframiiraptoraceae > Terraquivivens > Terraquivivens tikiterensis. The sequence goes on from NDWU01000001.1 coordinate 151,712, forward strand.
ATCGCTCGGAGCGGAGATGGGCAAGCAGATGGTGGACCTCGTCCTCGGGCTATTAAGGTAGCAAGCTCAGATGTAGTAGTACCTCCTAAGTCCAGCCTTGTAGACTAGCGTGATGAGCAGGCCCGCTATGAAACCTCCAACGTGCGCGACATAGGCTATCGTGCCGAGCGGTGCCGCTACTGCGTAGAGCAATTGTATCAGCGCCAGCCCGAATATCACGACTATTGCAGGCGCCGCTACGGGAATCAGGCCGAAGAAGACGAACAACCTCCTGAACGGGAATAGGATGGCATAGCTAGCCATAACGCCGAATATCGCACCGGAAGCGCCTATGGCAGGCCTGTAAGCATCCTCCGGGAACAGTGTGCAGACATACGCGGAGTGGAGCAAGCCTGCGATTATCCCGGATAAAAAGTACAGCAGGGCGAACCTTTTTGAACCGTAGGCTGCCTCGCAGTCCCTACCAAGGAGGAAAAGAGCATACATGTTGAAGAATATGTGGAAAAAATCTGCATGCAAGAACATAGAGGTTATGAGGCTATGGAGCCCCACACCGTCCATGACGTACGCCGGGACGACGCCGAAGGTGTATACCAACCTGGCCATTTCCCTACGCGAAAGCGGCAGCGTGTAAACGAAAACAACCAGGTTAACTATTATGAGGGCATAAACCACCTTGGGCCTTTCTCGGGCGTAGTACATTCTGGATAAGGTAGCGGCCCTGGTTTATATATTTTGGCGAGCTAACCACGGCCGAAGCCAGCGGGCTTCGTGCTTCAAAGATGGAGCCCCTACTGGTAGAGGTGCCGAGAAGCTCCACCTCGGCAGGCGGATCAGGCCTGCCATCCACTCATCACTATCATGCAGGGCTAAAGGTTTCGAGCAACCTTCCCTCATGCTCTGTTTTCGGATAGAGCTTGAGCTTGTAGCCCAGCCGAATCTTCGCATCCCTCGATCAGCCTTTTTATGACCCCGTCGTAAGATTCCTTTTTTGCACGCCATCGTTGCCCACCCGCTCACGCGACGTGCATAAACTTTGTCCGCTCCCATTCCACGGCTGAGGCGCGGGATTTCCGCCCAAGGCGTTAATTTGGCCGTCTCGAAATCAGCCTAGCGGCGGAGCAGGAAGTACCGGATTTTCCACGCTTCGCGTAGGTTCGTGCGGCCGAGGTCAAGCCTGAGGGGCTTGACGTCTGCGTTCCATGCGGAGGGGCCTGCGCTTTGTATGGGGAATCGGGGACGCTCGCAAAGGCTGGAATCCGGCTAATGATTGCGGTTAGCCCAAACTTCATCTAGCACGGAACCTGTTTGTATACCGTAACGCATTCGCATTAAATATATTAGGGCGTTTCTTGAAGTCCTAAATGAACCGTCATGTCCTCTGATCCTCCGGAGAAGGCTGAACGCAAGAAGAGCTCGACATCGAAGAAAGACATCATGCCGATGGAATGTATCGATTATGTGGAGGACTTTCACGTAAGGATAAAGAATGCCAGGGAACGCATGGGGCTGTCGCAGGAGGAGCTCGCTGCGCAGTTGAACGAGAAAGTAGGGCTCATCAGAAAGATCGAACAAGGAGAGGTCAAACCTCCCATCGAGCTTGCCAGGAAGATAGAAAAGTTTTTGAAGATACAGATAATAGAGGAGGTGGAGGAGGATTACCCGTACGGGCCGTTTCTCAGCAAACCACGGCCAAGCGGATACACGCTGGGAGACGTCATGAGGAAGCTGGGGATGGAAGAGAGAGAAAGTTGATATAACCCGCAAAAACAATACATACCAGCCCTTGAGGGTAGCGATAGTCCATCGTCTATGCCCCGACGAGAGGCCGAACCTAGACGAGCTTAGGGAGCTATGCTCGACTGCGGGCTATGAAGTTGTATACGAGCTCGTGCAGCGCCGCCATCCTCACCCAAAGTACAACATCGGACCAGGAAAGCTGGCTGAGCTAAAGGATGCTATCAAGAGGTTGAAGATAGAGAAGGTAATATTCGAGAACGAGATCAAGACGGTCCAAGAGTATAACTTGGCAAAGACCCTCGGCGTTCCAGTAATGTCGAGGTCCCAGCTAATATTGGAGATATTCTCCCTCCATGCATCCTCAATGGAGGCTAAGCTTCAGATCAAGCTTGCCGAGCTGAAGTACGAGCTCTCGAGGGCTAGGGAGAAGGTTCGGCTTGCGAAGATGGGCGAGCAGCCTGGCTTTCATGGGCTGGGCGCTTACGAGGCCGACGTTTACTACAACGAGATCAACAGGAGGATACACTTGCTGAACAAGAAGCTGGCCAGTATAAAGAAGAGGCGGGAGCTGTTCAGGCTAAGAAGGGAAAAGTACGGAACCCCTACGGTATCCCTCGTTGGCTACACCAACGCCGGCAAGTCGACGCTCTTCAACGCTCTAGCCTCCGAGAACGTTCCGGTCGACGACAGGCTATTTACGACGCTATCCACGACAATAAGGCTAGTCAGGATAAAGGGCAGGAGTGCGTTCCTATCCGACACGGTAGGTTTCATCAAAAACTTACCGCCAATCCTCATCGATGCGTTCCACTCCACGCTTAGCGAGATACTTTTCTCCGACCTTATACTTTTAGTCGCAGACTTCTCGGAGCCCGTAGAGATTATCAGGGAGAAGCTTGCCTACTCGTTGGAGACCTTGGGCCTGATAGGTGCCCACTCCATACCTACGCTCGTCGTATTAAACAAAATAGACCTCGTGAGCGACGTTGAGAAAAAGGTTGAGGCGCTAAACCTGGCGTTGCCATACGTAACGGTCTCTGCCCTATACCGTACCAACCTGGACTTATTGGAACAGCACGTGGCCTCGATGATGGGGGGTTACGTCGTTGCAACGGCCGAGATAGACGGGAGCGATGAGGGCTCCGCAAAGGTTCTATCAGAGATACGTGAGAAATCAAACATCTTAGAGATGAAATACAACGATGGCCTCATAGAGCTAAAGGTTGAGACGCCCTACTACTTAGCAGAAAAGCTGAAGAGGCTCGGCCTTGTTAAATCGTTTAGGGTAGAGGGTAATTAGGTTGCTGGACGTGGTCAGGGCGATCTCGAACTACCAGTTCGGGGTTGGGGTCGGCGAGCAGCTTTTCCCCGAAGGCTCAGTAGTCGAGGTTTCGAAACGCACGGGCAAGCCGAAAAGGGTCTACTTGGACGGTAGTATCCTGGCGACTGTAAGGAGCAACGATGGCTTGCTAGCTCTAACCCTAGAGGGCGCTACGAGGCTCAGGGCGCTCTTGCCAAAAGGCAGGTTTAGGGTTGTCGTCTCCGACGAGGCCATTAGGTTCATCATGGAAGGAAAATCCTTATTTTCTAAGCACGTAGTAGAGGCTGACCCAAACATTTTACCAGGAGAGGAGGTTATAGTAGAAAACAGCAAAGGTGATCTTTTAGCCGTTGGTAAGGCCATGATGAGCGGCCGCGAAATGGGTAGGTTTAAGCGAGGTTTGGCCGTAAAGGTTAGGAAGGTTAGGGGCGGAGCTGTATGAAAAAGATGAGCTCGCGTGAGCTCAGGAGGATGCAGTCGAGGCTGCTTAGCAGCCTAGGCCTTGACGTTACGGAGCAGAGCACTGCAAAGGAGGTGCTGATACGCCTGCCAGATAAGGACGTCGTGATAAAAGACCCGACGGTGATAGTTTTACAGGTTGGCGGCGAGAAGGTCTACCAGATAATAGGCGGCGAAGTTTCCGAGCAGAAGGCTAAGGCGGGCGAGGTCGAGGCACCGGCCTACGAGCCATCGCCCGAAGACGTTGCCGTTGTGGCACTACAGGCAGGCGTATCGGAGGATGAGGCAAGGAGGGCTCTTTTAGAAGTCGGGGGAGACTTAGCCAAAGCTATCCTTTTACTAAAGTCTAGGTAATGGAAGCAGCGTTCCTCGCAGAATTCTTTAAAAATCGTGCTGGCCATCCGTCACGACGGGCTCGCCGCTTACCTAACTCGGCGAGAAGGCCCAACACCCTTTAAGTGTTGTATGAATCGCCGACAAGGGTTAAATATGCAATAAAAGTTTTGAGCGGGCCGCTCATATGTGGCTTGGACGTCAAAAGGGCCGAAGGGCGAGGGTGTTCGGCAGGCAGGCCGCATGCCCATGGCAGGGGTTTGGCACAGCCCATAACCGATACGATGGGGAGCTAAGCCCCGAAGGACCGAAATCCGGGCTTCAGCCATGGGGGTGCCAAAAACGAATACGCTCTCTTTGTTTTCTTATAAGACGGCACAGACCTCCTAGGCTTTTCCCTTTACTCCTAAATGAGCTTCAAGGAGCACTCACCAAATTCTAGGTACTTCTTAGCAAGCTCAACGGTTTCTTGGATGTCCGTATTCTTGGATGGTTTAGGGAGCAGTATCATGTAACCCCCGTTAAGAGCTTTGGCGACCTTCGCATCCAGTTGCAGCCTATCCTCCTGCGGAATTTTCGCATCGTGGGGTACGATGGTGTTAGAGTAGGTGACGTTGGACGTGCTGGGGTAAAGGGACAGGCTCGATACAGCTTTAAAGCCGAACCTCTCGACATCAGACTTTACCATCCTCCTAGAAGATTGCGGCGGGCAAACGTTGGCGACCCTTATTTGGAAGTATTTTTTGGAGCCCTTCGAAGCTAGCCTAACCATCTCCCTGAGCACGTTTAAAAGAATGTCCGCAGAGTCGGGATTCGGGTAGCTTCCCGTTAAACACTTTATGCTCTCGAACATGCCGCACGGAGATACGACGAATTGGTGTACGATGTCCCTCCCTCCACAAAGCACATCCGTCAGGTCCTTCTTCTTCATGAAGGCCGTCACGATGAGCTGCATCGTCCTCCTTACGGACTCCATGAACTCTTCTTCGTTGCCCTCAGAGTGTAGCGCCAACCTTGGCATGTTAACCGCAGCTACGCCGCACAGAAAGTTTTCGAAGTTCTCCGAGCTCTCGATAGATACCCTGTATCCGCTGCTCGTCAAAATTTCCGAGTTGGAGGTCGTTGCGAATATTACCTCACAACCATCGCCAGGGGTACGATCTGTTAACAGCTTATCGATTAGGTCTTTGTTTACGACCAGGGAGACGTTATCTTTACGGTGAGGGGCGAAAGCCTCCGCTAAGCCCTCTGCATGCTCTAAGTCGTCGGCAACGTTAAGGACAAATCTGTGCCCTTCGAATACGCTCAGGGAAGAAAATTTCGTTAGTGCCGATGTGAACTGCTTTAGCAGTTTTTTGTTCGCTACGACGTCGCTGACGTTATACAAAAGGAACTCCTCCTTTACCATGAACGTATCATTTATGAAATTCATTACGAGCGCCTCGTAGATCTCCATACCATCTGCTTTGCTTAGAACATCGCCGTTGTACGCCTTTCCGTATACCGAAGTGGCCCATGATTCCAGCGAGTAGATGTCTATGGTCCCGGAAAGGTAAGCATCTGCCACGTTCCTTGGCAATGCATCGAGCAGCATGTACTCCTTCAAGACGGAGTTTGCCGCCACCATCATAACAAGGTTGGCGCCGCCATGTTTTGAGGCGCTCTTGATCGTCTGGGTTACGTCGTAAAGCGGCATCCCAACCCTCGTCAGCTTGTGCCTGTACTTCTCCAAACCTTGGTCTATCAAAACAGAATTCACGAGCTCCCTTATCAATGGTGCTGAGAGGTACTCCACCTTAAGGTCCAAAAGCTTTTCTTCAACCTCGGATGCAACCTTGTGGGCAAGCTTTGCTGGCATGCCGGCCTCCTTAACAAGAGCGTTCACTATCTTATTCTTGTCAAAAGGCTCTATCGAGCACTCGCTACGTCTTACGATCAGCAGGTCCGAGCCCGCCAGCTTTCTCTTCGCCTGCTCGATCAGCTCCAACATCATCCTGCCGCTATGCGAAAGCTCGTAAAGCTTTGTCTTTTCGTTAATTCTTACGAGCTTTGAGCTGAGTAGCTTCTTTAGATGGTAAGAGAACTTACCCGCATCCTTCTGGGGGTTCATGCCGACGGAGCGTATCAACTCCGTGTAGTTCATATCGTGCTTCGAGAGCTGCCTTACCATCTCGATCCTTACGGACGACGCCAACGCCTCCAGCATCCTGTCCAATTCCTTCTCGCCGTCGCCGAAGAATATGAGGGTCGCCCCCTACGAGCTGTCCCATACCTTAGGCAATAGTTTAGATAAACCTTACAGCACGGCATGCCTTAGTACGTTTAAATATCCATCCGTAATACGGTTTTTGGGCATGGTCAGGCATTTCTTAGATTTTGAGGGCTACACGGCAGAAGAAATCCTCCGCATAGTAGATATGGCCATAGAGTTTAAGAGAAAAGGCTACCCCGACACAAAACCGCTCTCCGGAAAGTGTATACTGCTGATCTTCGAAAAACCATCTACGAGGACCAGGGTGTCGTTCCACGTGGCGATAACGAGGCTCGGTGGCGATAGCATACCGATCAGCACAGGTGAGATGCAGCTGAGCAGGGGGGAGGCTTTGAGCGATACGGCCCGAGTTTTGTCGGCTTACGTCGACGCAATAATCGCAAGGGTTTACAAGCACGAGACGCTCTCCGAGATGGCCAGATACAGCTCCGTGCCGATAATCAACGCCCTCAGCGACAGGTTCCATCCTTGCCAGGCGCTTGCTGACATTATGACCATTAAAGAGATAAAGGGCGAGCTCAGCGATGTAAAAGTAGCTTACGTTGGCGACGGGAACAACGTCTGCAACTCCCTTATCCAAGCCTGCTCGCTGCTCGGTGTTAGGATATCCGTGGCCTCTCCCAGAGAGTACAGGCCTTCTGAGGCCGTGATAGCGCAGGCGAGGGAGTGGGTGAAGAGGTCCGGGGGCTCGATAGAGTTGACGGAAAGCCCGGAGGGAGCTGTTAGGGATGCCGACGTCGTCTACACGGACGTCTTCGTTTCCATGGGCCAGGAGGAGGAGAGGGAAAGGAGGCTGAAGGTCTTCTACCCAGGATACAAGGTGACCGAGAGGCTCATGTCCTTGGCAAAGCCCGATGCCATATTCATGCACTGCCTACCTGCGCACAGGGGAGAAGAGGTTGACGCCTCGGTAATAGACGGTGAGAGGTCTGTTGTCTGGCAGCAGGCCGCCAACAGGCTGCATACGGAGGCAGCCCTGCTTCTTTATCTGCTCCGGGATGGAGGAAAAATTTAATTCAAACCGGATCCGCTCCGGTTGGTGGGCTATGGCGTATCCGTGCATTTCGAGGAAGAAACCCATTCCGAAGATACCATTTTACCCGTCTCCGATGGACGTAGTTAGGCTGATGCTTAGCGTCGCAGAGCCGAAGGAGGGCCAGGTGCTGGTTGACTTGGGTTGCGGCGATGGAAGGATACTAGCGGAGGCCGCAAGCGGCTACGGTTGCTCCGTCGTCGGTGTGGAGTCGAACCCTAGGCTGGCGAGCTATGCTTACAATAAGCTTCTGGAGATGGGTGTTAAAAACTTCAGGATAGTAAGGGGGGACCTTTTCGGGTTCAACTTTGGCTCAGCGGACATCATAACTATGTACTTGACCAGCGATGCTCTGAAGATCCTGAGACCAAGGCTTGAAGCTTACGTCAAGCCCGGGACGAAGCTCGTCGCCCACGACTTTCCGGTTCCGGGATGGAGGCCGGTAGCCGTCGAGGGTGTTGTTTCCGTAGAGGATGGAAGGTTCCATAGGGTATACCTATATGAGGCGGGAGAATCTTTCGACCTCCTAAGCAGGCAGAAAAGGATATATCGTACAGGGTAGGGAAAACCGACGGAGGGCCGTGAAGCTCGTCGAATTCTTAAAGTCCGTAAGCATGCTCATGAAGGTCGCGAAGAAGCCGAGCAGGGCTGAATTTTCTGTAGCTCTAAAAATAACGTTTCTTGGAATAGTCGTCCTGGGCACGATCGCCTTCATAATAAGGTTCGTGGCCCTAGCCCTCCAGACGATATGACCTCAAGGGCCTGAGCAAAAGTAGATATTTAGGGACGATTTGGTTAAGTGGGCGGCTGAGTGCTAGCAGCAACTGAAGCCCGGGGATGCTAAGGCTTGGGTATGGAAAGGTACAAGCTGTTCGCGGTAAAGACGACCGTAGGGCAGGAGAGGAACGTAGCCAGGATACTGGAGGGGAGGGCGAGGAGCGAGAACGCCGATATAGCATCCATCCTAACGCTCCCGGACGTTAAGGGTTACATATTCGTTGAGGCAAAGAGCAAAGAGGTCGTGAACATACTCATACAGGGGATCAGGCACGTCAAGGGAAGGCCCGTGATGCCGATAGACATGAAGGAGATATCGAACCATCTTATCGAAAAACCGATGATAGAAATGCTTTCGGAGGGTGACACGGTCGAGATAATAGCCGGTCCGCTAAAAGGGATAACGGGCAAGGTCGTCAGGGTGGATAGGGCTAAGAATGAGGTTACGGTAGAGTTGGCCGAGGCAGCATTTCCTTTACCTATATCCGTATCGGCTGACCAGGTAAGGATTCTCGCTTCCCAGAAGAAAGGTGTGGGTTAGGGATGCCAGAGAAGCAATTCAGGTTCCTCGTAGAAGGGGGCAAGGCTACGGCCGGGCCACCCATAGGCTCGTCGCTTGGACCCCTTGGGTTGAACGTGCTGATGGTCGTTGAGAAGATAAACGAGGCTACGGCCGAGTTTATGGGCATGCGCGTCCCAGTCGAGGTGACCGTTAACACAGACACGAAAGAATTCTGGATTAAGGTGGGAACGCCGTCTGTTGCCGCCTTGATAGTAAAGGAGGCATCCGTCGGGAAGGGCTCGGGCAACCCGGGCAAAGAGTACGTTGGTAATATATCCATGGATGCCGTCGTCAAGATAGCTAAGATAAAAATGCCCGACCTACGCGTCAAGACCTTAAAAGCGGCCTCGAAGCAGGTTATCGGCACGTGCGTGAGCATGGGAATAAAGGTAGACGGGAAGGAGCCTAAGCAAGTGCTCAAGGAGATAGATGCAGGCCAGTACGATAGCATCCTGGGTGATTAGCTTGCTGAGGACGTTATCTTCTAAGCTTTTAGAGGCTATAGACGCTGCGAAGAAGTCCCCCAGCAGGAACTTTGTTCAGTCGGTCGAGCTCATAGTGAACGTGAAAGACGTAGACCTTACAAAACCTGAGAATAGGTTTACGGAAACGATCGAGCTTCCGCACGGTCTTGGAAAAAAGAGGAGGAAGATCTGCGTGATAGCCTCAGGCGACCTGGCGCTTAGGGCGGAGAGGCTTCAGCTCGTGGATAAGGTCTTGGGAAAAGAAGACCTTGAGGCGCTAGTAGGGAACAAGAGGATGGCAAAGAAGCTTGCTGGAAAGTACGACTACTTTATAGTCGACCCGTCGATGATGGGCATGGCCGCGAAGGCGCTAGGAGCCGCGCTTGGTGCCAGGGGAAAGGCACCCGTGCCTATACCCCCTGGCATGGAGCTCGAGAAGCTGGTCGAGAAGTACTCGAGGAGCGTAACCGTCAGGTTACGAAAGGGTCCGATGCTTGGCTGCATAATCGGAACGGAGGATATGGACTCAAAGGCGCTGGCCGAGAACGCGGAGGCGGTAATAGCGAGGATCGTTGAAAAGCTGGAGAAGAGGTTCAGGAACGTGGCATCCATATACGTCAAGAAAACTATGGGCGAGCCCGTAAGGGTTGGGATTGAGGAGAAGTAGGTGGAGGTTATGCTAATCTCAAGATATTCAGGGGCTGGTGGAGCGAATTGACGATGGTCCTGAAGAGAAGGGCTGGAA
>NDWU01000002.1 GCA_003056285.1 Candidatus Terraquivivens tikiterensis
GGAAGAGGCTCCAGAGCAAAGCTTCGAAGAGGCCATCGCTAAGAAGAATCCTAGCTAAGTATTCTAGAAGGGAGAGAAACAGGGCAATTGATTTTCTGCATAAGGTAACGACGTCTCTAAGCAGAGAGTTCAAAGGTTACATGCACGGATTTGAAAGTCTTGAAAAGCAAAGAATGTTCAACAATTCCAAGGAACATAACAGAAACATTGCAAAAAGCGATTGGAAGAAACTGATAGTAATGATGGGCTACAAATCTCGCATTAAAACCCTCAACCCACATAACACAACTAAAAGGTGCTCCAGATGTGGGATGGTTAATGCCCCGAAAGGAGCATTATATAACTGCAAGCATTGTGGGTTGAGGATAGACAGGCAGCTGAATGGAGCAATAAACCTATACCTTCAGATGGAGGGTCTTACTCCAAGCCCAAGGCTCTTCGATGAGCTCGTGAGGGCTTGGAGAGGGTTCACCCTGACAGGGGAGGAGGCTGATGAGGGGTTCGATGAACTCGTGAGGGCCCCAAGGCTGATGAATCCCAAGAGCTATGTAATGTCTATTAAAGACTGCATAGCTCAGAACCCCTGTGCTCCCTAGCGATCACGAAGGCACAGAAAGATACTTGGAAAGGCCTTTATGCTTAGGATGCATGTTGTACACGATGAAGGCCTTTGGGAGCAAAAGACCTTGAAACGTTAGGAGCTCCGTCGCGCAATGGAGCGCGTACCTTCTCTTGGATTCTTTGGATTCCTAGCCTCTGTTGCTTCCATTGGTATTTAGATCGCCTTAAATCCGTGCGCTCCGGTCAGAGCTTCCGAGGCGAAAAGCTCGATGGGAAAAAAGCCTAAGGCCTTTCCGGCCTTCGGCCCGAGGGGTCTGCTTTCTAGGCTTGCTCCGTTAGCCCTGACGCTGCTGGCCTGCCTTTCGAGGATGAAGACGGTCCACGCCTCCGTAGGAGACCTCGTCGGGAAGCTATCGGGCGCGCTGGAGGGTATCCAGAGCCTGATACTGATGGTCGGCATGGGCCTGCTGGCTGCCGGCCTACTGCTCCGCTTCCTGCCCACGGGTAGCTTCAAGACGAAGGAAGCAGGAGGACAGCTCATCGACCATGCCCTGATCCTCGCCGGCCTAGGAGCGCTAGGCGTATGGTTGCTCTGGTTCGCGGCGGACGTGGCGGTAAGCATAACTGGCACTGGAGAAGCGCCCCAGCCCTCAGGTCCTTGGAGCCTGCCATCAAGATAGGAAGAAGACGTTATCGGAGGTGCGTTAAGGTTGGCGCTATGCACGGTCTGGGCTACGGAAGGTTATGCCTGGCTCGGAATCCTTCCATGGCTACTTGCGAGCGTAGGATACGGCGCGGGCATTCTGCTTTCGAAGAGCCCGCTTCCCGGCGAGGGCAGGAGCTGGGGACAGAGCCTCATGAGCTACTCCCTGGTGACGGCGGCGTTCTCAGCAATAGCCGCTGGCGGGTCTGTGTTCAGCGGCTTGATAGAAATGGTTCAGGCATCGGCTGGCCTATCCTTGGTAGAGTGTAAGGCTCTTCCGGAAGTGTACTACTCCTTAGGCATGAGGGCCTTCACGATAATGGCTACGATAGCCGCAACCGGCTTCGGTACTGCCCTGATCCCCATCGTGGGCCCAGCCATCTCTAACGTGATAAGCGTGGTGGCAACGCTTCCAGGCTTGGCCCTTTCGGCAACGATAATGATCGCGTTCACGCTGGCAACCTTCCTGACGATCTTCGTTACGTTCGCTCCTGCGATGATCCCGTTGGGCGTGGCCCTTCTAGCTGTACCCGCAGGAAAGCTAAAGGGGATAGGTGGCTGGTTGATAGCGCTCGGGTTGGTTTTCTCCAGCCTGGGTCCCATGGTTCCTGCCATAGGGGTTGCGGCATGCTCCGGAGGCGGCGAGGAGTGCAGCCTGCAAAGCATCGTCTCAGGAGACCTTCTGACGAACGTAGGCCAGGGTTTCATGAACATCGTCGAGTGGTTGCTCGACCCTAAGAACAACCTCGTCATGCAGATGTGGCGTTTCTCGCTTGGCAGCATGGCTGGGTGGGCCATACTAATGGCGGCAGCATCCGGCCTTAGCAGGGGAATAGGAGGGGTTGCCGCGAGCCTCGGTTTTGGGTGAAAAGCATGAACGTACCAGAGATCGTGTTCGGGATCGCTGCCTTGGTATACGGAGGTTCCTTGCTGCTATTCAGCCTCCCCGTGCCCCGGCTTAGGTTTTACGGGTGGCAGGGTACGATGCACTCCCTGACAGCCGTAGTCGTCTTAGCGCTTGCCGGAAGCCTATCGCTCGTTAAGGCATACGCGCCTGGATTCGTCCGGTCCCTTGGCATCGTCCTTCCCTTGGATGCTACCTTCGACGACGCTTTGGCGTCTGCCAGCTCCCTCTCCGGTATGGTCCAGGCTTGGATAGCGAGCACGGGCTGGGCCGGAGTAGCCCTCGGCTCCGTCCAGGGCATACTGATGCTGGCGTTGACGCCGGCTATGATGACCGGCGTGGGCGTCGTGTTTGCCACGGTATCAAGCTACGTATTCGCTGGCGTGTTCTCAACTTTAATCTTCATGCAGAAGTCGCTCTCGGCCGTAGCGCTTTTCGCTGAAGGGATAGCCGCCATCCTCTCAGCATCCAAGCTTTTGGCCCCTGCCATTTTCTTATCTGGGGTCGTGATGTTCGCCGTGCCTTTCATGAGGACGCTTGGCAAGACCTTCATGGTCGTAGGTGCGGCTCTAACGCTCGTGCTTCCTCCAGCGATCGTGGCGGCCTTGCCTTCTCCCTCGAGGGCCCAGGAGGAGATGGAGAGGACGGCGGAGATACAGGCGTACTCTATGGCGACGTCGGCCGTAAGGGACCTGGAAGGGGGTGTAAGGTACAAGATACTATCCAGGAACAACCTGACGCTATGGTACCCTTACCTTGAGATGGAGGCAGCAGGCCCCCCTGACGTAGACTACTCTGAGGTGTGCAGAAGGCTACCGGAGGCCGTATCGTGCGGGAAGGTCAGGAAGGCCCTAGATGGGATGCTGTCCAAACCTGAGAGGGCAATCCTCGACACCTCCGGAGGTGGCTACTACGACGCGAGGACAGAGGGTTACAGGCTGGTTGCTGTAAGGAACGAGTACTACAGGAAGGTATGGTTCATGAACATGTGGATAACCCTGCACGATAGGGGTCCAAAGCGGATAGATGGCTCTAAGATACCAGACGGCCCAAAGACTGCGGCTTACACGGATTTCGTATCCAAGGAACCGCTAAAGGAAGGAGGCCTTTACGAAGCATGGAAAGAGGAGTGGGAGTCGTTCTGGAAGTCAGCTCCTCTTTACATCGAGCATGCCGAGTGGATGGTCTCGGCCAACAGGAATGCCACCTTCGTGTGGTTCACGGAGCAGCCTTGGGGAACCGAGGAAGTTGACCTGAACAGGTACACCCTGAAGCTTAGGAAGACATCGTACTTATGCTGGACTGAGCAGGAAGCGTACACGGTAGAGGAGGAGTACGTAGACGGCGGCCAGGTCAAGACTAGGGCTGTAACGAAGACGAGGGTTGCGTACCATGCTAGGGCAGACTACTCAGGTAACCACAGCGTGTACTTCGTCTACCTAAAGGGCTTAGACTGGGACTATGTCCTCGACGGAGAGGTAGGGATGGAGCACGAGGTAAGGGAATCCAGCTTTGATGAGATACTCTCTAAAGGGTTCATAGAAGGGTACGGGCCCCTGGAGCTTCAGCAGTCGATAAAAGCTGTAGACAGGGATGAGCCCTTGGTGTTGAACGCTCCGACAGAGGAAAGGAAGGTATTCGTCTGGAGGACGGAGAGCAGGGCTGCCAAGAGCTACGACGGTTGCCCAGCCCTACCCGATGAGCTCGGATACGGTTTCAGGGTATTCTTCAGGGCAGGGGAAAACGTCCAGCCGTACTTAGCGGCGGTAGAGTGGAGGAAGCTGGATGAGGATGAGGGGTACATCGCTGGGCTCGCCTCGGGCGATTACGTGCAAGACGGCACGATGGGGATGACGGCTGGGGTCGGCAGGGAAGAATGGGGTAAGTACAGGATATTCAGGCAAGGGCTTTACAGGGATGGGCCTGTTCACGAAGGCGTAAGGATGGTGGTCCAGAAGCTTAACGAGTACAGGAGCGGAGCATGGGAAGAGAACCCAGTTGCCTTCGGGGGCGTGCCGATAGCTAAGGCCGTCTCGGACGTATTCAGCTCTAAGGCGTTCCAGGAGAGCAGGGGAAGCAGGATAGAGATACCGACGGCTGGCATGGTCCTAACGCCCTTTGGCGCCATAGGTGCCCTTAGGGCATTATCCGAGCTCGTAGGTTACACGGCAGCCTCGGTAATGGTCACGTTGCTGTTCTCCGTCGCCGTGGACGCCGTCAATGCCCTCGTCGGAGGCAGGAGCTTCGCCGTCGGCTTCCTTCTTTCTAAGAAGCCCCTGATGGGAAGGGCGATGGCCCTCCTGGGAACATACGCGTCCTCCGTCAGGAGGATGGCTAGGTTCCCGCTCCTATCCAGGGTCGTGGCGAGGAGGATGGAGAAGAGGATGCTGAAGGATGCGCTGGAGCAAGTGAAGAGGAACGGAGGACCGTTGGAAAGTGTCAAGGCGGTACAGAGGGCGGCATCGACCGATAGGGTCCTGCGCCAGCACGAGGGGCCCTTGGGCTCGAGGAGAGCGCTAGAGGGAAGGATGGGCATGCCTGGAAGGCCCCCCTCGAGGATTGCTGGGGAAATTCCCAGGAAGTACACGCTACAGGCGCATGCATACGGCCTAAGGAACGCCAAGGATTACGGGAGGACATTCGAAGCAGAGGCGGTAGGGCTCGCTGGCCTGTCAGTACCTGCAAGGATCGTAAAGGACGCCTGTACGAGGCTCGAGGGCATGGCACCTTCGGACAGCCTGGCGAGGGATAAGATGGTAAGGATGCCCATGGAGCTGTCCCAGGCATTCTCGCCATCGGGCAAAGCTCCCAAGAGGCCGGGCGATGTCGCGTACATGAACGACAGAACGGCGCTCGGAGGCATGCCGACGAAGATAGAGGGAATCGATGGCCGCTTAAAAGCCCAGGCTGCTCTCAGGATAGCTCCTGGGGCCGAAGGCCTAGAGATGCTTACACCGCGGCGTGCTTACGTGCCCCAGCCAGGAGGTCTCCAAGAGAAAAACCCGCCAAGAATAGGGCCTGCAAAGGACACCGACGAGAAATGCGGCAGGGATCCGCAAGCCGATTTAACGCCCGAAGTAAAGGAGAAGGGCATTGGGCACCACTCTTTAGGAGAGTCTGGGTATGATGGGCCGGACGCGCTATCGGATACCGTCATGATGCCCGAGAGGCACGAGGATGCGGCGGGAAGCTGCTGGGCGCACGGAGGGTGGCTCTTGGCGGAGGAGCATGCGAGGCTAGGCCAGTGGGAGACCCTCAGGGAATCTGTACCCATCGATGCCTCTTGGCTCGGAGATGCTGTGGAGGACGCGATGCCAAGCACAATCGATGAAAGCCAGGCAGGGGATGCGAAGGCTGACTGGCTCGTCCCATGGTCCGGGCAGATAATGCCAGACGGCTTAACCCCTTCATGGTTACCGCATCGCCGTGTAGGCCAGGATTCTAGGATGAATGCCCATGGTGGTGAGCATGAGCAGGAAGGATAGGTGTAACGATGGGCTGCTCGAGTACGGTCTGAAGAGGGCGAGCGCTCCTAGGAGGAAGGCCGGGGAGGCAGGAGCAAGGGGGATGAGGGTATACATGGCATCCGGGGCTGGCATGGCGGCAGCCCTTGCCCTCTCAGGCCAGCCGGCGCTCGCCGTAGCGGTATTGGCGACGATGCTGGCCGTCTACGTAGCATCTAGGCTTAGGAGGTGAATGGATGGGCATACTGGCAAGCATCTTGGGTCTCGGCCCGATAACGATAGGAGCCATAATCCTGGCACTGCTCCTCATCTTCTCTTTCAGCCCATCCCTGGCGCCCTACATGCCTTACGTATCGATACTCTTGCCAGCAGCCCTGCTCTCGACGATCGCCTGGAGGAGGGGGTACTACGCAGCGGTATCGTGGCTGAGCAGGGGAGCCTCCGCTTACGAGTTCTGGCATGCGGCTGCTCCTGAGCTCGGATGGATGGCCGACAGGTACACGAAGAATAGGATAAGGGAGGATGGTGAGACGAGAAAGGAGGAGAGGACCCTGATATTCTGCGATAGGAAGAGGAGTAAGGGATATGCATGCAAGGTTCTGAGGGTAGCGGACGTCCAGAAGAACTACGAGACGACTACGCAGAGGGAGAGGATGCTCCTCCTAGACAGGATGGTCAGGACGATCGAGGGCCTCGGAGATGTCGAGGCAAAGCTCGTCGTCGAGAGGGACCCAGAGGGGGAGAAGGCGCAGATATTGCTTTGGGCGGAGGTGATAGGAGGCGACGAGGAGGGCGCAAGGCATGCCGTGGAGCACGCGGCAAAGCTCCTGGCAAAGGGTATGGAGAAGCTTGGGATGACGCTCCTCGACGACATAACGTACGCGGGCTACAGCATGAGGTTCAAGCTCAGGATGCCTAAGCCGAGTTTAGGCCATTTGCCCCTGCTGGCAGCCTCATCCTTGGCCACCTTTTTACTGTCGATATGCTCGGCCGAAGTCGGAACGCTGTCCGCGACGACTGCCATCGCAAGCCTCATGGGGCTCCTGCTGACTGGAAAGCTCCTGCTCGACGCTAGGAAGGCCTCATGCCAAGGATGCGGGGGCGCGCACGTGCACTGGTCCTTGGCAAACCCTGACGGCGACTTACGCTACTCTTTCATGGACGGCGGCGTCCTCTTGACCTCCAACGGAAAGGAGAGCGTCGCTTCCAAGTTCATAGCAGTGACGGCGAACAACAACAGGGAGATGAGCGCAGAGGACATCGATAGGAGGCTCCCGATGTACCTGGAGGCGTTCAGCAGCATGGTATACGTGCTGAACGACTTCAGGATAGCTTTGCACATAAGGCCGCAGCCGGTCGGCGACGCGATAAAGCTTGCGATGGCGAGGGCTGACCTGTACGGAATGGACGCCCAGGTTGGAGGGGCAGTAAGCGGCTACGTGAAGGCCGGTAGAAGCCTAAACATGGCCGACAGGATAACGAGGGGTGAGAGGCCTTACGCGTTCTCGGTCGTCGTGGAGGTTAGGGTTAGGAGGAAGGGAGAGGTAAATAGGCTGGATCTGGACGCCCTGGACAAGCAGCTCCAAGAGGCTAAGAGCTTCCTCGACTCAATGAACCTGCAGTCCAAGCAGATAAGGGACGGCCCAAGTGCCATGGTATGCCATAGGTTCATGTACCTTCCTCTTCCGCCGCATGGTTTGTTCGAGCCTAGGCCCGTACCAACTGTGAAGGGCCTGACGAAGGACTTCGTAGCCATAACGCCCATAGCCTTCAGGAGGAGGCCGGTGATGCCTAGGGATGGCCTGTACCTGGGAAGGGACAAGCTTGGGAGGAAGGTCTTCTGGAACCCATCGGTGCTCGACAACCCTCACATGATCATCATCGGACCAGTGGGCTCTGGAAAATCTACGCTCGTCAAGACGATGCTCTTCCGCCTAGAGCAGGTAGCTAAGTACACAGGTACCGGAAGGCCGCCTGCGGTGATAATAGTCGACCCTGCGGGCGAGTACGAGGGCAAGGCTGACCTACTGAGGGAGAATGGCCTCCAGGTAACGGTCGTCGACCTATGCGAAAAGAAGTACAACCCTTTGCTACTATCCGGCCTAGAGCCTTGCCAGAGGGCCTCGAGGCTCGTGGACTACGTCTTCCCAAACGTGCTGAAGGACCTGCAGCCATTCCAGAAGCAGGTGCTGTACGACGGCCTAATGCTCGCTTACAGGAACCTTGCGAAGATAGACCCGTACTCCAGGGATACCTGGAGCGACGAAAGGGCTGCCTTAGTGACGATGGCCAGGCTTTACGAGTACGTATCCTGGAGGAGGTCCATGACGGAGAAGCGCGTGGCATCCAAGGGAGGCTCTCCAGAGCTGGACCCTGCAGTAAGCGCCCTGTACGACCTAGAGAGGAGGCTAAGGGCCTTTGCCACAGGCCCTTTCGCCCTGGACAGGACCGACGTAACGCTGAATGGCATGCTGGAGAAGGGCGGAGTATACATCCTGAGCTTCAGGACAAGGGCAGGGGAGGGGCAGGTAAGGATGAGCGACGAGATGCAGAGGCTTCTGGTATGGAGCCTGCTGGAGCACGTGGCAAGCTACATGACCGCCCAGAGGATAACGGAGGGGGTTAGGCTCATTGTCGTGATAGACGAGGCCCACAAGTTCCTTAGGGGCCACGAGACCGAGGTGCCACTAAGCCAGCACCTAAGGGAGGGAAGGAAGTTCGGCGTTAGTTACGTCGTCGTAACGCACATACTGGACGACCTGGTGGCAGACTACAGGGAGGCTTTGACGAGGAAGATACCGGCCGTCGTGAGCATGGCGTCGACGTGCATAGTCTTCAAGCAGGGTAACCAGGAGGACGCGAGGAGGGTCATGGAGATGCTCAACATGACTTCAGAGGAGATGGAAGAGCTCATGGGTCTTCCGTTGGGTGAGGCGTTCCTGAAATGGGGAGTAGATCCCAGGCCGTTGAGGTTCGAGGTCGAGCCCGACGGTAGGGCGCTCGTCAGGAAGAGGGAGAGCAGATGGGAGGCGCTCTACTCCGCCCAGTAGCTTTGGTCGGCATAGCGCTTTTAGCCATAGCCGCGTCTCTGCCAGTGCATGCGGAGGACGGAGCATGGGATGCAGCCGGCCGAAGGGTGTTGGTCTTCTACGACAGGACACAGCCAGCAAACTTGCTCTGGCCTTACAGCCTGAGGGTCCTGGTGGTCGAGGACCTAGAGGGCTCAGGGGAGTGCTTCGAGAAACTGCCGAACGGAACGGCGCTGTTAAGGTGCAAGCCTTTGAAGGCCAAGGTAACTGTTGAGTATGCCGAGCTTAGGGAGTACGCGGACTCCGAGACGGACGAGCTCGGCGTAGCCTCGACCAGCTGGAGGCTCGTTACATTCCCGACGGCAACTTTCAGGGTCAGGGCCATGCTCGAGGATGGTGTTGCGGAGGCCGTTTTCAGGCTGGACGTTAAGCCCTGGCCGCTGGCCTCCTTGATAGCCTTCGCATCCATGGTAGCCGCGCTTGCGCTCGTAGCCAAGAGGGGTTCCTGGTGATAGGGTTAACGCCTCTCGGCATATGCCTCCTGGCCGCCAACTACGGCGCATCGCTCGTATTCCTCTGGAAGACGCCGGGGAACTATCCTGACGACCCTTCCATGACGGCCCATGACAGGAAAGGGGTGGCAGCCGGAAGGCTCCTGTTCACGCTAATGCTCACGCTCTTCTCGTGCCTCGAGGCCTCTCGTAGCCTAGGCCTCGCTGAGTTCCTGAGGCCTGCTATGGCCTTTGCGGCAATGCCCGGATCCCTTTACTATCCCCTTTCGCTCTTAGGGGACATGGCAGTATACGCAGCCCTCCACGGAAAGGAAATGTGCAAGCACGACTTGGCCGTTCTGGCAAACCTGCCTTCGTTACCGATGGTCGCTGCAGCCGTCTCCTTCATGGCCTACTTATCCTCCTTCAGGCTCAGGAGGTCTCTCGGAGCTTCCGGGGAAGGGTTCCTGCTCGGGTACGAGTGTCAGGCCGTAAGGAGGATAACCTGGATGACGAGGGCTCCAGGGATGCGCGTGCTCACCTCGAGCGAGAGGTGGGAGGTAAGGGACAGGCCGTGGAGGGCGCCGTACGTCTACGACCCTTACAGGAGGACTAACCCGCACGTGTTCATAACAGGTACATCGGGCGTGGGCAAGACAACGACGGTTTACAACATAGTCTGCGAGGCGAGGAGGACAGGGCACCCGGTTATAATAGTCGATTTCAAGGGAGATTTTGCGGAGGCTTTCAGGTCGATAGGCTGGATGGATAGGGGATGGGCGAAGGAGTACGACGTTGGGGGTAGGGGGATAGAGCCCCTAAGGCCTGTCGTGTGCGAGACGAGGATGGAGGCCGTGACAGACCTGGTAAGCTCGATGTCCGTAGTCGAAGAGGTCGGTCAGAACCAGATCTGGCTGATACAGAGGGTTGCCCACGGGCTCGAGCCTTTCGAGTACTCGAGCTTGCTCAAAAGCCTTGAGAGGGAGGTCAGGAGGGCCATGGAGGGTGCTTGGGGAGGGCCCCACGTAAGGGATGCCTACGCCGGGATACACGCCAAGATGATGAGGCTTCAGGCGGTGTTCAGGGGCGGCAGGGAATCGGTAGACCTCTCAGAGATAAAGCCTTTGCTCCTCGAGCCAGAGAAGGGCACGTTAGCCGTCAAGACAGAGGACGGAAGGGAGCTAAGGTTAGGCCAGGTAATCGTCTTCAACCTAAGCACGGTAGGCGATGCGTACGCGAGGGCAGTGGCCGCGGAGTTCATACTAAGGAAGGTAGAGAGGATTGTAAGGCGTAGGGGGCCGCTGGCTGGAATAGAAGGGAAGAAGGTATTCCTGGTAATAGACGAGGTCCATGAGATAGCAAGGCCTCAGAGGTGGAGGAGGGACACGACGCTAAGCGTAGTCGAGAGCATAGCCAGGGAGGCCAGGAGCCATGGTCTGGCGCTGGTGCTTAGCACGCAGAGGCTCTCGGACGTACCCGACGGGACGAGGCAGGGAATAGGCCTATGGCTGTGCCTAAAGAACGAGAGCCCGGAGGACGTAGGGATACTTACCACGCTGACGGGATGCCCGAGGATGGCCGAGATACTCTCCAGCCTTCCAGACGGCTACGCCCTCGTTTTCGAGTCAAGGCCTGAGAAGCTGGCGAAGGGGATGAGGGCGGTCTACGGAAGGCCTTACGCAACAGAACAGGCGGTGATCGTACGGCTGAGAAGGAGGCTGCTGGGGAAGGATGTGGGCCAGAGGCCCGGCCAGGCGGATGGTCGTGGGCGCCCAGCCGGAGGATTAGGAGCAGGAGGCGCTCTGAGGGACGTCATAGAGTCCGTAAGGAAGGAGGCTCTTGAATGGGTAAGGTCTGAGGAGGCGAAGGCCTTAATCCTCTCACTAAAGGAGGAGGACCTGAGAGATTTCCTAATGGTAGTGCTCAACGCAGGGCCGGGCGGCAGGCTGGTGGACAGACTCGGAGAGGCGACGGCTGAAAGGCTAATCAAGGCTGGCCTCGTAAGGGTCGACGCCTCCGGTAAGAAGGCGAGGCTTAGGCTATCCGTAGCAGGAAAGCTCGTGCTAAGGGCCGTCGAGAGGGCGGTGGAAGGGTGCGGGAGCCGGCCCGGAGGCATGGAGGATGTCCGAGGATGAGTGGATAGTGTCCGAGCACGCGGCCAGCATCCGGTACCATCGAACGCGGATGAGGGAATCGCGCCGTGAAACGGCGCGGGAAGATGGCAAGGGGCCGATAGGCGCGAAGGCCATTCTCATCATGATAGCCTTTGCCGCTCTTGCTGCCCTAGCATACGGCCAGCGCTTGCTCGCCCTAACGCTCCCGCTAGCGACCCTCCTAGCGGCCGTGCTCTCCGCTTTGAGGAGGAAGGGAAGGAGGCCGAAGAGGCTGGTATGGCGATGAGGAAGGCAATAGCTTTTTTCGTAGGAGGCATGGTCTTCGCCGCCCTACAGCCTTTCTTAGCGACGCTATCCGTATCCTTGATCGTAATGCTAGCTATCATAATAGCCGTATTGGCTTTCACAATACCAGGAGGGTGGCTCCTAGGGTACATGGGAGCAAGGACGCTTGCAGGACTGCTTGCATGGAGGACGGGAAGGCTAATCCTTCTATCAACCCTTTTGGCGCTCGTCGTTCCCGTACTAGGAAGCTCCATAGGATACGGCGCAGGTACTGTCGCTTCGTTCGTCCTAGGAGGGATCCTGGGCCTGCTTGCACTATCGCATTTGAGCCTTCCAGGCCGGAGGGAAGCCGAGGAAGGCATTCCTAGAAGGCGTGGAGGGGTATACGTCAGGCTTGGAAGCTCCGGGCCTTTCTCGAGGGAAGGCCTGACGGAGGAGGATGTACGCGGCGGCGTCCTCGTTACTGGCATAGAGGCTCCAAAGGCCGTAAGGGCGATAGTCGACGGCCTGGCGTCTAGGGGGAAGAGGGTTCTGATCTTGGGAACTGAGAGTATGGTTCCCGAGACTGTCGAGGCCAAGGCGTACGACGTATGCTCCTTGGACGTTGCGGGCGACCTAATGAGCTCTCAGGAGTACGTCGAGGCTTTTGTGTACTCCCTAGCTCTGGCTGCAAGGCTTAGGAACGACGACCTGCTCCTCCTTCTCCGTTCGGCGGCTCAGGCAAGGCAGAGGATGCTAGAAGGAAGATCGTCCAAGCACGACCTCTTAAGGGTGCTCTCTGAAGGGTTCCAGGACCCAAGGAGGCAGAGCGTAGTAGCGGCTGCTCTGTCGAGCGTTAGGTCGATATCCTCCTCGGGCATCTCAACGAAGGACGTAGTGGCCGGCGGGTGGAAGGTCCTCTTGATCAAAGCGTCGGCCTGCTCCCAAAGGGATGCGGCCTTCATGAGGGCGTACGCGCTTTTAGCAGCCAGGCGCCTGGACGCGGCCCTAGTCCTTGAAGACCCCGAGCTGCTCCTCGTGGACATAAGCCTCCTCCCGTACGACTCCAGGGAGTCCTGGGAGGGCGTATTCAACGTCCTGAAAGGTTGGAGGGGCAAAGGTCTGATATTGGTATCAAGGGGTCCTGTGCTGAGCGACTGGGTTTACAGGCTATGCCGGGCATACGTGGTAACGAGGCTGGGCGGGCACGTACCCAGGCCGGAAGGGAGAGCAAGGGGATTGATGGAGGCCTCGAGGGAGCTTAAGCAGGGGGAGGCGTTGATAGCCGGAGGCAGGGGAACGAGCATAGCGAAGCTCATGGCTCCAGAGCCTGCCAGGCTAACCTTCATCCGGCCAGCCGGGCCTGCGGATAGCTAGCAAAGCATCTAGAGAAAGGGCTATGAGCTGAGTAGGGGATGCATCGTATTTTGCTGCTTTCACCCTGCTTAACCCTCTCCTTGGACCTTTTGTGCAAACCATATCCCGCGTCTGAATGCCACCACGACGTCCTTACCCATCGCTAAGCCGTACCTTTCACCTTCCGGTCTTAGAAGGAGCTCTTTTATGTTTACGTACCTAACAGCTAGGCTGAGCATCCTAGCCTGTATTCAAGCACTGTCGGAATTGTCCTGCATCCACCTTTCTTTGGCCGTTTAAAACCCTCTTGAGGTGGAAAAAGGAAGGTAAGCCTGAGGCAGAGAAGTTCTTCATACAACCAGATCCACGTCTATACAAGCTCTAAAGTGAATAGGATCAGTAAAGGAGCCTCCTTGGCTTAACCGAAGAAGGTGGCGAGAAAGCCCCTAACTTCGGTTAGGGTCGCCGTTAAGATTTAAATTACGGTTTAATTTTTTAAATTTTCTGGACGGTTGCTCGGATGTCCAAAAGCCGAATGAGGCCTCAGGCCGAAAATGATGGGAGGCTCGGGCAAGCGGGCCTGTTGGTATATCCAGCATGCAGAAGCTGGATTGGCGCAGTCCAGAGCTCAGCAACTGAGAACTGCATGAGTCGGCAGAGAATCCCACGGGCTTCGGCCCTAGGGTGTCAACCAACGTCGTATCCGTTAAACAAACCTTGTTAGGATGCCGAGACATGAGGCCTCTAAACGCCGTTTTACTTACACTTTTTACCTCAACGCTCTTGATAGGCTCAGCCTTCTGCCTCACGTTTTCAGAATCTGGGCTTATAGTTTACAGGGATGGCGTTGTACACGTTAAAGTCCATCTTGTCGCCAGCGAGGCTGAGGCTGCCGTCTCGATCCCCCTACTAGCCGCCGACGCCTACAACATCCTCGTCATCGATGATAACATGAGGCCGCTTGTTTACGATGTCAACGGCTCCACGTTGACTGTTTACACGCTGGGCGCAACCGGGGTCACAGCCGAGTACGACACAAACGCGCTTACGTCCAAAGAGGCTGGCGTCTGGACGCTTAAACTTACAGCACCCTTCCAACTCACCGTGAAGCTTCCAGAGAACTCGACGATAATATACTTAAGCTCAGCTCCAGCCGCCATAGAGGTCGAGGGTTCCACGACAATGCTCACACTCCAACCCGGCGACTGGGAGATAAGCTACGAGCTGCCTGCACCAACCCAACCGCCAGCCCCTACCCCATCTACCGCGACCATAACTTTCTCTTTAAGCAGCATAGGCTCGGACGCGATCGGGACAATCCTGACAGTTGACGGCCGCGCATATTCAGACTTACCTAAGAGCTTCACGTGGGACGTCGGCTCCTCGCATTCGTTTAGTTGGTCTGATACTGTGGGCTCGACTAGCAGCGGAACGCGCTACGCTTGGGTTTCGACAAGCGGCCTATCGAGTGCGAAGAGCGGCTCAATAACAGTCCCGTCTGGCGGAGGCTCGGTTTCCGCCTTTTATAAGACGCAATACCTGCTCACGGTTAATGTTAACCCAAGCGGAGCAGGCAGCGTATCGCTCAATCCCTCAAGCCCTGACGGCTGGTACGACAGCGGGGTCAGCATCACCGCAACCGCGACGCCAGCATCCGGGTACGTGTTTGACCACTGGGTCCTAGACGGCTCGGACGTTGGCTCAAGCAGCTCTACAGCGGTTTTCATGAACAGGCCACATACTCTCATAGCAGTCTTCAGTCTATCTGCGCCTTCTTCTCAGCCCTCACAAACACCTCAACCCTCACAGGGTCCGCAGCGTGCCTTCCAATGGTTTCAATACACCGTTATAGCCGTTGTTATTGTAGTTGTGGTTCTACTGACTGCTTTGAGGCGCAAGAGGAAAGTTGAGGTCGTCACGTCCCCAAGGAGAACGGGGCGATAGAGCCGAGCTGAGAGGTGCGACATCGTAAAGCTCAGGATGTAAAACGTCTAAGCTTTTCAGCTCGTGACCTAGAGAAAATGTGCTTGATGAAGCTATTTGTAAATTTGACGCGGTTATTTGAGACTATAAAATACGTTATTTTTCCTTAAAACCACGCTTGGGTTGATTGTTCTAGCATGTAAGCATTTGTATCTGAGAATTTATTCGAGAGCCCTTAATCGCCATGGCGTCGTCCTTTATTGGCATGTGATTCGCTACGACACCACCAAACGCCTAGAAGGATTAATATAACTATTCCAAGAGCAACAGCGACGTTCTACTTACAACTTTTCTTTCACATCCACAGTTTCTACATGGAATTTAAAGCTTGAAACAGTTGGAACGCGGCGTTTCACAATATCCCTTATTAAGCCTCTCAACGTTTTATAGCGTGGTAAAAATGAGGTTAAAGGGTTTAAACCTCGCAGCTGTGGCCTTAACGCTCATACTTCTGGCCTCAATGGTAGCCCAAGCAGCCGCGATAGCGCCTCCAAGCGCAGAAGGTACCACAGCAGAGGCGATGGTTAACGTTGCAACTAAGGCTGAAGCTAGGGTTAAAGCCCTCCTAAATGGCATCCAAGCCAACTCGACTATTATGGCAGCCGTTGAAAACGCAGGGTTGAAGGAGGCTTTCGACGCAAACGCCTCGCTTCTAGCCGAGGGGTCAGCGCTTTTGGCCTCGGCGAATGAGTCGTTGGTGGCAGGAAACTACAGCGGTGCTACAACCAAAGCCGTCCAGGCAATGAGGCTCTTCAAGGATGCGTTCATAAACATACACAGGATCCTTGAACAGGCTGGCGTTGAAGGGAAGGGCGAAAAGCCTGAGGTGAAGGCTCAAGGCCTGCTCATAGCCATCAAGAGGGCGCTTGAAAGGATAGAGCGCATCGAAGCCCTGCCAGACGCTAAAGAGGTTGAAGGTATACTGGAGCAGGCTAGAGCCCTTTTGAATACCATGGATGCTGAGCAGCTACTCGCGCAGGGAAACGTTACAGGTGTCGCCCACAGACTCGCAGAGGCGAACAAGCTGATCATGCAGGCCTTCAAGGAGTTGAAGTCCAAGGCTGAAGGGGATATACGAGCTAGGGCTGAAAAGTTCATTGAGAGGCTCAAGAAAATTCTCATCGGGGTTGAAGAGAGGGCTCGCAGCGCAGGGCTGAACGTAACTGAAGTTATGGAGAGCCTTGGGAACTTCAGCCAGCTAATGGATGAGCTCATCGAAAGGATCAGGTCCATGAAGCCGGGGGATATCAAGGGCATGATGGACGAGCTTAAGGATGTCGGCAAGAAGGTCGAGGAGGCAGCGCACAGCTTCAAGGAGGTGCGGCCAACAAAGGCGAAGGTCGGCGACATACTCAGTAACCCGGATGGCTGGAAGAACAAAACGGTCGTGGTTATTGGGAACTACTATGGCAGCAGTCCGCCTGAAGGCCTCAAAGGACCGAACGGAAAGACGCCAAGCGGCTCTTGGTGGATAATAGCCGACGAGACAGGCTGGATCTACGTCGTAGATGGTTGGATTAGAGCCCCGACTAAGTTGCCAAAGATCAAGCTACCAGAATTGTTGAAAGCGAAGGCGGTGGTGATCGGAAAGGTCGAGGTTGAGAACGGAACGCCCTACGTATACGCGATCATTATAAACATAGTACCGCAAGCATTGCCTCCGGCAATCCCGAAAGCCGTCAGCGGTGCGCTCAGCCTAACGGTTGAGAAGGAGCAAACCCTCAGGGGATACACGCTTAAGGTCTCGGTTGCGAACGTTGGAAACGAAATAGTGGTTTTCCAGAACGCGGCATGCGGAATCCATGTGGAGCGGAAAGTAGGGGATCTTTGGACGCATTACCACACGCCGGTTTCAGCGCAGGTAATCCTGGAGCTTAAGCCAGGTGAGACAAGGGCTGTAACTATAAACCTTCCACATCCACCTAAAGGTGCCTACAGGGTTGTGGCAATTGGTTGGCTGAAGGATAGCCACGCGCTTGTGGAAGGCGTTGCCGAGTTCGACATCCCATAACCATCTTTTTGAAGAGGTTTTACCGAATGAGCGAACATATGAGAGAATAGGTCTAGCTTATGAACCTGTGGAGATCCCCATATGCTTTTAGTAAATTGATTTTTACTTTTACCATTTCTCGTGAATTTTCCCTTACAGATAACGAGGATGCACCCATGAGTATTCCGTAATGTCTGGTTTTGAAGCTGAACAGAAGCTCCCAAGCTGTTGAAACTCCTGCACCAGCACCTTCGTTCTATATTATTTCCACAATAAAAAAGCTAACTTCTGTCATCATACCGATTACAAACTTGTGGCAGGAGTGCCCGTCGTTTACACGCTAACTTTTACCGTAACGATTTTTTATCATCCAACAGCGTTTCTCCAGGCAGTCGCGAGCCTCCTAATAGGTGTTGTCTACATCTCCCCGATTTTGGCCGCAAAACTCTTCGCTTTTCGATTGAATCTCATGAGGCTTAAGAAGCGTTACGCCCCCTTGGCCTGTCCTTCTGCTTGATAATGTCCTTCGGCGCTGAATTACTATCCATTCCTGCTCTAATGATGATCGCATAGTCGTTAACTGTCTTATCGTGTGTAGTGATCTGAGCTATAAGCCTGCCCGCAACCTTTCCCTCCTAAACTAAAACTTTTTTTGCGTTTTTCCCATGTGTTAAAACCCCACCTCCCTGCTGACGGAGCTAAGTATTTATGGGCGAGTGAGGCTGTTAACTTTGGTTTGCGCAGAACTGCTGACTGGATGGAGCAGGCAAAAGGGGAGCTTAAAGCCGCTAAGGATCTTTATGCCACATCGAATTATGCATGGTGCTGCTTTACATGCCAGCAAGCGGCTGAAAAAGCCCTTAAGGCAATCCTTGAGCACCTCGGGACACCGACGATCGGATATAACCTTTTGGCGCTTGTCTCAGAAATTTCTAAACACATCAACGTCCCGAAGGAAGTCGAAGATGCGTGCAGGATACTTAACAGATACTATATACCAACCAGGTACCCGAATGCGTTCTCTAGCGGAGCTCCGGTACACATGTTTAACGAAGATGATGCCAAAGATGCTCTGGAACGTTTAGGAAAGGTGATGGAATTTGCTAGAGAGATTACTGGGATTGCCTAGATCTGATTCGCTAACGAACTATATGGAGAGGTTGTTTGAGAAGAATGGAGGGAAAATAGTATCCGTAGTGCTTTTCGGCTCGATGGCAAAGGAAACGTATACGATACACAGCGATTATGATTTACTCATTGTAGTGTCCGAGGAAAGGCTGAATCTGAAGGACAGGTTCTATGAGTACTCTAAGTACTCCGATGGTTGGGTTGAAGCGTTCGTGTACACTGTCGAGGAGGTGAGGGAGATGTTCAGGGATAAGAATACGCTGATCTTGGAAGCATTAAAAGATGGGGTAACGTTATACGATAAAGGTTTTTGGGAAAGCCTCAGGAAAGAATTTGAAGAATTGCTAAGGTGCGGAATCGTAACCCCGAAGAAAGACGGTTGGATCATAAATAGAAAATCGAACCCATAGATATGGCACCTAACACCTTCTGTCTTCACATAGGCGTAAACACCTCTTAATCGCTAAAAAGAAGTAAACGTTCCGTACGATATCGGCACTCGGCTTACCGAATCAACAACCTCGTCACCCATCGAAATCCTACACAGAAATGGCTCGATAAAGTATCCGAAACCATAAAAGCGTATAACGTAAACCATTCGATGCATTCGCGACGATAATAAACAGCATCACGAAAAATAACCATCGAAGATAAAGAACTGATAACCGGTAACAAAAGCCGAAAAGTCCGCCACCTCTTCTACAGAATGGTATTAAGCCGTTTTCTAAGAAAACCTACAACGGAGCACAAGAGCCGCGCCATATACAAGTTTAGACACCTGGAGCTTCACCAACGTTAGAGAGTATGTGGTGAAAGGTCATAGTAACCAACGGGGTACTCATCCCATGCGGTCAATACGATCACCCCAACTTCTTCTAAGGTTCTACCGGAATAGATTATATCCTAGAGCTGGCTGCCACAACTTAAAAAAGAATAAGCAAAGTATTTATGCAATGTCCAGTACCTAATCGCCAAGGCATGGACCACGGGCCAAACCCCCTAAATCGCAAGCAAAAGGTCATACCCGTCATAATACTGCTATGTATAATACTCGCCACGGCTTTAACTTATGTCTACTACGCTAACGTTTTCAAACAAAAACCTAAAGACATAATAGCAGTAATAGAGATACAAGGAGCAATACTGTATCCACAAACAGCCCAATCCTATTCCGATAGGATAAACTATGCCATAAAGAACGAAACAATAAAGGGCGTGGTGCTGTTAATCGACTCCCCCGGAGGAGAGGTAACAAAAATCGAAAGGTTATACCTCGACCTACTTGAGTTAAAGAAAAAGAAGCCGGTTGTATCGTACGCCATATCGGCGCTCTCGGGCGGATACTACATAGCAGTAGCCGCAGACTACATCTACGTCCAGCCATCGTCCTACGTCGGCAACGTGGGAGTAATAGCCCAAAGCTCGCCAGCGTATCCACCCTCGGAGCAGATCCTAGAAACAGGGGTATACAAACTCACGGGCTCATCAAAGCTCTCCTTCCTGCAGGATATAGACACCGTACTGAACAACTTCGTCCAAGCAGTAAAAAGCAGTAGAGGGGACAGATTAAGACTCTCTGAAACAGAGCTCAAAAAAGCCAAGATATACACCGGAGCGGATGCCGTTTCTTTGGGGTTAGCAGATGGGATAGGCTCCATTCAAACCGCCATAGAAAAAGTAGCGAAGGAAGCAAACCTGGAGCAATACGAGGTCATAAATCTTTTCCAGGCCGTTTCAGCACAGCCTCCGTTTGAACGGTCCTCAAGCTATGCCAACCTAACGTGGCTGGAAATAGACATCGAGACGCTAAGCAAAATAAACCCACCACCAGCGATGTACTACCTATACCTGCCTCCTAAAAACTTAATCGCTGGCTCTTCTACAGGATCCGGTGCAGAAGAAAGGCCGGAGAATGTTGTATCAGGCTCTGGGGAAAGGAAAGTCATCGTGGACCTCTCGCATGGAAACACGATATCCAGAATAGAGCTCGACACCCTAGTATGGGAACTCGTTAGGAGGAACATAACAATAAAGTTCGTCTACCAATGGAGCGAATTGAGGGCCGAAATGGAAAAAGCAACCGCCCTGATAGTAGCCCTACCGCAGCAGCCTTACTCAAGCGAGGAAAAAACGCAGATAAAAAATTTCGTGGAAAACGGCGGCATCCTTCTACTCCTGTACGACCCGGCAAAAGAGTACTCTGAAAAACCGGCCTCGCTTGAGGCCATAAACTCGATCGCCAACTCCTTCAGGCTATCCTTCGCCAATGGCTACGTATACGACGAACACAACTACTATGGTGTGTACAGGAACGTAATTGTAAGGAATTTCTTAGATAACCCGCTAACAGAGGGTGTCAGATCGCTCACCTTCTTCACGGCGACCTACGTACGCTCTAATGGCCAAGGAATAGCGTGGACCTCCCAGACCGCGGCGTCCTCGCAAAGCGAGAAAACCGGAGAGTATCCTATCATAACGTTCTCTAAGAATAACGGAACGGTTATTGCCATAGGCGACATAACCTTTATCACAGAACCGTACTGCTACCTTGAGGACAACTACAAACTCTTATCAAACATTGCAGAATACATAGCATCCTATGAAAAATACGAAAAAACAGAATGAAGTTACCATTCCGGCTTTCGAGAACTGCGTCAAAATAGAAACTGGGGTATAAGGTATTCTGGCAAAATGGGCGTTGGTTAAGAATCCGTGACACTGGTCTGGAAAGGCTATTTTCTCGTTAATGCATGCCTTACCGTGGCTAATATCATAGAGAATCTCGCATGTTTTGAGGTTTGACCAGACCGCTGGCGGATTAGCACCACCGTTGATCGAAGACCAAATGGGTTGAACGGAATGAAGTGGGAGCCTAAAAGGGCGATGAACGACCAACAGATGAAAGCCATAGAAGCAAGAACAGAATCCGCCGGGATGGTGAATCCCATACGCTTCAGCGGTTGGAGGACGTCAAAGTTTCCACTCATCGAACGGTTGACCTTCCCCTCAAGGCGGATCTGGAAAGGAATAAAAAGATTATTAAAAAAGTAGCTTGTGCCAACATCCTAGATAGTAGGGATGTTTATGGGAAAACTTGGTGCGGTAGCTCGCGCAGGCCTAATTAAAGAGTATAGGAAGCTGCTTACTTGTCTGGCCCTCTTCTTGGCTTTTCTGCTTATTTTACTTTTCAGGAGCGGCTTTTCGCAAATCGACTCTCGGGTAAGCCTTTGGGTACCCTCCATACAATCCGTCAATTTTACTGGTATAGCTCTGGCAATCTCTGATGCGTTTGAGATCCACGTCTTGTTAATGGTTACCGCGGCATTGGCTGCTCTTCTCTTCTTTAAGCACCGCAAGGAAGAAGGCCTCCTGCTTCTTGGAGCCATGGGCGGCGTTGCAGCTGTCACAGAAGCCGTAAAGGTTCTTATCCGGTCTCCAAGACCTTTAAACGGGCTAACCGTCGAATCCGGTTTTTCTTTTCCAAGCGGTCACGTTTCAGGTATCACTGTCTTTTGCGGTATACTCGCTTTCATTGCTTGGCAGAGATGGAGGAGCGACAGGTCAAGGCGACTGATTATTGCTTTAGCGGTTGGCGTGGCCTCTCTCGTGGGTCTCGACAGGATATACCTTAACGTTCACTGGTTTAGCGACGTTTTGGGCGGTTACGTTCTCGGTACGTTTTGGGTGTCTCTATCTATTCTGGTCTACGACGTTTTGAGAAGGAAGGGAGCGCTTCGGTCAAAAATTTCAGGATAATTTCTAACAATTACTGCTGGTTTGCACAACTTCCGCCGGCTCTTTTCATACCAAACCCCAATGATGGCTTAGTAAACGGCTCCGCCCTTGCCAACTCTCGAAAGCGTTTTCGAATGGCTCCTTTAATTGCTAACCTGACTCTTGCACCTTTAATATACCGTGACGTTCCTAAAGCTAAGGAACGGCTGGTTCATCGTGTTGAGAAAATAGGCTGAGCATAAGGGATAATAGAAGGACTTAATTGAAACGAGGATTGGGGAGATCAATAGTGCCGTTCAGATGCTTAGGGAGCTTGTGGGTAGGAATTTCCGTGAATTGAGCGTTTATGAAAAGTTCTCAATTAGGTACCTGGTTATACAGCTCGTCGAGGCGGCGTCAAGCGTATGTCTGCATATACTCTTGAATGTCTTCGGGGAGAGGGCTGAGGGTTTTCCCGAGTGTTTTGCTAGGTTAAGCGCCAAAGGTGTAATATCAAGGGACTTGGCCAGAGGACTCTCGACGGCCGCTAGGCTGAGAAGTCTGCTAGTCCATAGATATTGGACGATTGATGACGAGAGAGTCTACGAGAGCGTTAGGAGAGGTTTGGCGGATTTTGAGGAATTCGTATTCGGTATAAGGCGCTACATGTATGAGGGTTCAGATCCTGAGCCTGTAAGCGAAAACGGCTCAGATTTCAAATACTATGAGCTTTCTCCTGAAGAGAAAGCCAGACTCATGAGATCCATAGGCGAGGAGCTTGGTTTCATCGATGGAATAGTTTTCGCCTACCTTCATGGAGGCTTTCTCGAGAGGCCGTTCTTCAGGGATGTGGATATTGCCGTTTGGGTAAGTGACCCAGAGAAAGCATTCGAGTACACAGTCGACCTCTCGGCAAGCTTGGAGACTAAGCTCGGTTTCCCGGTAGACCTGCATGTGTTAAACGAGGCGCCCCTTCCATTCAAGTATCATGTTTTCGCGAGGGGTAAGCTATTATTCTCGAGGGATGAATGGCTTAGAGCAACCGTAGTTGATGAAAACATGAGGAAATACTTGGACCTAATGGAGGCGACGAGCAAGTTATCCACCTTTAATAGACGTTGCATTTAACTGTAATGAATTACATCAAGTCGGTTACCATGACCGAAGCCATGGGAACGAGGTGCCAACGAGGCTGGCAGCCCATCTTCCAAGTTGTGCCCGCTGACGGAGGATCATCATGCATGGAGAGAGCCGTACGGCTCACCACGCATCGGCAAAAGGAAAAACGAGAGGGGATAAAACGTTATGGTCGCAATTCTTCGCATGGTTGAAGAGACAGAAAGTGTGACTAGGTAAATTACTTCTTCAGCGCTCTAACTTGAAATGGGTTAATATCTCTATTTTCGCTGTGCCACCGATTATTATGTTGAAGCAGAATTCGACCCGACCACAAGCGGAACATTGAGCTCCTATTTTCGATTTTTCTTTCTTCTTTAATGAAATCATGATCGCAAAAATCTGGGCTCATTCAAATAACTTCCGGGTTATTAACGCAATAAACAGTAAACAAAGATTCCGCTTTCTAACACTCGCTTTTTTCTAACCTTGCAAGGTAGGCTCTCGCTTCCTCTCATGGCTCTCTGGTCATGTGGCGATCATCGCCTACCCTTGTATGGAAGGGGTTGATTCTGATAAAAGCTTTTTCGCTTATTGTCACTCGTTTTTTGTTTCAGCCCTTAGAAAAGTAGTGGCTCTCCCACTTAAGATTTGGATCATTTTCTTCATCTGGCCGGAGTCGTCATTTAAATTTAATTTCTTCTGTTAATTGTGTTGTTGCAGAAATAAAAAGGACAAAAGTCCCCTTAAATTGCTAGCATATATCCTCTGAACTCTGAGAGGTCAAGCTTTCTTCTAGCTAGGTCGAGTTTTATCATATAGGCCTCCATGTCTAAGGCACCGAAAACCAAGGGAACGGGTAAGTCATCAATTAGAAGGGGTTGGATAACTATGTTTTTTCCCTCAATCTCAACTACAAGATTACAGTAAAAATTGCAATTAACTTTTTGACCGTTAGCTACTGTAACCTCTATTGGAGCCGGCAAATTCCTTGGAATAGTGAAATCCTCTGCAGTTTTGCTTTTGATAAGCGACCTTGCCGAACCACTATCGAACAAGATAGTTAACCTTTCTTCCTTCTTCTCACCCTTAACCAGCAAAACCTCTCTAATAATCCCCAAGCCTATTCCACCTTACCAGCTATTAAATTCTAAACGTCTATTTTAACTATACCCTTTTCCAAACTATTCAACTTGTTCTGCGAACTCAGCCTCTAAGCTTAGGTCTCAGTGGCTGGGTTGGCAGAGCAAGAAAGCTCTGCCAAGGGTTAAGAAAATGGATTTAAAAAGCTTGGTCGAAGAGTTGGAAATGTAGAAGAAAAATAGCCTAGACTTGATTGTTGACAGCAGCTCTTTAAAAGCAGTTCCAGACGGGAATTGTGGAGTGAGGTTTGCGATTCCAGAATACGGAGAATTTCCACTAACCGACTGGGCTCACGGACAGCTAGCAGACAAGCTTGGAATTCCAAGAAGATACTACGAGAAGATGAGAGAGCTGGAAAGCAGAGCTTTTGGCTGAAAACATCAATGCCTGGCTAAATGTTAGAGAAAGAAGGTTAATAAGAATCTTAGATGAAAAATTGGAGCCATCCTTTCTGACAGCTATCGCATAATGAACAACTACGACATAGTCTTTCTAGCTTTGGACGGGTTCGAGAAGAAGGAAACCATCGAAATCTTCCGGATAGACTTAACTGAAACAATGCTCTACCTGAAAGCAATAGACAGAACGTTAACAAGCGAAATAAGGCAAGAAGACATTGTTTATGGTGGTATCATCATTAGAAACTCTGAGGTTGGAGCCTCAGCCTTAAGAGTAGAGCCTTTCATTCTTCGTAAAGTATGTCTTAACGGATTGATCCTACAATATTCCTTAAAGAAGACACATCTTGAAAGGCAGACGCTTGAGATTGGTGAAATAGACTGGTCAGAAGAGACAAGAGAATTAGAAGACAAGGCTTTGTGGTCAAAAATAAGAGATATTATTAGAGCGACCTTTGACAAACAAATATTCCGCTCATGGGTTATAAACCTAAGAGAAAACACAAAGATAGAAATCAAAAACCAATGGAGGCATTTGACAACATAGTTCAGCATTTAGGCTTAAATGAAGAACAGAAACAAAATTGTTGATGCATTTTCCAGAGCCAACAAAGTATAGATTAATAAATGCAGTGACAAACCTAGCAAGCCAATGTAAGGAAGTTGGAGAACAAGTAAAGCTAGAAGAATTTGCTGATAAAATCTTGCAGTCTCCATCGAGAGATTTTAAAAGCTCAGTTTTAGAAAGGTGTTTAACTAAAAATGGAACCAGCAACAGTGAAGATGATTGACCAGATATTTTCTGATATGGCAAAAAAGTACATTCTCTCAAGAGAAGAGCTAAGGGCTAAGTACAGAGAAGCTGGCAAAAACCTTCTTTTCGTCCATGAAATCTGCGAGTGCTCTGAGAAGAGGGAGATGAGGTTGAGGTTTCCAGAAGTAGAAAGGGCTGAAACATACAACGCTAGATTTCTCATCGGAGAATTAATTGAGGAAGCCTTAAAGCAAAGGTTCAAAAATGAAGGAGATCATGTATATGCGGAACACTCGATATCATAGACCCAGAATCAATAGAAGTTAATAAAAGATGAACCGATGAAGAGAACCACCCTTTACCTTGAGAAATTTTGGTCAAGAGAGCAATGGAATTGGGTTTAAACGTCTCGAGAATTTGTGAAATAGCTTTGGAAGAAGCGATAAGGCGTTTAGATGGAAAAAAATCGCCAAGATATCCTCAATCCTCGCTCATCAGATCCCTCAGAACCTGAAAATAAGGAAGATTTTGAAAAAGTGGTGCTCCGGCCGGGATTTGAACCCGGGTCTGCGGCTCGAGAGGCCGCCATACTTGACCGGACTATACTCGGCACCATTAGGCTCTACCGGAGCCCTTTTGCCGGAGCAAAGTAAAATTAGATGCATCCCTATATAGATGTTATGGTCGCAGGTTCTGGTAACCCCTCTGGATATGAAGAGCAACTTCCTTACTTTTCCTCTCAGTTTGAACCGCAACCCACGTCTGCTTTCTCGATTAGTTTTAAACAGGTTACCGTGCGTCCGTTTTAATTTAGCTTACATTTTCCGCATCCGACAGAACGCTGCACATCTAACGCCCTTGGATGTGGCGATGAACCAGACCTAACGAGACCATAGGGCTGCCCTTAAAAACGCGTGGTTTTCTGGGCAATTGTGAGAAGCTGAGCGTTTCTTTGCTCATTTCCCCTAGAAAGCTGCAAATAGCTTGAAATACTGCGAAATTGCGACTAAACCTTAATATTTTGCTTAGTTCGATAGATTTCCCGGAATCGTTGAGAGGTGATCTTAAATGTCTATGACGAGGCAGCCTATCTTAATACTAAAAGAGGGAACTCAAAGAACAAGGGGTAGGGCGGCTCAGCATAACAACATCCTAGCTGCGAAAGTCATCGCCGAGGTCGTGAAGACGACGCTCGGCCCAAAGGGCATGGATAAGATGCTGGTAGACAGCTTGGGCGACGTCGTCGTCACAAACGACGGCGCGACCATCCTCAAGAAGATCGACGTGGAGCATCCGGCTGCGAAGATGATAGTGGAGGTTGCAAAGGCTCAGGACGAAACGGTAGGCGACGGCACGACAACGGCCGTCGTCCTTGCTGGAGAGCTCTTGAAAAAGGCAGAGGAGCTCATGGAGCAGAAAATCCACCCGAGCACCATAATCAGCGGCTACAAGAAAGCCCTAGACGTTGCCTACAAGACCCTTCAGGACTTGACCTTAACGGTAGACCTGAAGGACAAGGAAACGATCAAGAAGGTCGTGAAGACCGCGCTTGGCAGCAAGTCGCTGGGATACGCCTTAGACCACATAGCAGACCTAGCGATAGAGGCAGTCCTCTCCGTCGTAAAGGAGAGGGACGGTAAGCTCGTTGCCGACAAGGACGACATACAGATCGTGAAGAAGGTCGGAAAGAGCCTCATGGAATCCGAGCTCGTTAGGGGCGTCATAGTAGACAAAGAGGTCGTTCACGCCGCCATGCCGAAGAGGGTGGAGAATGCAAGGATAGCCCTACTGGATACGCCGCTGGAGATAGAGAAGACGGAGTTCAGCGCAGAGATCAGGATCAGGGACCCGTCTAAGATAAAGGCATTCTTGGACGAGGAGACGAACATACTGAAGGAGATGGTTGACAAGATAGCCTCTGTCGGCGCGAACGTCGTGATCTGCCAGAAGGGCATAGACGACGCCGCCCAGTTCTTCCTGGCGAAGGCCGGCATACTGGCCGTAAGGCGCGTTAAGAGGTCAGACATGGAGAAGCTAGCGAAGGCAACGGGAGGAAGGATCGTCACGAACATCGAGAGCCTCACGGAGAAGGACCTGGGAAGGGCCGGGCTTGTTGAGGAGAGAAAGATCGGCGAGGACAGGCTGGTCTTCGTCGAGCAGTGCGAGAACCCAGGCGCTGTTTCCATATTGATCCGTGCTGGCCTGGAGAGGCAGATGGATGAGGCGGAGAGGGCCTTGAACGACGCGATAATGAACGTCATAAACCTCGTGGAGAACAACAAGATAGTGCCAGGCGGCGGCGCAACCGAGATGGAGATAGCCAAGGCCATACGGAGGGAGATGGGAAAGCTGACGGGCAAAGAGCAGCTGGCTTTCCTAGCGTTCGCCGAGGCCGTTGAGGCAATACCTAGGACGCTCGCTGAGAACGCGGGGCTCGAGCCGGTCGAGATAATGGCCTCGCTCAGGCATGCCCACGAGAACGACGGAAAGAGCTACGGCATAAACCTCTTTACCGGAAAGGTCGAGGACATGCTGAAGCTGGGCGTCTTGGAGCCGCTGAGGGTTAAAGAGAACGCCCTGAAGTCTTCCATGGAGGCTGCCGCGATGATACTGCGTATAGATGACGTCGTTGCCGCCTCGAGAAAGAAGTTTACTGAGAAGAAGAGCGAGGAAGAGAAAGGAAAGA
Source organism: Candidatus Terraquivivens tikiterensis (assembly GCA_003056285.1). Taxonomy (GTDB): domain Archaea; phylum Thermoproteota; class Nitrososphaeria_A; order Caldarchaeales; family Wolframiiraptoraceae; genus Terraquivivens; species Terraquivivens tikiterensis. The sequence goes on from NDWU01000002.1 coordinate 27,799, forward strand.
CGGGCGAGAGCAGCTGATAGGCCGAGCGTTTTTTAAAATCTTAAAAAAATTCTACAATTTTTGCATCCTTACAGTCAAAACCCCGTTTTTATAAGATTTTTGCATTAGCGTTACCCTATGGGATAAGACCAGCGTCTTTTTAAAACCTCCGCCTCCTTTTATTACTATACGTTTGCCCAGCGTCAACACGTTCACGGCATCCTCTGGGCCCGGAACCTGCGCTATTATGCTTATAAAATCGCCCTCGTCGACAACCTCGTAGATGAAGTCCCTCAACCTAGACGCTCTGAGCATCTTACGGACCTCCCTTATCCAGTAGAAGAAAACGAATGCCGTGACCGCAACCAATAGGATGCCTATGAAGCCCCTTTGCAGCCTGAGGGCAAGCATAACAACCACAAGCATGATGATGGCCAGTAACGTCGCCGCCATAGGCCTAAGCCCGTGAACCCCTTGGTCCTTGCTGGCCTGCATACCCAGCACCAGCTACTCTGGCGCGATAGATATGTAGTGTAGCTCGACTATCCCATCTTTTATTGTAAGGACGCCGTAGTTAATAACATTATCTTCAACCCACTCTAGCACCCTCTTCCCGTCCCACTCCCTTATGAAAGACTGAACGAGTTCCTTCGCCTTTTCGTAATCCCCGGCCGACTTCACGCTTACCTTGCCCTCATGGAAGACTAGGTGGGCGTTTATCTTTTCGGGTCTCACGACCGTAACGTTCGCGCTTTCGAATAGCGTCAGGATAAACTCCCTGAGGCTAGAAAGCCCCTGCCCTTCTGCCGTAACCTCTGGAGGCTTTGTCTCCAGCCCCGCCAGCTTATATAAGAACGACCTGAACGCTGCCTCAGGCGTAGGGCCGAGGCCGACGTAGTATTCGCCAGTGAAGGCGGCGCCAACGACTGCCACCGTGCCTATCGTCGTTACGACGCCCTCAGCCGGTGCCGTGTATACCGGAATGAAGTAGACAGGGTAGTCGCCAATCTGATACAATATGTTGTCGCCTATCCTCGGGTTTCTGAGTAATGTTTCCATCTGCTTGAAGACCGGGTCCCTTCTTAGAGCCTCGATAGCCGCCGTTGGACCTAAAAGCTTGACCGTTGATTCCATGGGGACCTTGTAGACGATTACCTCGCCAAGGTGGGGGTAATCGTTCCTTACTACGGCATAGCCGGCAAGGTTCTGTCCTAAGGCACCTTTAAGTTGCAATGAAAGCATGCCGACGAACTCTACCTCATCGAAACCTGGGGGCTGCGCGTATACATAGTACGTCTTAAGGCCAGCAGGTACCTCGAAGAACTCCCTTGCGCCTATGAACGTGGCAGGGTCCCTGACGTGGTATCTGTTGTATACGTTAATCCTCCACTCGAAAAGCTCTTCAGGATACCTAACCTGCTTGTGCAGCCATGCAGGAATCTCTGTGCTGATGTACTCAGCGTAAAGGTTTTTGAATAGATCGCTGAAGAAGTCATCCCCTATTACTATGAGCTGTACCGTCCCGTCGTAGGCGTCTATCAAAGAGTAGCCGACGAGGCGCGTAAAGTACTCGCCCCTGCTCCATGGCACGTTCTCGGCCGGTACCCTGAAGATGAGCGGCATTAGCCAGTACGTCCTCTCACCATCCGTAACAGGGAAGATGTCGACCCAGGAGTCGCCCCACCGGTAAGAAAAGTAGGGGAATAATAGACCCATCCTGTCGTACACGTCCCTATACCTCATTATGTGGACAGTTTTGTCAGGGTACGAGAGCATGAACGTCACGTCGAACAACCAGCTTAAAGGCGGCCGAGTATCTATCCCACCCTTTCCCGAGTAGGAGTGCCCAGTAACCTCTCTGCTCTGTCCCTCGCCAACTATGTAGGCTACCCATGTGCTCGAAAACAAGCCACCCTCCCCGTAGTAGATTCTGCGCTGCTTGAAGAACTTGCTTGGGTCGTCGACAGTCCCGTCGTGGGCATTTAGCAAAAGAAAGCCGCTCGGCACGTGCGTGTAAACCATGTGCTCGTTGAACCAACGGTCCTCAGGCTTTACGAAGGCCGGGAGTATTGGCTTCATGGATGCGCTCCAGTAGAGCGTACCGTTGAACCTTATTATGTCAGAGTCCTCGAAGTCTACGTATGGGATAAGGCCTATCTCCGGCTTGAGCTTCGTGAACGCCGCATTCCAATCCCATAGCCTAATCTTCGATAGCATGCTCCTGTGCTCTTCGATGTATGATTGTATCCTATCCGGGAGAACCCCCTTCAAAGAAAAGTTGTATGGCAGCTCCTTGACCTTATCAAGCTCCGCCAGGTAACGGTTCACCGATATCTCTTGGACGACGTACGGACCCAGCCATTCTATCTTCCTCGCGTCCGCTATGCTATTTTGTATGGCGATAGCCGAGCCTGCAAGCAGTGCTACGAGCAGTATGGCCCCGACCCTTACGTAAATGCTCCCAAGCCTTCCCAACTTACGGGAGTCAACGTACGCGTAAACCGCAAAGATTGCTCCTATCGTTAACATCGCGACGATGCCGACCTTCGTGTTGTAGTCTATGTACGTGGTGAAGAATGAGTTGAAGGCCGTCCAGAAGAGCCCAACGGCTATAAGGGCCTCTATCGTCGCGATTGGTATCAAGACCCTGCCCTCCTCTAAATAGCTTGCGATCGAGGTGCCTATGCTCTTGACGATCTGCGTTAAGCCTACCAAGACGATGAGCCTAACCCCGAATGCGCTTAGTAGTGGGGGGACGATAAGCAGCAAGGCCGGAAGCGCCGGTACGACCATGCTCTGGGCAAACGCCCCATCGGTAGGAGGTGTGATGAACGGCAAAAGGAATACCCTCCAAACCTCGCCCAGCCTTGAGTCCCATCCGTTCAGCATAGCCAAAACAGACATGCCAAAAAGCGTGTTCGTGAAGAAGACGGCTCCAACCACGGTTTTCGTTACCTGCCAAACTGTGAAGTTCCGTAGGCTCATCTTGAACCTCGAGAAGTCTAATACATCGACGTGTACGATGCCGGGGCTTCTTACCATGGTTATGAGTAGCTTGAGGAACCACCACAAAAGAGACCTCCTGTTCTTAAAATCTAACCTGAAGAAAGCTACTGCCGAGAGCACAAGGCCGCCGACCAGGGCGTAGTAAAAGGGCCTTACGAAGAGCTCGCCAAACTCTACGAAGTTAAGGAATAAGTTGATCGTTTGACTGCCGACTACGAAGAACATCAGCAGGATCACTATCGTTGCTAATATTCTTATTGCCCACTTTCTCGACTGCTCCCTTCGGTCTGGATAGTGCTCTCGTCGCATCCGCTTTGGGTTTATCTGTTGACGGTGACTTTAAACCTTTTTTACGACGCTCGCATCGTTCCAAAGGTAGTCGAAATAGTTCCTGGCGAACTTTGCCAAGCTCGTGTGGTCAGACCATATGGCTATTGAAGCCCTCTTTCCATCCTCGGCAGCAAGGATTATCATAACCTCCTTCAAGTCGCGGACCGCACCGCCGCCGAACATATGGTTCCTGACCCTGACCTCCGCAACCTCTGCCACCTTCTTTAGCGTCTGCTGGTCGACGTCCGAGGTTAGCATTACTTGGACCCTGCCGTTTCTTCCCCTGATGGCCGTGAAGAGCGGTAGCAGCTCGCGTAGGAGCTCCCTAGGGATTATCGGCGTGGCAAGGAGCAACTCCCGCTCACAGTTGGAGATTAGCTCCCTTAGCTTGGCTAAGATGTTCTGCTCGCCTCTCAGTATCCAAATATCCGGCCTTTCCTTAGCCCACCTGTTCTCGAAGATTGGCATTAGCTCGGATATTATTATCTCGCCATTTTGCTGGAGCCTTTCTTCAAGCTTAAGCCTCATGGTCTCGACTGCCGTGACGGGCGATTTTGCATGGTACCTTGCAGGCCTTCCACCCTCCACCTCGACCCATCCCTTCTCCTCCAAGCTTCCAAGTACCTCGTAGATCTTCGAGTACGGTATCTCGGCTACGTTGCTCAGCTCGCTGGCGGTTAACGGCCCCATCTGGATGAGCGGGATATAAGCCCTAATCTCGTAATCCGTGAGGCCAAAGCTCTGCATTGCCTTCTTAACCCTATCGCTGACGGTTACGTTGTTCGCCCTTTCAGCCCAGCTCATACAACCCTAAAATTTCTGGATAATCATTTAAGTGTTGCCGTCTTATAGCGCCCTTTCTAGTGCGCCACGACGTATCGTTCGTATGAATGCGGCGATCTTTCACGTGCTGAAAACGAAAGCTCTGCATCCCCAGTGGTCCTTCGCGCGTAACGGAATACGTACCGAGCGTCTACGCTTCCCATCGGATAGGGTTTTGAGCTGGTCGCCGGATGCGGTCCAGACGGAAGGAAAGGCTCTGGCAGAGGGCTATGCGTAGCTGGCCGAGTACCTCCCTGATCTAGCCGTGGAGGCCCATCCGGCCGCGACGACCGCCTGGCCGAAAGAGAGCCCACCATCGCCGGGCGGAACCCTTACGTTCGTGTAGAACCTCAACCCCTTGGCCTCAACCCTTCGTCTTATCGTAGCTCTTATTTGCTCGTTGTAAGCCACGCCCCCAGTAAAGGCTACGTTTTTTATGCCCTCGTCCTCGGCTACCTCTAGGGCGAGCTCCGCCAAACCCGATGCCAAATAGTCCTGGGCCGAGAAAGCGAGGTCCCTCACACCTTTTAGATCCAGCCCCCTCATCGCCATCTCGGCGATCGACTCTACCATGCACCTTGTCCTCAGGATTCTACCGCTTATCTCCGGCCTCAGCCCTAGGACGTCCGAGCCTCCTATGGCTATCGACTCGAGCTTCATGGCGGGCTCGCCCTCGTAGGTCCTCTCGTAGCACACGCCCAGTATGGCCGCGACGCTGTCTAGGACCCTACCGGCGCTGGAGGTTTTCACGCTCCTTCCGCTCCTAATCTGCTTAAGCACTATCTCCGCCTCTACCCTTCCTCTCGGAAGCTTATCGGCATTCGAGAACAACCACTCCTCGCATAAGTCTGAACCGGAGAGGATCCCAGCCGCCATCCTCACGGGATACTTCGCTGCCAGGTCACCACCGGGCATCGGATGGTTCTCGAGATGGCCCACACGCCGGTAGCCGTTGCCGTCGCACAGAAGAACCTCGCCGCCCCAAGCCAAGCCATCGTCGCCGTAGCCGAACCCGTCGCACGCTATGCCGACGACCTCATCCAGCCCATGCTCTGCCATTACCGAGGCAACGTGAGCATGGTGGTGCTGGACAGCCACCCGCGGCACCCCAAACATTTCGGCCAACTCTTCCGCGAGCCTCGTCGTCTGGAACCCTGGGTGCAGGTCGTGTGCTATTACCTCCGGCTTAGCCCTAGTCAGCCTGGCCAAGTAGCTTATTGCCGATTCCAGAAATTCATAGGTTTCCACGCACTCTACGTCACCGATGTGCTGCGTCAAGAACGCCTTATCGCCCATGAGGATACAACCGGCTACGTTAAGCTCGCCGCCCAAAGCGACGACCTCTTTACCGTAATCGTGCCGCAGGCTAATCGGCTCCGGCGCATAACCTCTCGAGCGGCGTATTTGGCTGACGGAACCGTCGACTACCCTTACCACGGAGTCATCGCACCTGTTAACGATCTCTCTGTTGTGGAGGAGCATGTAGTCAACTTCCCTTCCAATCCTTACGTAGGCCTCTTGATCTTTTATGACTATCGGCTCGCCAGGTGGGTTGGCGCTGGTCATCACGTACGCCGGCTCCTTGCTGTTTAGTAGCAAGAGAAGGTGCAAACCGGTATACGGTAGCATCACGCCGACTGTATGAAGGCCGGGTGCTACCTCATCTGACAGGTAGTAGTTCTCACTCTTGCGTAATAGGACTATGGGCCTTGCTGGGGAGGTAAGCAACGCCTCCTCTTGGCTACCGACTATTGCGAAGGACTTTACGCTCTTCAAATCTTTGGCCATTACCGCAAAGGGCTTCTGCCGCCTGTGCTTGACCCTCCTAAGCCTTAGGATGGGCTCGGAGATGGTCGTCGCCGTTGCCACGTGGAAGCCGCCGTTCCCCTTCACGGCCACGATGTAGCCTTCGTCGATAAGCTTGGCCGCCTCGCTTATGGGGTCTTTGCACTCGACTAACATCCCGTCGTTTGTCGTCAAGTAGACCCTCGGGCCGCACTCTGGGCACGCTATCGTTTGAGCGTGGAACCTCCTGTCCAGTGGGTTCTCGTACTCAGCGCTGCAAGACTTGCACATGGGAAAATCCTTCATGGAAGTGTTTTTTCTGTCGTACGGCGTGTCGAGCGTTATCGTAAACCTCGGCCCGCAGTTCGTGCAGGTTATAAAAAAGTAGCCGAACCTCCTGTCGGCAGGGTTCAAGAGCTCCTTAACGCAGTCCTCGCATATGGCGACGTCAGCCGGTATTACGGAGCCCGCGACCGAGCCTTGCTCCGAGCTCTCCAATATCCTGAAGTCCGTGAACTCTTCCTTCGGCTCCGAGTAGCTCACATCAAACTTGTTTATAATAGCTAAGGGCGGCCTCTCCTCGACTAGGGCGTCCAGGAAAGACCTCACGCTCGGCTCAGGCCCTTCCACGACTATCCTGACGGATGCGTCCTTCAGGTTCTGGACGAACCCCTTTAGCCCCCTGCCAACGGCGGCCCTGTAGACGAATGGCCTAAAGCCCACTCCCTGAACTATGCCAGAAACCCTGACCTCTGCCCTTACTTTTCCCATCGGCTATACTAAACCCCTAAGAGCCACAAAATATACTGGACGCCGTTCGGTCGCCGAGTTTAATAATTAAAGTATTTACATCATTATATTTTTTGTAAAGAGTTTATTACAAATATACTCGAGATTTAAATCCTAGAAGTTTGTTACATCTTTGGTTAGGAGGCTGAGCGTTCACGTTCAAATTCTCCTTAGAGGACGCGATAAGGGAGCTCAGGCCGCAACTATGCTATCAATGCATGAAATGCTCCAGCGGATGCACGGCCGCAAAGGTCGTGGACAGGTACAGACCCCACGAGATAGTGGCCTTGGTTAAGGCAGGGTATTCTGAAGAGCTCATAAACAGCGACGTCATATGGGCATGCTCTGTCTGCCTAAAGTGCACGGAGTACTGCCCGCAGAGGGTCTCGCCCTTCGAGGTCGTAATGGCGCTTAGGAACGAGGCAGTCTCGAGGGGGATAGCGCCCCCTAAGGGCTTCGTGGAGATGGCAAAGTCTGTCCTGAGGGTCGGCTACATACAGGAGCCCATGTACACTATGACGAAGGATTTCGAGGAGGTCTCGAGGAAGGAGCTGGGCTTGCCGGAAATGCCAAAGCCTAGGGACTTTGAAAAGTTTAGGCAGCACGTATTGCTTGTGGGTTTTGAGAGGTTAAAGGAGATAGCTCAAGCATGAGGTTCTTGCTCTATCTGGGTTGCACCGCGCCGACGAAGCAGTACGGTTATGAGCTGTCGCTAAGGTCCACGCTACCCTTGCTCGGTGTAGAGCTGGAGTACCCCAAGGATATGAACTGCTGCGGGGTTCCGATGAAAGGCATAAGCAGGTTTTACCCGTACTATGCTTGCGCAAGGATCATGGCGATCGCCGAGTCTCAAGGCTTGGACATCGTCGCACCGTGCAACGGCTGCCACCTCAACCTCACCGAAACTGTCTACAAGCTAAAGCTGAACCCTCCGCTCATGGACGCCGTGAACGCCCTCCTTAAAGAAGAGGGGCTGAGGTACTCGGGCAAAGCCGCGATCTACCATCCAGTAGAGGTTCTACACGACAAGGTAGGCGTCGAGAGGATAGCGTCCACGATAAAGAGAAAGCTACCTGGGATTCCCGTCTCCTCCCATCCAGGTTGCCACCTCCTCAGGCCGACAGAATTCCCGAGGCCGGAAACGAGGAACGGTCCGCTCAAGCTTGATAGGCTGATAGAGGCCATAGGCCTCAAGGCAAGGGACTACCCAGAAAAGTACGAGTGCTGCGGGGCGGCCATGCTTCCATACTCGCCCGAGGCTGCGATAAGGGTCGTGGCCCTCAGGATAAAGAGGGCCCTGGCCGTGGGTTCTAGGGCGATAACGAGCCTGTGTCCTTACTGTATAGACATGCTCGACGGAAAGCAGGACGCTGCCAAGACTATAACGGGAGACCAAAGCCTTTCTATTCCGGCACTCTACTACACGCAGCTCCTAGGCCTAGCTTTAGGCTTGAGCGAAAGGGAATTGGGGATAAACCTCAACATGAGCCCGGTTGAGGCTTTGCTAGAGGAGGTGATGGCCTGATGGTTGAAGGCGAGGAGGTCAGGATAGGCGTTTACGTATGCCACTGCGGTATAAACATAGCTTCCGTCGTCGACGTGAAGAAGGTCGTCGAGGAGGTATCGAAGGTACCGAACGTCGTCGTCGCGAAGGACTACCAGTTCATGTGCTCCCAGCCGGGCCAAAGCATGATAGTCGAGGACATAAAGCAGCACAACCTGAACAGGGTAGTCGTTGCAGCCTGCTCGCCTAGGATGCACGAGCCGACGTTCCAGAAGGCCGTCGAGAGGGGTGGCCTCAACCCTTACCTCTTCGAGATGGCCAACATAAGGGAGCACTGCTCATGGGTCCACGAGAAGGAAAAGGCAGCGGCGACGGATAAGGCCGTCAAGCTGATCAAGGCGGCAATCGCCAAGGTAAGGCTATCAAAGCCGCTTAAGGTGGAGAGGGTCAAGGTAATACCGAGGGCGCTCGTCATAGGCGGCGGGATAGCGGGCATCAGGGCCTCGCTCGACATAGCGAACGCAGGCTTCGAGGTCCACCTGGTCGAGACGAGGCCGAGCATAGGCGGAAACATGGCGAGGCTCGATAAGACCTTCCCAACGCTCGACTGCTCCCAGTGCATACTGACGCCCCTGATGGTGGAGGTGAGCAAGCACCCGAACGTCACCCTCCACACCTATACTGACGTCGTAAGCATCGACGGTTCCGTCGGAAGCTTCAAGGTCAAGCTGCTGAAGAAGCCTAGGTACGTTGACGAGTCAAAGTGTACCGGTTGCGGCACGTGCGTCCTAAAGTGTCCATGGACTGCGCCGAGCGAGTTCGACCTGGGCCTCGGGAAGAGGAAGGCGATATACTTCGAATTTCCGCAGGCCGTCCCGCTCATCCCCGTAATCGATACCGAGCATTGCATGTACTTCCAGAAAGGAACCTGCAGGGCCTGCGAGAGGTTCTGCCCCACGAAAGCCATAGACTTTAACCAGAAACCAAAGGAGGTAGAGCTGGAGGTAGGAGCGATAATCTTAGCAACGGGTTACGCCCTGTACGACGTAGCTAAGGCCATGCCAGAATACGGCTACCGTAAGTACAAGGACGTGATCACCGGGTTGGAGTTGGAGAGGCTGGTCTCGGCCACTGGCCCGACGAAGGGGCAAATACTCAGGCCGAGCGACGGGAAGGAGCCCAAGAAGGTTGCTATAATCCTCTGCGTGGGCTCGAGGGATGAGAAGCACCTCAGGTACTGCTGCAGGTTTGGGTGCGTAGCTGGGATAAAGCACGCTTACTACGTGGTGAGCCACATACCGGATGCTGAGGTCTACGTCTGCTACAGGGATATAAGGACCTTCGGAAAAGGTTACGAGGAGTTCTACGAGAGGATTAGGAATTACGAGAACGTCAGGTTCATAAGGGGTAGCCCGATGGAGATACTGCAGGACGCTGACGGAAGCCTGTACTTCGACGTTTTCGATGCGAACACCAACAGGGTCGTAACGCTCAGGCCAGACCTCGTAGTCCTCGAGACAGGCGTCGTCCCGCATCCGACATTTAAGGAGGTTGCTAAGCTACTGAAGTGCGCAATAGGCCCGGACGGTTTTGCGCTGGAGCTCCATCCCAAGCTTAGGCCCACGGAAACTTCCGTCGACGGCGTTTTCTTGGCCGGAGCCGTCCAGGGTCCGAAGGACATACCTGATACTGTGGCCCAGGCAGGCGCTGCCGCCTCTTCGGCCATAGCTCTGATGTCGAAAGGTTACGTGGAGACCGTGCCATACGTTTCTTCCATTAACGAGGATCTATGCAGCGGCTGCGGCGTATGCGAGCCTTTATGCGCTTTCGACGCGATATCCTTGGTTGAGAAAGATGGCGGAAAGAAGGTCGCAAAGGTGGACGTAAGCAAGTGCAAAGGTTGTGGGGTATGCGCGGCCGCATGCCCATCAGGGGCCGCTCAGCAACTTGGTTTCACGGACGAGCAGATTTTGGCGATGGTAAGGTCGCTCGCGAGGTGAACAGGATGGGAGAGGTTTTCGAGCCAAACATAGTGGTCTTTGCGTGCAACTGGTGCTCATACGCGGGCATGGACTTGGCAGGGACCAGCCGGATCCAGTACCCAAGCAACCTCAAGGTGATCAGGGTCATGTGCTCCGGTAGGATCAACCCAGTATTCATACTCGAGGCTTTCGCAAGCGGTGCCGATGGTGTCTTAGTGACTGGCTGCCATCCAGGAGACTGCCACTACATATCAGGAAACTACAAGACGAGAAAGAGGGTCATGCTTCTAGAGAAACTGCTCGAGCAATTCGGCATAGAAAAAGGCAGGTTGCGTCTGGAATGGGTATCTGCCTCAGAAGGGGAAAGGTTCGCCAGCATAGCAAGAGAATTCGTCGAGCAGATAAGGAAGCTGGGGCCGAACAGGATCTCGGAGGAGCTGAGGAAGGAGGTGGCGTTGGTCTGAGAAAGCCTATGCTGGCTATAATACCTGGAGCAAACTGCGCGGGCTGCGACTACTCCCTCCTGGATTTGGGGGAGAAGGCCGTCGAGGTCCTGATGGCGGTGGACATCGCCTACTGGCCGACGGCCGCCGACTTAAAGCTCGAGGATCTGGAGAAGCTTCCGGACGGTTCCGTAGACATAGTGCTGTTCGAGGGCGCAGTGAACAACGACGAGACGGAGGAGATGGCCAAGCTTGCGAGGAGGAAGGCAAAGAACCTCGTAGCCTTCGGAGCCTGCGCCTGCTTTGGCGGTATACCTGGCCTCGCGAACGTAGCCTCAAGGGACGGCGTCCTCCAGAAGGCTTACGTGAAGACGCTGAGCACCCTTAACCCGAACGGGGTGCTACCCAGCAAGCTGACGAGGCTCGGCGACGAGGAGCTGACGATACCGGAGTTTCTCGATACCGTCAAGTCGCTTAACCAAGTGGTTAACGTGGACTACTACCTTCCAGGCTGCCCGCCACCCCTAAAGCTTGTTGCCGATGCCTTGGCAGCCGCGCTCTCCGGAAAGCTCCCGCCGAAGGGGACCGTTTTCGGCTCGATGAAGTCCGTCTGCGACGAGTGTAAACGCGTCCGCGAGGGGAAGAGGATAATGGAGATAAAGAGGTATCACCAATTCATCCCGGACCCAGACAGATGCCTCCTCGAGCAGGGAATAATCTGCATGGGCCCTGCAACCAGGGGCGGCTGCGACGCCGTATGCCCGACGATGAACGTTCCCTGCAGGGGTTGTATGGGCCCGACTCCAGAATCCCAGGACCAGGGTGCTAGGATGCTATCCGCCCTCTCCTCCGTGGTCGGCCTAGAAGTAGAGGCTGGCTTGGGCGACGAGGAGGTCAGGAAGATCATAGAGCAGATAAAGGACCCGTTGGGTACCTTTTACAGATACAGCTTACCAAGGTCTATACTGCGTAGGGTGTGGGGTGCTAGGGAATGAGGAAGGTCGTAACCATCCAGCCCATAACGAGGCTCGAGGGGCACGGTAAGATCTCTATATTCCTCGATGAGGATGGCAACGTCAAGGACGCCTACTACCAGGTCGTCGAGTTCAGGGGGTTCGAAAGGTTCTGCATAGGAAGGCCGGTTGAGGAGATGCCAATAATAACGCCGAGGATATGCGGCGTATGTCCATGGGCGCACCACATGGCATCCGCGAAGGCCGTAGACGCCGTCTACGGCGCCGAAATTCCCGAGACAGCCAAGAAGCTAAGGGAGATGGCCTACAACATATACTTTGTACACGACCACTCTGCAGTATTCTACGCCCTATCGGCGCCGGACTTCGTCGTAGGTCCAGACGCTCCTAGGGCCGAGAGGAACATCCTCGGCCTTATCGGAAGGGTCGGGTTGGAGACCGGGAAGAGGGTCATAAACGCCAGGATGGTCGCCACGAGGCTTTTGGAAAGGCTGGCTGGAAGGGCGATAATACCGGCGTGCGCAGTCCCCGGCGGCGTTTCCAAACCGTTGACGGAAGAGGACAGGAAGGAGGTGGAGGAGGGAGCGAAAAAGCTTGTAGAGTTCGGCCAGTTCACGCTTAAGGTACTCGAGGATGCCGTGCTGAAGAACCAAAAGTACGTTGACCTCATCATGGGCGACGTGTACAGGCACGAGACTTACTACATGGGCTTGGTTGACGGGAAAGGGCTGGTAAACTACTACGACGGAAGGGTTAGGGTCGTGGACCCGAGGGGAAACGTCTATGCGGAGTTCCACCCGAAGGAATACCTAGACCACATAGCCGAGCACGTGGAGCCGTGGACTTACCTAAAATTCCCCTACCTGAAAGGCCTAGGCTGGAAGGGAATAGTCGACGGCGAAGGGTCGGGCGTCTACAGGGTAGGGCCCCTTGCTAGGCTCAACGTGGCTGACGGGTTTGCGACGCCGCTAGCCCAAGAAGCCTACGAGAAGTTCAAGGAAACTCTGGGAAAGCCAGCCCATGCTACCCTCGGGTACCATTGGGCTAGGGTTATAGAGATACTCAACGCCGCCGAGAGGGCCCTAGAGTTGAGCAGGGACCCGGACGTGACCGGTAAGGACTTCAGGGTTCCGCTGACGAACGTCCCGAGCGAGGGCGTAGGTATAGTAGAGGCGGCGAGGGGTACGCTCATACACCATTACAGGACGGACGGTGACGGAATACTGACGGACGTTAACCTGATAGTAGCGACGACGCACAACAACGCAGGAATATGCATGTCCGTAAAGAAAGTATCCCAGCAACTCATAAGGGCAGGCAAGATAAGCGACGGCCTACTCAACATGATAGAGATGGCTTTCAGGGCTTACGACCCGTGCCTGGCCTGCGGAACGCATGCGTTGCCTGGACAGATGCCCCTCGACGTATGCGTGTACGATGCGAGCGGAAGGCTCGTGGCTGAGATAAGGCGTCCTTGAAGAGGAAGCGAGGAGTAGTCGTAATAGGGCTGGGCAACCCTATACTGGGCGACGATGCAGTAGGGTTGGTCGTAGCGTCCGAGCTGAAGAAGCGCTTGGTTGACGTCGACGTAGTCGAGCTGAGCGCCAGTGGTTTAGCGGTAGCAGAGGCGATGCTGGGCTACAGGAAGGCAATAATCGTGGATGCGCTGGTCGATGAGGGTGCAGCTCCTGGAAAAATAATGAGGCTTACGCTCGGGGACCTCAGGACCTCACCAAGGCGGTTCATCGGCTTTCACGACATAGACATCCTAACCTCCATCGAGCTCGTCAAGACCATCGAGGGAGAATCCTTTCCGGAAGAGGTAGTGGTTTTTGGGATAACGATTCAAGAGCCTGGCTGCTACCAAGAGGGTTTGAGCGAGGGCGTAAAAGAAGCCGTGCCGAAATGCGTAGAGCTCGTTGAAGAAGAGTGCAGGCGCTAACTTAAAATCGTTAATCATGGATAGCGCGTGCGGACTTCACGATAATCGTAATCCTTGCCCAATCTGTTAGGATATCAAGAGATATTGTCGGCCATCTCGTCCAGCATATTTACGAACCACTTAGGTATGTTCTTTATCTCCTATATTTGCTTGAATGCGATACTTACATCATGTTCTCTCGGATAATCTATCCCAAGAGCTATGAGGACGGCCTTCGAGGAGTGCTCAACCACCATCTGCGAGCAGTAAACGACATCATCCCGCCCATCCTTTAAGGCTTCGCGAGCTCCTCTGAGCCACCTCCAGCCCCTCTTTAACGCAGACACAGCGAGCTCAACATTGGTCAAATTACTCAAACGTTATCACCTCTCCCGCATTTATCTTCTTTATAATCCAATAATGTCTACGGCTCGGTGTCGTTAATCTGACGGAGCCCATATTTTCGAGCTTTTTCCTTAAAGTCTGGAGAATGGATGTTAGAAAATCGTCCCTATCGTAAATTATTATTCCGTCTAATACAGCATCCAAATATATTCTGTTAAACCCTCTTGCCTCGTCAAGGTTCAGGGGATAATTTTGAATTATCGGCCAGTAACCGTTGTGGGATTCATAAGATTCTCATCCCTTCCCCCTCACCCCTACCATTAGAGGTTCATGGAGGGCTTTCGGGGGCAACGGCGCTCCCCTCATCCTGAGCATGTTTAGACATGCAGTTATGTCTCTATCGTTTTCATATCCGCATTCGCACTTTAGAAGCCTATGCCCATTCGGTGCTAGCTTTCCACACATATCGGGCATAGGCTCGAAGTCCCTTTTGGATTAACGTAAACGATTGGCAGACCGCTCAGCTTAGCCTTGTACTCGATGTAGAACTGCAACCTCCTGAAGTTCCATGAATGTAACCTACGGTTCAGCATCCTGCCGTAGTTTATCCGTTGCCTTATCCATTTTAAATTCTCCATGATTATGCCCATCTTGTGCTTTTCAGCGAAATCTACAATCCTTTTCGCTATCTTGTGGCATTCGTCTCTAGCTTTTCGCTTTCTTTTGCCAGAATACTTTTTCAGCAACCTTTTCGCCGTCTTGGGCTTGAACTTTCTCAGCCTCTGGACGTTCCTGATGATGTTGAAGTATGTCGTGTGGATCGTCCTCAGGTCGGTCTCGATTTTTAGGATATGTGGGTTTGAGCTCACGGCTGTAACGTTAGATTCATTTACATCTATTGCTATCCAATCTTTTGGATTAGAAAGGTCTACATCTTTCTTGAATGGTATAACTATCTTCGTCTCGTTCATCGTTATCTCCCCCGCCTTGAGCTTACCCTCTATCCATGCGTCTATGAACTTCCTCTGGTACTCGCCGTACTTCAAGTCTATGTAGAGGAACTCTCTGGGCTTTACTGAGATCCTTATTTTGTCGCCGTAGAACTTATACAGCTGCGGGTCCAGTTGCATGAATAGCTTCCTTGCTTTAGGCTTGCCATCCCTACGTTTTCGCCTATGGTTCTTGAGGATTGCTAATGCAATCTTGCAGGCAGAGTGGCAGAAGTGCGTCGAGTAGTCCCAGCGCCTTTTCCAATCCCCGTATACCCCTTTCCTAAGCTTAGCATATGACGTTATCTTCCTTTTGACGGCATATTCTATGCAGAAGTTAACCATGTCCCTGAAGTCCTCTAGGAGCTTCCTAACCTCTTTGTTCGCGTCGTAACTGAACGGTACGCCGAGGACTACTTCCACAATAGGAGCATTACTCCAAAACGTCTATAATAAATCTATTATCTCGGAAACAGTTGATAGACCCATCTTCAGGGCCTTGAGGTATTCAGGGGTCTTCTCCAGAATCTCCCTCGCTCCCTTAAGCTCCTCGATCCTCTCCCACACTGGTCTAGCATCCCAGCCCTCAGCTACTACCAGAATATCTATATCGCTGTTCTTATCCCAGTCACCCCTTGCTACGGAACCGAAGAGCATAATGCTTATGAGCCTCTCGGCAAGCGTAGCCCTCAGTATCTCAGAGTATCTCTTAATTATGGGAGCAAAGTAGGCATGCGGTATCCTCTCAATATTCTTGACCTCAAGGTCTGGTAGATTCAAAACTTTCTCCAGCTCCTCTAAGGTCGCCTCAACCCTCAGCCCTTTTTCAGTCAGTCTATATCCACCAGCCTCCCTTTTTAGAAGCCCAAGCCTCTCGAGCTTCTCCAGCTTGATGGTGAGCGTTCTAGGATTTTTTACAACCTTCCTAAGGTCGCTGAACCTCCCAACGCCTATATCCCTTAAAGCTGTTAGAATTCTTTTGATGAATACATCATAGCAGTTATTGGTTAGCGTTCCTTGAAGCTGAAAAAGTTTTATGCTAACTACTCAAGGCTATGAGCCCGTGGGCTTCCCGCACCAACGATGGAGCTTGCCGGCAGATGATCCGTCTCAGCAGGCGAATCAGGCCTATTTCTAGGATTCTCATAACCTGGCCCCTTCCGGCGTACCTTTTATGAGGCTTTTACCACCCAAAACCTTAGAATCCCGCAGGATAGGCCCAGAAGGTAAGCGGTCGATATAAGTAAGCCCACGAACGCGAGGTCGAGCCTGTACGGCTTCGTCAGCTTTAGTGCATGCCTGACGATCAGAAGGGCTAACGGCAAAGACGCTATGTAGACCGAGAATGCTATCCCAACGAACGCTAACGTCCAGCATAGAAACGTTACGATGGTTACCAGAACAGCCCTTCCGAGGCCGTCTCCGAGGGCTCCCTTGTGAAGCCTCAGGTTTAAGGCCCTCGCGTAGCCCCTATGGAACATCCTCCTAAGCTCCTCTAGCAACGAAGGCTCCCTGACATGCATGGCCGTCGGCTCGTTCATATCCACGAGAGTCCTGTATCCCAGCTCGTTAACCTTCAAATGTAGGTCCACGTCCTCGCCAGCCCTCCTGAACCTCTCATCGAGGTGGATCTTTGCGGCAACCTCAGGCCTGATCACTATGCACGTCGTAGCTCCGCCAACGGCCTCTTGGATGCCGGAGCCCTGAGCGGTTTTTACCGTCGAGTAGTATTGCGAAACTAGGCTCCTCCTAGGGTATCCTAGGACGGCCCTCAGCTCGGCAGTTCCGACTTTTGGGTCCTCGAAGAGCGGAAGGAGCCTCTTGAAAAAGTCGTCGGGCAAAACTATATCGGAGTCTACGAAGCAGTAGTAATCGGAGTCCTTTGGTGCCTTGCTGAGCGCCAAGTTCCTACAAAGCGCCAAGTTCTTTACCGGAGAGTGGACGAGCCTTAGCCTCTCTTTGAACTTCTCGCGCAGCATCCTTACAGTTCCGTCGGAGGAGCCGCCATCAACAACTATTAACTCGTACTCGTAGTTCCTCAGAACCCTCTCGAGAGCGTCCAGGACCCCTGCCCTGAAGTACTTCTCGCTGTTGAGCGTAAGCATCATGACGGCGATTTTCTTCTTCTCGTTCATCCGGCCTCTCTTTATGCCGTTCACGCACAGCTATTAACGTTTGCGTACGCATCGCTCGAGCAAACGCATCGTTCTTTGGGACGGCTCTACGCGGGTATGAACGGCGGAGCAGTCGGCTTCCGCTCCAGCATCGCTTTTGCACGAACCCTGGCCGTCCCGCCCTAAAGGATGCGCGTCCTCCTCACGGTGCTAAAAGCTGTTTGAGCTTAAACTCCAAGATACCCCTCAGAACGATCCTCGAAAGCCTCAGCCCATGCTTGAAAACCCTCATCTTCGACTTGCCAGCTACCCTGCGCTTATAGTGTACTGGGACCTCGACGATCCTCAAACCGTTCTTCGCGGCCCCGAACAGCAGGTCAAAGTCTGGCCAGGATTTTTCCCTTATGCTTATCTTCCCCAAGTAATCGCTCCTTCTGATGGCCTTCGTGCCGCATAGCGTATCAGTTATCCTCTGTCCAAGGAGCCAGCTGAATGCGATGCTGAAGAGCTTGTTGCCGAAGAAGCGTATCTCCGACATGGCTCCGGGCTCCATCGGATAAACGAACCTTGTGCCGTTTACGAAACCAGCCATCCTGGTGGCGAGCGGCTCGACAAACCTCATGGCCTCGTCCGGCGAGACAGAGAGGTCCGCATCCACTACTACGAGTATATCGCCAGTAGCCGCCTCGAAACCCATCTTAACGGCTACGCCCTTTCCCTGGTTTGGTTTATAAGACACGAGCTTAACCCTGCTGTCGTTCAACGATGAAACGAGCTCGGCAGTCCTGTCGGTCGAGCCATCGTCCACAACGACCACCTCGACGTCGGAGGGACGGGTTTTGAGTATCCCGTCTATGGCCGCAAGCACGTTCTCCTCCTCGTTATAGCAGGGTACGATGAACGAGACTTTGACGTTCTCTGGTTTTGGGCACTCCGAAGGTGTCGCGGCAATTACCCTGACGGGTTTGAAGGAGCGCCCCTCGACCTTGTCGACCCTAAAACCCCGCAAGCTTAACATTTGTTCGATAACCTCATGCGACAGCCAATTGTGTGGCCCGTCCGGGCTTCTCAACCTCAACTTCTCCAATGTATGCAGAATGAGCATCCAAGAGGGGTTGACCGTCGCCATCACCAGCTTGGTCCTGGCGTGGCATACATCCCTGAGCTTTCCGAAAACCTCGTAAGCGTCGTCCAGGTATGCAACTAAGTCGCTCACCACGATACAGTCGAAGCGTGCCCTAAGCGGCAGGAACTCCGCATCCGCCACTATTAGGTGAACCCCATTCTCCCTTAGCACCCTTTTCATCGCCTCGGCGGCTCTATCGGAGATGCAGGCCACGATAGCCTCCTCGAACCTGAGCTTGCCGCTTAGCAAAGCTGCCCCAAAGCCGACCTCCAAGACCGTCCCGCACGACCCTACCTCGCGCTCGAGGAAATCGGCCAAGGCGCTCCGGAGCCTAGTCGGTTTCATAAAGTCATGATCCCTTGCCATCCCGTCAAGGTACTCCTTGACCTCTCGCTTCAGCCGTACGTCCAAGCGGCATCGCCCTTCTGGCGCTCTTAACCTTAAAAGAGTCGATTAAATAAACGCTAACGGCTCTTAATCGGCTTTCTTTAGAACGTATATGCTGCCCAGCCTCTCGCCGAACGGCCCTCTGTATGCTATTTCCCTAAGGACCTCGTAGCCATCCAGCGGGCTGAAAGACACGACGTAATCGTCGCTGAGGCTGTAGGACCATCCGTACCATCTGACCGGCTTTACGTTGATGTTCCTGCACCCCTCGAAGAACCTCGCGTTGTATTCCATTCCGGCGTCGATGCTCTTTTCCGGCACGCCCATGCCGAGAAGGTACCTTATGCCATCCCATCTTGCGGCGTTCCAAGAAAAGTTATCGTAAACCCCGTACCAAGACCATACGCCCAAGACGGCTATCGTCAGGATGAGCCCGGCCTTCATGAACTTGTATTCCTTAGCGGATGCCAGGGCTATCGGGAGCGTTAGCGGAACGACTATCAGGTAGTACCTGTCGAAGAAGTTTCCGTAGAAAGTCTGGGGGATTACGGCAGAGAATGCGAAGGCGAGAAGCATCAGGGTTTTTTGGCTTGAAGAATTTCTTAGGGCCTGGACGGCAAGGCCGAATGCCGTCACGACAGATAGAAGGCATATAGGTATCCAGAGCCAAGTCGGGAAGAAGTATGGCTTAGAACCAGCGAGAGGGGTTGGGCCAACGCCCGTAGGGTTCGCCGTAGCGTAGGCGAAGGGCATGGCAGGTACCCAGAGGTTGCCGAGGCCGTAAAGAGTCCTGAGAACCATAAAGCTGAGCAAGGCTGCGAAGACGATTACCAAGAAGACCCTGATGTGCTTTTTCAAGCCCAAAAAGTCCTTGAAGAGTGTTCTGTGGTCTGCCAAGTAGGCGATGCCCAGGGGAAAGAGGAAGTAGCCTGTGAAGAGAAGCACCTGAAGCATGTTTTTTGGGACCCACCCGCCCAAACCTACCACGTATGCGCACTTATGATCCAGGTCGTGGAGCAGCGGGAAAAGGTACCACCAGATCGCCAGGTTTGTTGCTGGCAGGAAGAAGAGCATCGTTACCCTCTTGAGCGTAAACTCGTTCCTCTTCTCAAAAATCAGCCTGTAGAAGTACCAGAGGATTGCTCCGCCGATCAACAGAACGGAATACTGCCTTACCCAGAATCCGACAAGCGCGAGCGTTACGCCTGCTCCGATGTAGGCATCCCTACCCTCATATATTCCCTTGAAGAGGAATAGGATGGAGGGAAGCATGAAGACCAAGGAGTAGATGTCCGTCATGAACGTGTGGCTTAGATAGTAGTATGCAGGGTTTACCAGCATGGCGAATGAGCCCAACGCAGCAAGCTCCCTGCCCACCCAAAGCCTGAGCCACAGGTACGTGAAAGCTATAGGTATCGCGCTCAACAGCATCGTCGTAAGCATTAGCGTTTCGTGGCTCAGGCCTAGCAAGGAAGCCGCGGCGCTCCCTATGAGAACCTGAACTATGGAGGTAGCCGTCGCCGAATTGTGCATCTTAAACTTCCCTTCTGCCAAGAACGTCTTCACCTCAGAATAGTAGGCGTAATCGTCTGAAAGGGGGAAATCTCTTGGCGGTATGGAAAATACGAAGAGGTACACGGCCGCCACGATGAGTGCTAAGATGACGGCATCTTTTCTATCCATGGACGGGATAGGTTTTGGGTAAGTAAGATATATTTTTGTCCATGAAATTCTTAAATAATGTTTAAAAAGCGTAAAGGGGTTGTGAACCGGCGTCTGGCGATCCTTCTGGTGATAGCGTTAGCCGTTCTCCATGGCGCAACGCACGTCAGACCCTACGACGATATAGAGAGCTAGGTTTACTACGGTCTGGCAAAGTCCTTCCGCGGCGAAATGTCGTTAGAGCAGCTTAAGGTATTGGCTGGTGGCATAGTTCACTTCCTCCTCAGGCCGTTTACGCCTTTCTTAGCCGCGGCGATATATCCGTTCGTTGGCATGGAGCTTGCCTTTGTGCTTCTGAATATCATCTTCCTAGCCCTCGGAACGCTATTCGTCTACAAACTAACCGAGGCATTTGCCGGAAGGGTTGCCGCGTTCTCGGTAGCCGTCTTATTCCCCTCCCTACCTGTCATCCTCCACTATGCGGTCGGCTCTAGGGTGGATATGTCTGGCTTCATGTTCGCGCCCCTCCTTGCCTATATTATACTCTTCAGGATGGGCTGGCGTTGGAGCACGGTCAAGAGCGTTGCCCTAGGGCTATTGCTTGGCATTAGCCTCTTGGCGAGGGAAAGCAACGTCTTTGCGATCCTTCTTCTGCTGATGCTCATGCTGTGGAAGAAAATAACCCCTAAAAACCTCTTAAAGGTTTTGCTCTCGGCAGCCGTTCCACCTCTCGCATGGATGATCATGACTGGTTTAACGTACACGATCACCCTTGAAGAGTTGATGGTTACGCATGGCGGGTACGAGGGTTTGTTGAAGAACCCGGTCCTCTTCCTAAGGTCTTTCGCTGGCTTCTCAATACCAGCCATACTTCTGGCCATGCTGGGTTTCTTGAACGTAGACAGCGATGGTGCAAAGAAAATTTACCTGCTGTTCGCTTCCACGCTCATACCGCTTCTACCTTTGCCCCAGATTCCTGACGTTAGGGTGACGTTCACGACGTTCCCTGCGATAGTGCCGCTGGTAGGAATCGGGCTTGTAAGGCTTGCAGGCTCCCTCGCCTCGAAACCAGTTTTATCGTCCATCGGGGAGCGTGGCTGGTTGGCCATCCTGCTTATCGCGATACTCGCATACAATAACTACATGGGTTTGAAGTGGTTTAGACTGATACCTCTTTAGAATAATGCTTATAAAGGCATGGCCGGGGTATTCTGGCATGCTTATCGCTGAAGCGCTCATGAGCTTCACAGCGCCACTTCTCCTTGGTATGACAATACTGCATGTACTTGGCAGAAGGGATATACTGGAATCCATGGTCTTCGGTTATTGGATAGGCCTCGGAACAATTTCCGTTACACTGTTCATTCTCAACCAGGCGTTCGATGTTAAATTCTCATACCAAACGGGGATGATGTTATCAACGATAGTGGCAACAATATCAACCATTTATTTAGCATTTAAGCGGAAGTCCTTCACTCTAGAAATTGGCAGTAAACCTAAGTTTAAGTTTACGACAATCGTTTTGCTCGCAGCCATCTTCATTCTTTTGATAAATATGGCGATTAGGGAGCTCATCTATCCCATCTTGGACCCTGATGCTCAGACGTATACCGTAGCGATAGCTAAGAAAATCTACGATAAAGGTGAGCTACCTACCACTATCAGTATGACATCGCACGTTGAAAATTTCTATGCTTTTCCGATGATGTTTCAGCTACAACAGGTCTGGGTCACAATGCTCCAACCAAACTTCGACTTCTTCTTAGTTAGGCTACTGTATATGATTATGGGCGCCTCGACCATCATAGTATTTTATAAATTGGCAAATAAAATTTTCAAAAAAAGAACCTTGACTTTATTTGCAACGTTGCTAATCTTGTCAGACGATTCATGGATTATGTATAACTACGTCGACATGAATCATAAACCCATTGCAGCTCTTTATTCATTGATAGCAACCTACTACCTCATTGAATACATGGAGGGCCAAAAACCCAAGACGGCTCTCCTTATAGGGCTCTTTGCAGGGATGGCGGCCTTCGTAAATCAGCTGGGTGTGATATTCGCAATCTCCATAATAATCATAGCATGGGCAATCCAGTTAAAAAATAAAGCTAAGCCCATACATACGGTTGCTTTAATACTCGGAGCGTTAACCGTCTCAGCTCCTTTCTATCTAAGGAATCTCGTGCTTCTTAAAAATCCGTTCTACCCGCATGCTTACGGAATCTTCGGAGGCCTTAACTACGATATCGTCACGGGTCGATGGTCTTCGGAACCCATACTCGGAAGCATCTATAACATTAATCCTTTCATGAATTTCAGCGAAGCCGTCTACAATCTTCTTGGGACGGCCGTGCTTGACGGAAACATTCTTCTATTCAGCTTGTTTTTGGTAGGACTCGTATGTTTAAGAAATAAACCGTACGGATATAAAGTGCTTGCTTTCATAACAACAACGTACATTACGCTGCTCGTCCTGGCTTCCTTTACTGGTTCAGGAGTAGCCAGGACCCACACAGGTCACTGGGCTTACGTTTCGCATGTTTACCCGCTCATGGCAATAGTAGGTGTGGGCGCTGAGACGGAAAGCAGGAGAAAAAAATGCATGGCGCTTTGCTCAGTCTCGGCTGTAGTAGCCATCGCATTACTCGTTAATCTTACTTCACCCCCTGTATATAGCGTGGCCTCCCGTCCCATATTTTACATACCGTTAATTATCCAGGTATCTTTTCTCGCATTCTGGTTGACTCATTTACTTAGAGGTGTGAAAATGGACATAACAAAGGTAACGACAACGATTATGCTCGTACTTTTACTCTTACCGTCGTTCTACTTCGTACTTAACTCTAAGTATAGGGTTTTCGAAATTAAAGACGGGCAGCCCGTTTTCAGCACGTTGTTCCCCTCCCCGGATTACGTCTTCAAAAATTCATTGAAAGATAACTACTACATCATAAAATGGATAAACGAGGAATCACCCAAGAACGCGAAGATACTTACGTCGTATCCAATGCACCTATATTTGGACCGGGACGTGGTTCCCCTAGACACCTACGGGCTAGTAAGATTATATGAACGCGGTTCAAGCGAGGAGGAATTGATCCAAGCTTTAAAGCAAATAGGTATAACACACGTCTTATACGTAAAAAACCTAACGTACGTAAAAACGTTTGACAGTCATATACAATGATTCTAGATACTTTACGTTGGTCTATAACTATAACGGTAGTTTATTCGATTTTCAGGTTTATGAGTTGAAGAAGTGAGGAAAGGTCTTTTCCGCACAGAGCGGCTATATTACGAAGATGCTTATAACCTAGCATATCCTACCCTAAATAATTTAGAATAAGAGCCCATGATGTTAGCCAGAACTTAAGTAAGGGGCACCGAGGGTATGCAGGTTGGATCGGTTCAAGGAAATGATACCAGAGAACTCGTTGAACCATGTATAAGCGTAGTCATTCCTGCTTACAATGAAGAGGAGGCAATCGGGCCAACCATAGAAGAATTTAAACAGGTCATCGAGATGATGAATGTTGATTATGAGATAGTCGTCGTAGACAACAACTCTACGGACAAGACGGCAGAGGTTGCAACAAAGCACGGTGCTAGGGTTGTAAGAGAAGTACGTCAAGGTTATGGTAATGCATGCATAAAGGGTTTACGTGAAGCCCGCGGTAAGATAATAGTCTTAACCGAAGCCGATAGAACGTTTGCTGCCAGAGACCTAAAAAAGATGCTGGCATACCTAGAAGAATCGGTACCAGAACTACGCTCGAGCTCGTCGAGAAGGGAGCGAAGATGGGCTGGCTACTCCACTGGGGAAACTTTCTTCTGGCTAAGCTGATACAAATTCAGTTTTGGGGAAAATGCAGGCTTACAGACGTTGGTTGTACTTTTAGGGCGATAAAGCGTGATGCACTCGAAAAAATCATAAACAATCTAAAGGTCGGCGGTCCCGCCTTCTCGCCAGAAATGATCATCTGGAGTTTGAAGAAAGGCCTAAGGATTATCGAGATACCCGTAAGGTATAGAAAAAGGATCGGAGAGTCGAAGATTACAGCAAACATCCGTAAGAGCATCAGAGTTGGCCTTCAGATGCTGAGGTTAATACTGGCTCAGAGATTCTGGAAAGGGTGACGAGCCTTACTCTTCCCCATCATTCTTTATTTTGTATGTATTCTCTAACGCCTCCCAAAAGCATCGTTGATATCCCACCTATAAGAAGAAGGTATGTTGTCTGCACAACATGAACCACTATGCCGGACGACATAGCCTCGGCTTGTGTTAAGCCCAGGACTGTGAACACCCCCACCCATACCAGCTCGAACGTTCCGACGTTTCCTGGAGGTGCTGGGATTATTGCGGATAGGGCGACGACCGCACTCCCAGCCACGACCGCTGGCAATGGTAGCTGTAGACCAGTTGACGCGAATAGCGCTACCAAAGAGCAGATGTTGAATAAAGTTATCGCGAGCGTCCACAGATGGAATTTTACGCTCCTTATGCACGCGGCCGACTGCCCTATGCCCTCGACGACGGAGTTGAGGGCCTTGGTAAGCCTCACCCGTATGCTTAAAGGCAATACGCCTGCCGTCTTGTCGAGAAGCCTCAACGCAGCCCCGCCTTTCCTGATCAGCATAAACAGCGTTATGGCCACGGCGGTTAAGCCTATACCCGATACTAGCACGAGCGTCCTGATGGGCTCGGCATGGAGTAGCCCGCCGATTAAGGCTGCCAGCAAGCCTATCGCCGCCAGCAGGTACGTCAGGTCGAAAACGCGCTCGACGACTACTGTAGCGAATGCTGGCATGAACCCTATGCGGCTTTTCCTCGATACTGCGACAGCCCTTGCTACCTCGCCGAGCCTGACGGGAAATATTACGTTAACAAAATAACCCATGCCCGTCGCTGTCAGCGTGAGCGCGAGGCCAGGGTCCTTCAGCGTGTATAAGAGCATCCTCCACCTGAATGCCCTAGAAACGAAGTATAGTATGAGAAGGGTGAAGCTGATCGCCAGATGAGCCAAGTTTAAGCGCATGAAGGTTTCAGCTATGGTCCCAAGGCCTACGTAGTATGACATGGCCAGGAATATGAGAATGCCGACTAGTAGCAGCAACAAAAAACGTAAACGCATTTCGTGTTGTGTTGAGACCCACGAATATAAAGGCTTTAACGTCATGGGCTGGAAGTCCGCGCTTCATCCACGTGGCTGAAGCCAAGCTATGGAGACCTCCTTGGCGCCCTCTAAACTGGGTATGCGGAGATGGCTTGCCGAAGGGCTACGCTCCGGGCCGATGGGCTCTAGTCCTACAGCTGCATCAGTAGGCCGCCATCCTAGGAGGTATAGCCACGAGAAGGGTATAATAACCCTTGTGAACGTTTAAACTTAGCCACGGTAGGGTCGGCCTTGAAGAGGTTAGTAACCTTCATGGTCTTGGTTATGCTGATCTGCACAGCGCTAGCGCAAATTGCCGTCGCATCCTCCAAAGAAGAGGCCTACGAGGTTGTCAGGAGCGTCGACGTTAGGGACGGCGGCCTGATGTACATCTCGGATAGCATTTACGTCGAGCCTGGCAGGACGGTAAAGGTCGGCTTTGACATAGCGTTGAAGGATAAGCTCGTAACCTTCTACGCCGAGCAGCCTACGGTCGAGACGAGGTACACGGAGGAGGAGCAGCCGCCGTCTCTATTCTTCATAGAGATGAGGAACGTCGGCGGGCAGGCTGTCAGGGCGAAGCTGGTAACGGTCTTCAAGGACCTAGTAACTGAGGAGGACTCCAAGACGTTCGTGGCAAACGTACCGGTATTACCCGTGATCAAGAAGACAGTAGCATCCTTCTACATGGTGGTACGCTTTCCGAGCGGAAGCGAGGTAAGCCTTCCCGAGAGGCCAGGGTTTAACTATACGGATACGAGGGACGGAGTGTTCACGGAAGCCAAGGACGTGGACTTGCTCTCACCCGCAAGCGTTGCCGTGAAGTTTAAGAATGATAGGTTTTCAATAACGTTCGTCGAGAGAGCAGACGTCACCGTCTACCTAGAAAATCAGAGACGCGTCTCTTTTTCCCTCAAGGTAGTCAACCACGGCAAATCATCGATAAGCGAGGTAAAGCTGTTACTGCCGGCCAATGCGACTTTACTTGGGGTTAAGGATAGCCTCGGAGCTCTATCGAGCAGCTATACACGGGAAACAGGTAGCCTGGTCGTTAAACCTAGGTGGGAGGTCAGGGGTGGCGAAAGGGTGTCGTTCACTGTCGAGTACCTCGAGCCCTACGCCACACAGCCTGGGGGTACGTACGCTCTGGGCTATCCCTCCCTTTTGGATGCGGCGTACGGGGAGTATGTCCTGAAGGTTATCCTGCCGCCAGGCTACGATTTCAAGGGTTCATCGCCGGAGCCTGATGAGCTCTTTAAGGACCAAAGCGGTGCTACGGTGCTTAGCTACGTTAGCAGGGGCGTGGCAACCCTTAAGCCAAGGGCCACGGTAAGCATCAGCTACGTAGAGGGCATGAGCCTCGTTCCGTACCTTCCGTATCTATGGGTAGCAACGCTCAGCGCGATCGTTTCGGCTGCCGTCGTTCACAGGCTTTCCCGGAAAGCTAAGGCACCAGCGCTATCCGAAGAGGTCAAAGAAGCCCTCAAGGCAGTGACATCCAGGATACCCGAGGTGGCGAGGGCTTGCGAGAGGCTGGCCTCGTCGATTCCGTCGGACAAAAAATCTTTATCCAGATGGTCGAGGGGGGTCTACGAGGGCGAGCTTGCCGCCATCAAGAGGGATGCTGATAGGGTTGGCGCGTTAAAGAAGAGGCTTGGAGGCTTTCCGGAGATTATGGCAAAGCTCAGCTCCCTCGAGGCGCAGGTCTCGGAGCTGCTGGGTACGATGACGGCCCTCGGCAGGGCTGTAGAGGACTTCAGGCTAGGAAGGATAGGGAAGGTCTCGTACGACAGGATAACAAAGGAATACGCGAAGGACGTTTCGTCGCTCTCATCCAGGATAAGGGATATGGCAAGGGAGATAGAGGCATACCTAAGGTAATCCACAAGCAGCTCTTCCGGATGCTAATTTCTCCAACCAGGCTGCCGCAACCTTTGCGGGGTTTACCATCCTTCGTCTCAAAATATCAGCGACCCTCGTCTGGGCCTCCCTAGCACGTTCAGCATGTTTTAGCATGCTAAGGGCCTTTTTCAGCGCAGCCTGCCAATCCCTAAAATGCTTGAGGGCACCGACGTTTATGAGGTAGCGGTGGACCGCCGGAAGCTTCCCAGGATACACAGAAACCGTCGGCACGCCCATGAGAACAGCCTCTTGGGTCATCGTCCCCCCTCCTCCGATGAAAAGCGAAGCATAGTATAGGATGCTGTGGTCCGGTAGCGGTTTATCGAGCACGATAACGTTCTTACCCAGCCCTCCCAGGCTGGCCGCCTGCTCGCCGTACCTCGCCAAAACGACGAGCTTGAGACCATCAAGGTTCGAGGCCAGCCTTCCCAAAAGCTTACTTACGTACCCTGTATCGACACCTATGAGGTAAGAAGCCTGCGTCTCGGGCATCCTGAAGAGTACGTACTCGAACTCGTTAAGGCCGAGCTCATCAAGCGTTCGCCTGCTGGGCCTGAAGCCATCCAGCCAAGCCATCGGGTCCAATGCCCTGTATCTTAATACCATACGGCCGCCTATTCCGTACTTTACCCACTCACCCTTTGGGATTACCCACGGCGTGAAAACGTAGCTCGAGAGCGGAACGCAGTACCTGTTAACAGGAGACTCCGGCGTATCCGACAGGAGGACGTGGGGGATGCCCAGGCCGAATGAGATCCTCGTCATCTCTAGCGAACCGCTCGACACGCATGCATCCGGCGAATGCCCCTCGATGACCTCAACGAGCTCTGCTGCCCTCCTAACGCTTGCCTTGAGCTTTCCGAGAAGGGACCCGCCGCCGAACTCTCCGACCAGGATGATATCCTTGCGGCCGACATGCTCCAGAATCGGTGTAAGCTGCTCGTACCTTCTGGACGTGAGCAGAACGTCTACGCCGCGCTCCCTCAATTCCTTCTCGATGGACGTGAAAAACCAAAATTGTTTCGGCGTCAGTATGTCGAACCATACCATCAAGCCTTTCCGTCCCTCTACCGTCAACAAACGCGAGAAAAGCGGGTAATAACGCTTATCTGAGGATAGGAAAGATTAATAGGCCGGAAGCGGAGTGGGCGATGGCATGTCAACTATGCTGCTTGCATCCTTTATCCTATCTGCTCTGCTATCCTATGCGTTGGTGCCAGCAGCGAAGGGCTTGGCCAAAAGGGCCAACCTTTTCGGCGTAGACGTCCACAAAAGCTGGAGGCCTTTGGTTCCGAAGATAGGCGGCGTATCGATTTTTATCGGCGTAACGTCATCAGCCCTGATAACCTCTTTTTTGTTCAGCATCTTCGACAACAGGGTTTTAGCGTTCATCACCTCAACAGCCCTGGCGGCCATCGTAGGCCTATGGGAGGATTTCAGGGAGCTGAACCCTGTTTTAAAGCCAGCGCTGTTGGCCGTGGCTGGGCTCCCGATAGTTCTCATGGGCGCCTACCATCCGTACCCGAACCTTCCGTTCGTTGGCAAGAGGATGCTTACGGTACTGTATCCGATACTCGTTCCCATAGCCTTCACCGTGGTTGCAAACGCTGTTAACAGCATGGACGTTTTAAACGGCTCCATGGCTTTCACGTCGATCGTGGCAGCATCCGCGATTTTCTTGATATCCCTGATAAAAGGTAACATCCTCCCAGCCTATCTGTGCACAATGCTCCTCGGCTCCCTGGCGGTCTTCGCGTACTACAACAGATACCCGGCCAGGCTCTTTCCTGGGAACGTAGGCAGCCTGTACGTCGGCGCCAGCCTGATATCCATAGCGATAATCGGTAGCATGGAGATAGCGCTACTGATAGCCATACTTCCCCAAATAATGAACGAGTTTCACATAATATACTCCATGAGGGGCTTTAGGTCCGCAAAGAATCTATCCGATAGGCCGGTTTTTGTAGAAAACGGCATGCTCTTTGCAAACCCATCAAAAAAAGCTCCGCTTACGCTTGTAAGGATGCTTACGTCCAGGTGTAGCTTATCGGAGAAAGATGTCGTCAGGATGCTCGTCGCTATCTCAACAGTCTCTGCAACCCTTGCGCTCATAACAGAGTTTTTATTCATAAAGTGAGGTGGGCAGTACGCCGGACGTAAAGGATAAGCTTTTTACTGTATTCATGATAACGATACTCCTGCTCATCGTATGGGCGATGTTCCTCCTCGTCCTCTACCTTATGTCAGTCCTCGTGATCCCGCTGAGCATCTCGCCCCACGAGCCCCTCGTCATCTCGGTGTATAGGATCGGAGCGGCTTTATTGATCCTCGCGGCCTGGATCGTCGGATGGCACAGGCTCGCGACGTTCTGGCTGCACAGGGTTTTGAAGAGGGGTGGCGGGCATGATACGTCCGGGAGAGACGATAGTCCAGGTTGACGTCTCTATAAACGGCATCCCGACGTCTGTCAAGATAGCTAGCGCGGGCTACAGGGTAACGCTCGCAACGACCAGCGACTACGTCTCAGCCCAGCTGAGGGACTATAGGCCATCCATCCATAGGGTACCAAAGCCGCTCTTTACCAAGCTTTTGCTGGAAGGGAGGCTCTCGGCAACGACCGACCTGGAAAGCGCCTTAGCCTCCTCGAAGGTTATACTCGTCACAAGCCATGCCTTAGGAAGTGAGGAAGAGACGAAAGCCTTGATGAACCTCTTCAAGCGTATGGCGCCCTACATAGCCCCAAACTCTCTACTGGTCTACGGAGGGCTGGCTCCCCCGGGGACTATGGAGGAAGCGATAAGCACGCTCGATAGGTACTCCAGAGTAGAAGTAGAAAAAGACATCGGCTTGGTTTTGATTACGCCCCTTGACATCCAGGCTGAAACTTACATCGTCTGCTCACCGAGCACCGAGGCGGCAAACGCCGTAAAGGGGTTCGTGTCCACCATCGTACCATCCAATACGATAAAGCTGCATAGAACGTTCAAGGAGGCCGAGGCGGCAAACTTGTTACTCGTAGCAAGACAGTTGATCACGAAGACGCTATCCTCGTATGCCCTGCTGCTGTTTAGGCAGATGGGCGTTAACGTCGAGGAGGTGCTCGGCCTTTCTGGATGCAAGCCGCCCACGGTGGTAGAGGACGACCCGGCCCTCCAGATGGCGATGGATTATCTATTATCCGAGGAGAGGAGGCTGCCCCAGAGGTTGATGCTCATGCGGAATGCTGCTCGAACGAAGGCTGCGTTGTTGGAGGCAACGGCAGCGAACCTAAGGCGGGAGATCAGGCGGTCGCTCCAGAGGAGGAGCAAAGACTTTGTGGTAGCTTGCGTGTTCGAGCGCGAATCGGATAAGGGTTTGGTGAGCTCTATCCTGCCAAAAAAAGGAGTCAAAGTTCACTTCTATAGCGTAGACGAGGTTGAGCCAAAGGTAGAGGCTGGGGCGGAGAGGGTAATTCCCTTTAGGGCTAACTTGATAATTCTGGCGGCAAGGCCCCAAAGCATATCGGAGCGTACGGTATGCAGGCTGAAGGAGGAGGCTAGGCTCGTAGATCTGGGCTGCATAGTCTCCGTCTAGATCTATTCCAAAAGCGTAGAACGCTTTTTCTACTCTTCGAACGGGTAATGCTTAAAAGGCAAGCATCGATGGAGTGGCTGGGTCCACGGCATGCGGGAAATTACGGTTGCGATAGTAGGCGCGGGCTTTTGGGGCAAGAACCATGCCAGGGTACTCAAAGAGGTGCCAGGTGTCAGGGTAACCCACGTTTGCGATATAGACATAAGCAGGGCAAAGGAGCTGGCTTTAAGGTACGGAATCCCTAAGTACACGAGAGACTATAGGGAGGCGCTGTCAGACGGCGTGGACGCGTTCATCGTTTGCACCCCGTCGAACACGCATGCCGATATAGCCCTTACGATCATAAGGGAAGAGAGGCATGTGCTGATAGAGAAGCCGATGGCTACGACGATAAAGCAGGCGGAGGATATAGTAGCCGAGGCGGCGCGTAATAAGAGCACTGTGATGGTTGGTTTCATAGAGAGGTTCAACCCGGCCATCGAGCTGGGAAAAGAGTTGATGGACAAGGGTGAGATAGGCCCCATCATACTCTCCTACAGCAGGAGAATAGGTAGCTGGCCCGAGAGGGTTGGCGACATAGGCGTCGTGAAGGATACGGCGATACACGACATAGACCTGGCGACTTACATCTTCAAAGCCGAACCTGTCAGCGTTTACGCCAAGGGAGGCTCCTTGAGGCACAAGCTCGAGGACCACGTCCAAGCAGTCTTGTCCTTTGAGGGCGACAGGAGCGCCCTCATAGAAGCAAACTGGCTCACGCCGAGAAAGAAGCGAGAGATGCACGTAACGGGCGAGGATGGCGTCATAAGCATACAGTTCCTTTCCAGGGAGGTCGTCGTTGAAAAAGCTGACAGTAGCAGGTCCCCGGCCGTGAAGCAGGTCGAGCCCTTAATGGCTGAGGTTCAGCACTTCATAAATTGTATCAGAAACGGCGAGAGGCCTTTAGTCGGCGAGGTTGAGGGGCTCAAGGCCACGCTCATAGCAGACGCGATACTCGAGTCCATGAGGACGGGAAAGGTCGTCGACCTGGAGGAGTTCATGGATAGGGAACTTACCATAACCCTTTAGATCCGATGCGCGGCCGGGTCTTCGGGGAGGTTTTATGCCTAAGGAGTTGCGGACGGTTCTTTGGGTAGGCAACCGGGTTAAGCTCATAGACCAAAGGAAGCTCCCTTCTAAGCTGGTCTATATAAGCTGCAAGAGCTACAGGGATGTGGCGTTAGCCATAAAAAGCATGGCTGTCAGGGGTGCGCCAGCTATAGGCGTTGCCGCTGCGATGGGCATGGCCCTGGCGGCCAAGCATGGAAGAAACAGAACGATCGGGGAGCTCATGTCGAGGTTGGAGAGGGCAAAGGAGGTTCTGGCCTCGACGAGGCCTACGGCGGTAAACCTTTACTGGGCGCTCGATAGGGTCATGAGGGTCGCTAGGGAGGCGGCGAGGAGCGGAAGCGTTGAGAGCGTGGTCCTGAGCGTATTGGAGGAGGCGAAAAGGATGGCGGACGAGGACGTAGAGGTAAACAGAGCGTTAGGGAAGCAAGGCTCGACGCTAATAAGGGACGGCGACACTGTATTGACGCACTGCAACGCAGGCTCCTTAGCGACCGTCTGCTACGGAACGGCCCTGGGCGTGATAAGGGCGGCGCTCGAGGAGGGAAAATCCATATCGGTCATAGCTACCGAGACTAGGCCTAAGCTACAGGGTGCAAGGCTGACGGCCTTCGAGCTGAAGACGATGGGCGTTCCGTTTAAGCTGATCACTGACGGCATGGTAGGCTACGCGATGCAGCAGGGCTTGGTGAGTAAGGTCTTGGTCGGGGCTGACAGGGTTCTGGCAAAGAGCGGCCACGTCGTGAACAAGATAGGTACGCTTACGATAGCCATAGCTGCCAAGCACTTCGGCATACCTTTTTACGTCGCGGCGCCCACCTCAACGCTAGACTTCGAGAGCAGTCCGGAGGATGTGGTCATAGAGTTCAGGGACGAGGAAGAGGTGCACTACGTCGGCAGGACGAGGATAACGCCGAAGGGCGTTAAAGCAATGAACCCTGCATTCGACGTTACGCCGCCAGAGCTCGTGACGGCAGTCATCACCGAGAGGGGGATATACGAACCGACCCGTCTTATGGAGCTCCGCCAAGGCTGAACGTTGACACTCCCACAAGCTTCAGCCATGGGATTCTCGGTTCTTCAGGGCTTAGCCCCTCATCATACCGAGTTCTGGGCTGTGCCAAACCAGCCCCTGCCATGTACTACGTGCCCATGGCCCGCCTGCCCGAACCACCCCTTTTCGGCCCGGAGGCTTATCCGGCTTTTGGACATCCAGGCCGCATAGGAGCGAGCTCGCTCGAAAGATTTATCGCAAAAGCCCATATTTGACACTCATTAGTTAAGGGCTTTCTCGCCGAGTATGGTAAAACCTTTATCGGACAAGCGTACTCCTTTACCTGGTGGCGGCAGGTAGGGCCGGGGAGCTAGCCCTTCCCCTTAACTCGAAACGGGCTATAAGCGAGGGCCAGATAACCTGGTGGGGTGTGGAGGGCTTGGCAGGAATGCAGGCCGGAAGGGGGTGTGAGGGTGCGCCTACGCGGGGTCCCGGAGGGATGCAGCCCCTCCGTAGGGAGGGGATAGGCATCCCTTACGCGCCGAACCGTGTCAGGCTCGGGAGAGAGCAGCACTAAGGCGCGACGGTGCCGCTGCGTAGTACCGTACCTGATCCTGCTTCCGGCAGGAGCGCCTGCCCAAGCCCTCTGCTACCCGCCGGGGGCTGCCGCCACCTACAAAAATGCAAGCTTTTCGGCCTTGGCGGACATTCCGTCGCCGCAATCAACGGACAGGCTCAATCCTACCCTTCAAGGCCTGGCCCCTTTTGCTTTGAGAGCGGAGCCTTTTTGATAAGAAGACCAAAATCCTCATGAAGCGTGTCAAAACATTAGTAGGGAATACGGCCCTGATGGCTTAAAGCATAGAAGACGTTTTCAAGTTGCTTGAACAAAAAGGATTTAAAGGGGTACCGGAGACCGGTTATGCAATGAGCGGATTGCGCGACCTGATGAGGATAGGCATTCTATTGATAGGTATAGCGGCAATCATCGTAGCATCTCTTGCCGTGCATATGTACGCGACAATGTACGCGACACGCTTCCTCAGGCAGCAGCCGCCCCTGAGTGCATACTGTTCCGATACGGTCATAATCATCACGGCAGATAAGGAGCTAACCGACGTCAAGATACTAGATAATAGGTCGACGACGTTACACAAGTTCCCAAGAATACCCGCCGGCTCCCAAGAGCTCTTCCTAGTCCCTTGGTATGGCGTTTATGCTGTTCAGGCTGATGACTATAAGGTCGTAGTCCACTGCACGAAGCCGACGAGACCGCAGCCCCAAGTTTACGATTAAAATATCTTAAGTCCGTCGCTTTTTTGAGCACGTGGGCTACCTGCGGCTGAAGCCCGTGGCCCTCGTTCTTCGTCGGGTTGGCACGGTCATTGTATACATACAGCCGAGATTACCCTCTATAGACGTGCCCTCAGGCCGCTCCAGCCCTACGCAAAAATGGTATTTTGTGCACGCAGGTACTTACCGGCCTCTAATCCAAGACCCGAGGACTCACAAACGGTTAGCGGGCTAATCTGCGGCAGAAAAATGCCTGCTAGCTCATGCCGTCCAAAATATTACGGATGCATCGGTACCAGCATGTTTTGCTGGAGGCTACTGGCTTATGACAGCGGATGGCTCACGCACCCAATCCATAAAGCCAGCCTCGCGAGCAAGCACAAAGGTACTTTAAAGTATAAATCGACAGAATTCGTTAGAAAGGGAGAATGTCCGAAGAGGATGCATCGAAGGAGTTGGAGCTCCTTAGGGAGAGGCTGGATGCCCTCGAAAAAGAAAACCAGAAGTTAAGAAACGAATACATGTACATGGTAGCTGAGTTGGACAACCTTAGGAAGTACATGATCAAGGAAGTGGAGCGAACAAGGAGGGCGGCCGTCGAAGGTATACTCATAAAGCTGATAAACGTTTACGAGACGATCGAAAGGGCTACGGAATCCTGTAGCGAGCAGCAATCTCCTTTGCTCGAGGGGTTGAGGCTCATCGGCAGGGAGGTTCTAAAAATCCTGGAGGATGCTGGTGTGAGGAGGATGGAGGCGGTCGGAAAGAAGTTCGACCCGTTCTTACACGAAGCGGTAGAGCACGTAGAGACCGATGAGGCAGAGGACGGCACAGTCATAGAGGAAGTGTCTAAAGGCTACATGCTCGGCGACAAGGTTTTGAGACCGCCCAAGGTGAAGGTAGCCAAAAGCAAGAAGGCGTGAAAGTGTCATGCCGATATTCGTAGTCCATGAACACCACGCGAAGAGGGCAGGCCTCCATTATGACTTAAGGTTGGAGATGGACGGCGTCCTGAAGTCTTGGGCATTCAGGAAGGAACTACCGGTAGAAAAAGGCGTTAAGCGCCTCGGCATACAACAGGAAGACCATGACCTAGATTATGCCTCCTTCGAGGGCGAGATAACCGAGGGATACGGTGCCGGAAAGGTACTCATATGGGACAGGGGCGATTACGAAATCTTAGAATACGTTCCAAACGAAAAGCTCGTCTGCATCCTAAAGGGCTCAAGGCTCAACGGAAAGTACGTGCTGCTGAAGACGAAGATGGGGTGGCTACTCTTCAAGGCCTGACGAACGCTTATTAACCCTCAGCGTGCGCTTTAAGCTGTATGACGGGGCTGATACGCGAGCTCGTGGAATCCCTTTCGAATACGCTCAGGGACGAGCGCCTGGAGGACGTAAGGGTAGGAATATTCTACACAGGCGTGAAGCTGAGCAGCGGTCATGCCGGCGTAGCCTACACGATGGTAAGGGGCCTGACAGAGGCTGCATGCTGCCCGAAGGTCCCAATGGCTGGAGAACTCTCCGGAATGAGCGCTGCAAAGGCCATCGAGTTGGCGGAGGAGGAAGACACGATCTTATCGGCCGTTGGCATAGCGACGATTAACGCAGCATCCCAGTCGCTCATATTCGGCCAGATGGGGTGTCGTTACAACGTCCTCGTCGGATACGATGCTCTGGACGCTGTCAGCATAAAACCCTCCGACAGCGTCGTCATGGTCGGAGCCTTTCCGCCCTACGTCAGGAGGTTGGTGCAGAACGTAAAAAATTTAACAGTTTTCGACGATAACAAGTCGGCGCTTAAGGAGCTAGGCCTGCCAACGGAACCCCCTGTAAGCCTAGAAAGGTCTTTAAAGGATGCGACGGTCACCATAATTACTGGCTCGGCGTTCGTCAACAAGACGATAGAGAGGCTTCTCGAGCTCTCGGGCAACGCGAGGGAGGTTTTGGTCGTCGGCCCGACTGCTAGCATGATACCGGACCCGCTCTTCAAGCGGGGTGTAACCGTGGTCGGTGGCATAAGGATAACGGACGTCGAAAGGATGCTGAGGGTCGTGAGCGAAGCCGGGGGAACTAGGGCGCTTCTGAGAACCTGTTCCGAGAGATACACGATAGTGAGGAATTAGGTGTGTCGGCATTGTCGGCTGCATAATACTCTGGTACTAGACGCCTAGCGTCTGGAAAGGGTCTGAACTTTGGCATTCTCCACGGCTAAAGCCGAGACCCTCGGCCCTTCTACCTAAGGTTCCCTTGTAACGGGTTCTGGTCAATGCCAAGGTTGCTCCTGCTACAAGCATTAGCCTGCTTGAGCATGTTCATGGCTCCGTTGTAGCTTGCGCTACATGGGTAGCCACGGCTCTAGCATCTGAAGAAATCTCCGGCCCGGAGCCATTCTTCCCGCATTTGTGGCATCTTTGGACGTTTCTTTCGCTTACCTTGGTGACCTCTATTCCAAGCCATTCCGCCTTTTACTTTATGGATTGGCTTAGCCTGCGGTATGGAATCCGTCTTTGAGCTTTCTATTAAAGGCTTTGTCCTTGCCGGTACCTCTACCGGTAGACGCTCCGCTAGATGGGCGTATAGGGTCTTCCTGAATGTCTCAAAGCTTCCAGTAAGCTTTCCCCATTCTATCGTTCCTGGCCGAGCACGAGCTTTTAGCTTATCCGGTTTTTCTGCGCGTTTCGATACCTTTTTATGGCTTCGTCACAGGTTTGAGCATGAATGCATCACGTGATGCAGCAAAAACCTTCGTAACCGGAATAGCGATGTAGATCCTAGCCTTTCCAGATACCCTTGCCGCCGCCTCAAAGACAACTTGAGCATATTCCGAGTCATCCGTAATTATGACGCTTTGAGTTGATCTCCATGTGTAGAAACCTCGGCGGTTCTCAGCGAGCCACCTCCGTATCGCCCGATAAAACCGGCTCCTAATAGTCGGATCCCTTGGAATATCATAATCCACGACATAGTATAGCTCCCCCTCATCGGATGCATCACGTGATGCATCCATGGATTGGGTCTCTCTCGCTTTTTCCCGAATCGGGTAACGGATGAACTCGCTATCATTCTGTAGGCTTATGTGCGTTCTTA
Organism: Candidatus Terraquivivens tikiterensis; assembly: GCA_003056285.1. Taxonomy (GTDB): domain Archaea; phylum Thermoproteota; class Nitrososphaeria_A; order Caldarchaeales; family Wolframiiraptoraceae; genus Terraquivivens; species Terraquivivens tikiterensis. Next base: position 65,077 of record NDWU01000002.1, read on the forward strand.
CTGTTTCTAGGTCTTTGGCTAATTCTTTGTCTAGGTCTACTCTCAGGATCTTAATCCCACTCATACCATATTACACCAAATTGGTATTATTTAACCTTTTTCGGTGAAATTACAACCATATCATTCCAAAAAGCGGTTATATTATACAAATTGCTGCTTAATGCGTAGAATGAGTAAGAAACCCTATCGCGTTGACCTATCACCCGAGCATCAAAAAGAACTCAAGCTAATCAAGGACGCTTTAGGCCTCGACTCCGAGGCTGAAGCTCTAAGAGCCGCAATAAAGCTCGCCTATCAATTTCTAAAACAAAGAGGAATAATCCAAGAATGAAATCGAGAACCTTCCGTTCACTCCCAAAAAATCTAACAATTTTCGTTGAAGCAGTTACCGAAAAATTGAAAACGGATTATTGACATATTTAGGCGAATCTCTATAGTGTATTGCCTTAGATGTGGCTACTAATCCACAATCCGGAGGCTAATTATTATTACCGTGATCAATTCGGGCTGTTTATCGTTTATGGTCAGGTCGGAATAGGAAAACCTGATAATAGAGCTGAATGAAAAAGATGGGCTGGATGGCTTGAGCATTTCAGGTTTGAGTATGGGTTTTGTCGGAGGTCTAAGAATGTTTATGTAAGCTATGCTCCTAGAGAGATTGTAGAAGCGGTTTCGAGGCCTCCTAGGATAACCGTTAAGAAGATAGCCTACAAGTTAGAGAAAGCCGGGCCTCCGATAAAGCATATCCGTAAGCTATATGACTAAATTCCTATCCAAGCCTGGGATAAACGTGCTTCAAGGAAGGGTAGGAAAAAAGCGCATTCATGTAGCATTACTTTAATCCAAGCTATGTAGCGGATCTAAGAAACAGGATAGAAAAAGTGTTAAAAGCTTATTCCTTACGATACAAGCTCAACAATTTAAACAATATCTTAAGGCTTCATCTTACGGGCCGTAAACTTCTTTGTGATAGCATACTCTTAAGAAAAATATCGTCTTCTCATTATGATTAACCTGATACAAAACTCTACATCCTAAACCTAGCTCGTATGCATATACTGAATGCAAAGGACCCTTCTTTTTTTATTCCTAACGCTTCAGGTATGTTGCTTCTCGCTAATTGTTTTATCGCTTCATTTACCCTTTCCTGGTACATTTTGTCAAGCCTTTTGTAAGCCTTCCTAAAACGACGAGTAAATTCTAGCGTCCACTGCATCGTGAACCCTATTACTCCTCAGAACTGAGCCACCTTAAAGCCTCCTCAACGTTTGAAAACTTTTTAGTTTTTCCAAACCTTTTCTCCTCTAATGCTTCTTGAATATCTTTTATCTCTATCTCGCTTAACTCAGGACTAAGCGCTGATAAGGTTCTCTCGTCAAGTCTTAAGATTTCTAACCTAATGGTAGTTGCTTCATTGAAATTTTCTAGGAAAACATTCGGCTTTGGTAACAGTGAAACTAACGTGACTCCAGTCAATTCTTTAGGAAGTGGTTTATGACTGGATGGGATTCCATTGTAAGTTTTCACATCGTTTGTTTCTTGCTGCTCGAATATCTGAATATATTCCCCGCTCATTCAGGACCACCCTTATTTCTCTCCACTTCTTCTAATATTTTCTTTGGGTAAAGGGTGACTATCCTCACATTCCAGTTAAGATTGTAAACGGGCTCTCCCGTTTGAGGATTTTTTATGAAATCTCCTGTTTCAGGATCTATGGGCATTGAAATATGATTCACGTTTAAGATTACTCTTATAAGAGTGCCATCTTCCAGTTCATATTCGTTCCAATCTTCCTTTAGGATTCTGAACTTTACAACTTTCGCTCTTACACGCTTATTAGGATCTCTTGGATGAGGTACTATGACGACTCTTTCTTCATCAGATGACATGTCTGCCCGAAAGTATATTTAACCATATATAAAAATCGGATCTCCAAGGATTAGCTTTATTCTCTCCAATATTTCTTGGTCTAGTTCTCCAAAATAACGCCAAGTCGTTTTTTCTATTCTTTCGGCAAACATATATAGCTGAGAACTTTGTAGCCTCAGATATTGCTAGGTTTTCTACTGGCATGTTTCTGGATGTTCTTCTCTTAACCTCTACTAGGACTACTTTACCGTCTTTCACCAGAATCAAGTCTATTGGGTCTTGATCCACAGAATCTAAATACTGTGAACCCCTCTTTTGGAGAATTTTTCTCAGAGTTCACGCTTAAGCTGGTAGCCGATTCGGTATTTGTTCAAGCTTTATCAGCCTCCTCTGTTACGGGTTTAATATGTTTTTAGCTTGTTGTATCGGTTTCTGAGTTTTCGACCCTTTGTATGATGTATTCTATCGTGTTTCTGCTGCTTTTAGATCGTCTTCGGCTTTTCTAGTATTACTCTGAGGTCGTCTAGCTTAAACTGTATCAGTTCTAGCATACTCACTCATTAGATACATTCCACCAGTTTTTACGCTTCATAGCCTAGGCATCACTACTTTAGACCCGAATAGTTTTTGGCGAGGACCAAGGAGGTGTACCCTAAGAGGCAAAAGCTCAAGGTTTTGGCTATTGATAACGCCGGCTTTGGCTGTTTTCATATAACTGGAATAAGACCTTTTTGTAAAGGTCTTCGTCAAGTTTCTAAACATAGCTAGGACGGTTGTTAGCAACGAGATGCTCACGACCCCGAATCCCTCAATGATCGTTAAAAAGATCACCATCCTAGCCTATTTTGTCAAGGTTATGAGGGATGGGACGTCTAAGAAAACACACCTCACCTCTGATTGGCCAAAGGTTACCGGAATATCATGCTCCCCTCGGGCTAGGAACGTCTTAGAGCCGTAAAGCATCGTGTAAAGAAGTGCCTAGTAGAGGCCTTCGAGGACATAGAATGGTGCGGGGGGTGGGATTTGAACCCACGAACCCCTACGGGACAGGAGCCTCAGTCCTGCGCCGTTGACCAGGCTTGGCAACCCCCGCATTTCCTACTCAACGAAAGAAATAGAACTGCCCTTCTAATAAAAATTTCATCCGAATTGGCACAAAAGCTCGAGCAAACTGCATGCTAAACAGCTTCCGTCCCGGGGATAGGTATGGCTTCCATGAACTCCCTTTGGAACTCTTGCTCGGACGCCAGCTCCACATGCTCTATCTTTTTGGCAACATCGTGCGCAATGCCTCTCAGGGTTCCCGAGAGGAGCATAGCCCTCGCACCAGCGCCGGCGGCGTTTCCGACAAGCCTTACCCTGCTTAGCTCTATCTCTGGGTAGAGCCCTATGGTCCTTGCCGAGATGGGGTTGAGGAAGAAGCCGAAAGCGCCCGCTACGTACAGCCTCTCGACCTCTGATGCCTTTACGCGAAGCCTTTTCATCAAAATGTTCATGCCAGCCCTGATGGCGGCTTTTGCCAGCTGTATTTCCCTAATGTCTTTTTGCGTCAACGTTATGTCCTCACCTATTGCTGTGTTCTCCTTATATTCCACGACGAACTCCGGGTAGCCCGTAGCGCCCACCCTTATACGCCTCGTGCCCGCGCTCGTGTTCAGCCTTCCTGTCCTATCCATCAGGCCTACCTTAAACAACCCAGCGATTATGTCGACGACGGCAGAACCCGTAATGCCCCTTGGCATCGCGTTACCTACAACTTTATATTTTACGTCACCATCGGCCAGCACTTCTGCCCTGTATATCGCGCCCGTAGCAGCCCGCATCCCGTAAGCTATGTGAGCGCCCTCGAAAGCCGGTCCAGAGGCCGTTGAGCATGCTGCAAGCCTGCCGTCTCCCTTGACGACTATCTCCGTGTTCGTGCCTATATCTACCAAGATTACAGGACCGTCTTCTTCGTAAACGTTCGTCGCTATGATATCGGCGACGACGTCCGAGCCTATGTAGCCCGCGATCAAAGGTGGCGTAAAGAGCCTGGCCTCAGCGTTTGCGCGTATGCCTATACTCTCGGCCATTACGTAAAGCGGCTCCCTCGTCGTAGGCGTGTATGGAAAGTACGCTAACCTTTTCGGCTCAAGGCTTAGCAGGAGGTGGTGCATGACCGTATTGCCGACTGCCACCAACTCATAAACATCCTCGACAGATGAGCCAGCCGCATCGCATGCCTTCTTCATGAGCTCGTTTATACAATCGACTATTTTTCTATGCAACACCTCAACCCCTTCCTTAAGGGCATGGTCGATCCTGGAGATGACGTCCTCGCCGTAGGCTATCTGCGGGTTAATTTCGGAGACCGTGGCCAACGTCTTACCGCTTGTTAGGTCGACGAGGTATCCGGCCACTTTTGTTGTTCCAACATCTACGGCGAATCCAAGCGGTCTGCAGTTTTCCCGTACGTCCACCACCTCGTCGTTGTGAATTATAAACGAGAGCTCCTTTTCCGTGCCCACGTCAGCCATGCGTGAAAGCTTCTGTAGCGAATGCAGACTGAATCGTCTTGGTAAATCCGGTGAGGCTACCGCCTCGTCCAACGCGCCCCATACCTTAGCGGGTAGCACGACCCGAACTTTCCGGACAACCGGGTCGAGGCGCTCTTCGAATACCTCGCCCTCAACCAAAAGGACGTACTCGCCCGACCTACTCTCGCTGGGTACAAACACGGATATCGCTCCCTCCCTCACTACCCTACACCTACAAGAAAGCCTGTAACCCTCGTTTAGCTTCCTTGGCGTGAGCACGGCTTTTTCTTCCTCGGTTGCGGCAGATACGCTATCTGAGCCGTTGATTATCTTGACAGTACACTTCCCGCATAGCGCCCTTCCGTTGCACGGTCCTATAATGTCAACGCCTGACCTACGGGCAACCTCGAGCAGCGACTCGCCGATTTTAGCCTCGGCCCTTTTCCCCTCCGGCATAAAGCTGACGGTGACCATCCTCCCACCTCCCCAGTACGGCTACATGCTGTTAAAAACCATAAACCCCAGGCTACAATGCCGGTGTAATATTTACACATTTGTGCAAAGGTTATGAATAAATATCGGATGAAAGTTTCGCAAATGCGTGACGCAAACGGGAGACGCCTCAGTCAGGGAGCAGCTAGTAAGGCTTAAGGAGGCCATACTGAACGGCGACGCGAAAGCTGCGGCCGAGGCTGCCGCAATCTTGAAGGAGAAGGGCCTTCAACCGCTTGAGGTCGTCAACCAGGCAATCAAGCCGGCGATGGACGAGATGGGCAAAAGGTACGAGAGGCTGGAGGCTTTTCTTCCAGACCTCGTCCTGGCAGGCGAGGCCGCCCAAGAGGCTTTGAGGGTCATACTGCCAAAAGAGGGAGAGGAATCTTTCATAAAGGGCAAAGTGGTCATCGGAACGATATACGGAGATATACACGACATAGGTAAGAACATCGTAGCGGCGATGCTGAGCGCCAACGGTTACAAGATAATCGACCTAGGCAACGACGTGCCGCCCGAAAGGTACGTCGAGGTGGCAAAAAAAGAGGGTGCGCACATCATAGGCATGTCCTGCCTCCTGACGCCTTCCATGTACTACATGAGGGACGTGATCAGAAAGCTAAAAGAGGAAAACATAAGGGATAGGTTTTACGTGATCATCGGGGGAGCGGCCGTATACCCGGATTGGGCTAAAGAAATCGGGGCTGACGGATGGGCTAAGGATGCCGAGAGGGCAGTCCAGCTTTGCGACGCCTTGATGGAAAAAGGCAAGGAGCTCCCCAAGCCTGTTATACTGGGCGAGTGGCGCTAAAGGGGGAACAGGTTATTGGATCTGCTCTTTAACGTTTTGGACAAGACGCTTACCGGCCCTCCTATCGAGAAGCGCGAGTTCGAGTTCAAGCTCGTCCCGAAGACGACGCGCGACGTCCTTAAGGAGTACGGGCTCGAAAAGACGTTCGACCCCGAGAACCCTATAAACACAGACGTGAAGCTGGCAGAAAAGTTCTATGAGGCAGGTTACGACCTGGCGCTAAGGCTCGGCATGTTCTGTCCGGACACGAAGAGGAGAGTAATGTTCACAGAGGAGGAGATTAAGGAGGCTTTAAGGAACGCTCCGACCGAGGTTACGCTCGGTTACGGCAAGGACAGGGTAACGATAAGGAGCAGGAGGCCTGAAGACAGGAATCCCCCTGTAGCCGAGGGCTCTGCCTTGGGCATGTCTGTAAGCGAAGAGTACTTCATACCCCTTTGCATGGCCATAGCGCAGTACAAGGTTATAGATATCATCCTAGCGCCAACTTTGGATACGATAAACGGACGTGAGATCAGGGCGAGGACACCGTACGAGAGCATCATGGGGATGTACGAGGCCAAGTACGTCAAGGAGGCGCTTAGGCGCGTAGGAAGGCCAGGTATGCCGCTTCACGGCGTTGAGGGCGCTCCTACAGAATATGGCTACTTTTCCGGATTCCTTTGGGGTGGGTTTGAGCCTGAAAGGACGATAGGCATAGCGCTCATACCAGAGCCGGTAACGCTCTCTTACCAGATCCTCCATAGGGTCGTCGTCAATCACCTGGTAGGCTCGCCCCTCGAGGCGGGACACATGCTGAACATAGGTGGTTACTTCGGCTCGCCGGAGGGCGCGGCCGTCGGGGCCGTTGCCGCTCAGATCCTTCAGACGGCCTCGATGTTTCCGACGGTAGTTGAAAGCACTATACTTGACGCGAGGTACTTTGCAAACACGAGCAGGGAGGCCCTCTGGGCTACGAGCACGAGCATGCAGGCAAGGACTATTGGCAACAAGGTGATGAACCTAGGAATAACTAGTCAGGTGAGCGGTCCATGCACGGACATGCTATTGTACGAGACGACCACGATAGCCATAGCGGACTCTGTTTCGGGCGTAGCGATCGAGATAGGAACGAGGCCGGCGGCGTGTAGGTACAAAGATTACGGGAGCGCGCTCGAAAACAAGTTCTTCGCAGAGGTCCTAAAATCTTCGGCCAAGAATTTGAAGCTAACTGACGCGAACGAGATAGTGAGGGCCCTGCTTCCCAAGTACGAGCACAAGCTCAAGGACCCGCCGAAAGGAAAGAGCTTCCCGGAGTGCACGGACCTGAGGACGCTCCGGCCTTCTAAAGAATGGCTGGAGATATACGAAAGGGTCTGGAAGGAGCTCGAGGACTTAGGCCTCCCCCGGTGGGAGTAGCTTGCCGTTCAGGGAGTTAGCGTACAAAGACGCGGACGAGATGGTTTTTGGTTTTGCCAAAAGACCCCTAAGATACGGGCTCGGGCTCTCTGTCGGCGAGGGCAAGGTCATCCCCGAAGTCAAGTACTTGTTAAAGCCAGGCCTTGAGCAGAACGTCGACATGCTCGTCGAGGAGTACAGGAAGGTAACGCTATCTGTCATGGAAAGGGCCTTAAACTTGGGAGTAAACGATGTTCAGCTGGATACGGAGTTCATCGAACCCATGACGACAAACCCGAGCTGGGGGAGGGCTGTGATCCGTGCGCAGAAAGAGGTTCTTTCAACCTATTACGAGGAGCACGGGATCAGGTCAGCTCTCAGGGCCACGATAGCCGACGTCAGGAGGTTTAGCAAAGGGCTTCGGAAGGGCGAGTACTTCCAAGCGGTCATGGACTCCTTCGCAGCCGCGGCAGAAAGCGGCGCAGACCTATTATCGATAGAATCTAGAGGTGGGCAAGAAATTTTTTCCTACTCGCTAATAAGGAACGACCTGGCCGGAATCGTGTTTTCTTTAGGCGTACTGGCGCCGAGGGATGTTAGGTACGTTTGGAGGGAGATCGTAAGGAACGCAGGCAAGGCAATTCCCGCAGGGGACACGGCTTGCGCTTTAGCTAACAGCGCCATGGTCTTGGCGGACGGCTTGGTTAACAGGAAGATACCGCATACGTTGGCCGCAGTCATCAGGGCGATGTCGGCCGTCAGGACTTTGGCATGCTACGAGGAGGGAGCGAGGGGCCCAGGGAAGGATTGTGCGTACGAGAACGTGATCATAAAGGCGATCACGGGATACCCTATGAGCATGGAGGGCAAGACCTCGGCCTTTGCCCACTCCAGCTTAGTAGGCAACGTCGTCGCGGCGGCCTGCGACCTTTGGTCCAACGAGACGATAGTCGTCGATGATACGTTCGGAGGCAAGACCACCGCCATAATATTTGAAATCCTAAGCTACGACGCTGCTTTAATGAATGAGTCGATAACTTCGGGAAGCAGCATGACACTCCGGCGATTGTTCATCAACTCAGACAGGTACCGGGACCCGCAGGCTTTAATACTATCGCCAGACAACGCTTTCAGGATAGCTAGCGCCATCGTTTCAGCCAGCTCTGACTATGAAAGGGCTGTTCTTGCTGCGACCGAGGCGATATGCATACTCGAGGAAAATCTTGATAGGCTGAGGATGCCCGAGGTAGAGAGGAGGTACCTCGTTACGCTAAAGAAATTTTTCGAGGAGGCTCCCGAGGAGAATAGGTTGATTGAAGAATCCATCAGGAAATACAGCGGAAAGGTTTCTGAATTCAACCCGGCCAACTACGAACTTTAAGGTTCATCTTGATTTCTTGAAAGGTTTACCTAGAGAGGCTGGACCCTTAACCTTCCTGCCAGCAACGAGCAGAAGGACTATCGTAAATAAATAAGGTAGCATCAAGGCGAACTGGTATGGCAAAAAAGGCACGTTGAACGCCTGAATCCTCAGCTGGAGGGCGTCGATGAAGCTGAAAATGAAAGCAGCGCCGAGTAGCAGCAATGGGTTCCACCTGGAGAGTATGACCAGCGCTATCGCTATGTAGCCCCTTCCCTGCGTCATGTTGTCCAAGAACATGTTGTAGTAACCTATCGAGAGGAGCGCACCCGCTATACCGGCGATTCCCCCCTCTAGAACGAGCAGGGCGTAGCGCGTCAGGTTTACGTTGATTCCGAGGTAGTCGGCCGTCTGCGGGTCCTCGCCCATGGCCCTGATCTTCAGGCCGCTTTCCGTTCTAAAGAGTAGCCACCAACTTAAAAAAACCAACGCAAGAGCCGCATACGTATGTGGGAGGTGGTTAAACAGGACCTTGCCCAGTATCGGTATCTGGGAGAGAACAGGTATCTCTACAGGTTGGAGCGTCGTTTCAACGTGTGGCGGTATGGGGCTAACGTACCAACCGAAGCTTGCCCTGTAGAAGTAAGAGGTTATGCCGATTGTTAGGAGGTTGAGCGCCAGGCCCGTGACCATCTGGTCTAGGGCTAAAGTTATCGTCAATAGGGCGAATAGCATGCACAGGGCAACACCGGCGATGCTTGCGGCCAACATAGCGTAGCCTAGGCTACCGGTGTAGAAAGCGACCATAAAGGCCGTAAAAGCACCAACCAGCATCGCGCCCTCAAGGCTAAGGTTCAGGATACCGCTCCGCTCGACGAGCAGCTCTGCCAGCCCGGCCAATAGGATGGGCGTGAGCAAACTCACGCTAGAATAAAGCAAACCTACCACGATCTCGACGCTTACCACAGCTTCAACCTCTCCATGGCTTTCTTAGCCAGCTTATCCTCGACGAAGTAGCTAGCAAGAACGAATATTATTATGAGCGCTTGGATTATGCCTGCCATGCCCACGGGTATCTGGGCCATCCTGTGCATTGTCATGCTTCCGTTTATTATCCCGCCTAAGAAAAAGGAGGTCAAGGCTATCAGCAATGGGTTCAGGTAACCGAGCAGGGCGACGGCTATGCCCGTGTAACCGTATGGCGACGTCGGCGGGGACAACTCAAGCCTCATCTTATGCTGTATTCCCAGAACCTCGAAACCCCCTGCTAGACCTGCCAAGAAGCCGCTTATGAGCATGGCCTGGATTACCAAACGCGTGACGTTTATGTTTGCGTACTGCGCGGTCCTGGCGCTCGAGCCAAGCACATCCAACTTAAGCCCAAACGCCGTCCACCTCAAAAAGAAGTAAGCGAGAGGAACCACAACGGCGAAGGCCAACAAAACGCCTACATGTAGTCGGGTACCTTGCACGACTATCGGTGCCCAGAGTGCCGGGTTTATCGTCTCAGTCTCCGGGAACATGGAGACCGGGTCCCTAAATGGGCCGTGGAGGAGGTAGCTTACTAGATAAATGGCCACGTAATTGAACATCAGCGTGGTGATTACTTCGTTTATACCGTACGTTGCCTTTAGTATGGCTGGTGGGAGTGCCCAGAGAGCTCCACCCAAGCCGGCGACTAGGACGATGACGGGAAAAGCCAAGGACGGAGGGGCATCTTTAAGCAGTATGCTCAGGATTGCCGTCACCATTCCGCCGACGTAGAACTGCCCTTCTGCTCCTATGTTCCATATCCTTGCCTTGAAAACCGTCGCAAGCCCTATGCTTATCAGCAGCAAAGGCGTCGCCCTTATTAACGTCTCCGGGATCGCTGGAGGCGAAAAGGCGCCTTGAAAGAGCCAGTAGTAAGCCTGTAAGGGGTCTTTACCAACGGAAGAAATTATTATTATGCCAGCGAAGAAGGCAAGGCCGATGGTTGAGAGGGCCAGTGCCGCCCTAATCAGTAGAAACCGTCGCTCTAACGTTATGCCCAAGCCCCTCGCCCGCCAGCATGTACGAGCCTATCATCACAGGGTCTGCCTCTTCCTTCTCAAAAATCTTCACGATCTTTCCGTCGCTGATTACGGCTATCCTATCGCTAAGCTCCAAGATCTCGTCAAGGTCGGAGGAGACGAGGAGTATCCCGACGCCTTTGGAGGCAAGCTCTGAAAGCGCCTTCCTTACTTGGTAGGCAGACTTGGCGTCTAAGCCCGCCGTAGGCTGCTCGGCTATCAAGACCTCCGACGGCGTTAGTATCTCCCGGCCCACTATGATCTTCTGAATGTTTCCGCCCGAAAGGTACTTCACCGGGGTCTTGAGACTCGGCGTCCTTACATTCATGAACGACACGACCCTTTTCGCAAACTCATTCATCTTGGAAAAGTTTAGGAAATTACCGCGTTCTACGAATTCTTCGTCATCAAAACGTCTAAGGACGCTGTTTACCGCCACGCTGAGCGTCGGGGCTACGCCGAGCTCCATCCTCTCCGCAGGTATGTAATTCATCCTGCCCGAGTAACTGTTCTTTCTTTCGAAGATTATTTCACCATAAACTGGCCTCCTAAGACCTGCTATGGCCTCGACCAGCTCCTTTTGACCGTTACCCTCGACGCCTGCTACCCCTAAAACCTCGCCCGCATACAGCTCGAAGGATACGCCCTTTACCTTGCAAAGACCCCTGTCGTCGTTCACAACCAAATTTTTTACGGTTAACAGGGCTTCTTTGCTGTGCGATGGCCTAGCATTCGCAACCGCGGGCACAAGCCTTTCCCCGACCATCAACTCGACAAGGTAGGATTCATCCCTTACCTCATCCTTATCCAGCGTGGCCACGACGCGCCCCATCCTCATGACCGTTATCCTATCGCTTACGTGCATGGCTTCGCGAATCTTGTGCGTAATCAAGACTATGCTGTATCCCTTATACGAAAGGGACTTGAGTAAAGCAAGAAACCTGTCGATCTCTGGGCCGCAGAGCATAGACGTTGGCTCGTCGAATATTAAGATCCTGGCCTTGCTTAGCAAGAGCCTTAGTATCTCTACCCTCTGCCTCTCGCCTACAGAGAGAGCATAAACCGGCGAGTCTAGCCTTACCTTGAACCCAAGCGTCCTCGAGAGATCCTCAACTTCCGTAAGCATTCGCCTCATGTCGAATCTTTGGCCAACGAGCCCGAGCCTCAGGTTCTCCAGCACGCTCATCGTCGGTATGAGCGTGAGGTGCTGGTGGACCATCCCTATGCCCTTCCTTAGGGCGTCCGACGGTGACCTGAATTCAACCCTTTCCCCCTCGACGTATATAAAGCCGCTCGTCGGTTTGAGGCAACCGCTTAGTATCTTCATGAGTGTCGTTTTTCCTGCTCCGTTCTCGCCTAGTAACGCATGCACCTCGCCCTTCCTTAAATCAAAATCAACCTCGTAATTTGCCACTATGCCTCCGGGGTAAACCTTCGTTATCTTTTTCAGCTCGGCCGCGAGCATTGCACCGCACCTACAAAAAAATAGGAAGGGTTTACGTACTCGTCTTCGATTTAAATCATTTCCACCTTTCTGGAACCCAATCCTCGTATATCGGAACGACGAGCTTCCCCTCGATTATCTGCTTCTCAAGAGCCTCGGTTAGCTCCAGAACGTCCGGCGGGACTTTCTTCTTTAGTTCGGGGTTCCATACCAGCTTAGCCCATCCCTCTTTCATGCCCCAGTTGTACACTCCGCCCTTCCACTTGCCCGATTGCTTCATCTCGACGAGGTGCTTGACGAACGACTTCAGGTCCCAAGTCACGCTGGCCAGGACGACGTCCGGTGCTAAGCCAGACTGGTCGACGATGTTACCGAAGCAGTAGACGGTCTTGCCCTCTTTTAGAGCATCCTTGGCGGCTTCGAAGGGCCCGTACCTTTCGGCGTATATGAAATCAGCACCAGCCTCGATCAACGCCTTTGCCGCCTCCTTTCCCTTTACGGGATCGAACCAGCTCTCGATGAATATCGCCCTGATGTCTACGTTCGGGTTTACAGACTTCGCGCCAGCAGCAAATGCGTTAACTAGCCTGTTAACGTCTGGTACGGCATATGCGGTAACGACGCCCACGATGTTTGTCTTGGTCATCTTGCCGGCAACCACGCCGGCCAGATAGGCCGCGTCCTGGATCCAGTAATCGTAGAGCACGACGTTGGGTGGGTATTCTAAGTCCGTTGGACCTGAGCCTTGCGCAAAAGCTACGTTAGGAAACTCTTTCGCAACCTTTATCGTCACCTCATGGTATCCCCAGCTGTGGGGTACTATTATATCATAGCCCGCTGCTATGTACTCCCTGATTACCCTCTCAACGTCCGCAGTGTCGACCTTCTCAGAGTATACGTATTCCACGCCTAGATTCTGGACGGCCCAGGTCATGGCCTCGTGCATGACGGTGTTCCAAGGTTCCTCTATAGGCGTTACGTAGATGACCGCGACCCTTACCTTCTTAGTAGGGCTAGGCTGCTGGGGCGTAACCCCTGCAAACGAGGACGCATACCAAGCCACGACGCCTACGACGATGGCAACGAGCACTACGATGGCAACGGCGGCCGTCCTCGAGATTCCCCTGTTCTTGCCATAACGGGCCGCGCGTGTTTGTACCATGTACCAGCAAAATTCTTCCCAATATTTATTTATAGCTTTACATGTTCATGTAAAAATTATGCCGGCGTGGCAAACGGCATGACGTCGGAGCTTTTCGGCTCTAATAACGCTTGGCAGAAAACAGACGCTTTGGGCAACTCTTTTAAAGCCGCACCATCCTGTTGTTTTATGGAAAGGGCTTTTGTCAACGAGATGACATGGTTGAGGATGTCTCAGTCCGGCCTTACCGAAGAGTTCCATAGGAAGTACGAAGAGGCCTTGGAGATCGTCGGCTCACAGCTTGGACAGCACCATCCTATCTACGTAGGCGGAGAGCCGGTATTTTCCGACGCGGGCGAGTTTCTCGACAGGTCGCCCATAGACACGCGAACCGTCATTGGTTACTTTCAAAGGGCCCAAAGGAAGCATGTTAGGATGGCCATAGAGTCGGCTAAGGAAGGCTTCGAGCGCTGGGGCTACCTAGATTGGAGGAAAAGGGTAGGGGTCATGAGAAAGGCAGCAGACATCATGTCGGATGAGAAGTTTCTCCTGGCGGCTCTCATAACGCTGGAGAATGGCAAGAACAGGTTTGAGGCGATGGCAGACGTTGACGAGGCCATAGACTACCTCAGGTACTATGCGTACCTTATGGAAATCAACGACGGCTTCGTAAAGAGGATGGGCTCAGTGTATCCTGGCGAACATGCGTTGAGCGTGATGAAACCTTACGGTGTATGGGCAATCGTATCGCCGTTTAACTTTCCCTTAGCGATACTAACAGGCATGAGCAGCGGCGCCCTCGTAACCGGCAACACGGTAGTCCTCAAGCCTGCGAGCGATACTCCATACATCGCGTTGAGGTACTACGAGATTTTGATAAGGGCCGGGGTACCAAAGGATGCTGTTAACTACGTAACGGGCTCCGGAAAGGAGCTGCAGGATGAGTTCTTGGAGAATGAAGACCTGATGGGTATAGCATTCACAGGCTCCTGGGAAGTAGGCTCAATGCTATATGCCCGCTTCAGCTCCAAGGCACCAAGACCATTCATAGCAGAGATGGGCGGCAAGAACGCGACGATAATCACGGAAAGCGCGGACATCGAGAAGGCCGTAGAGGGTGTGATAAGGGGCGCCTTCGGTTACGGAGGCCAGAAGTGCAGCGCGACGTCGAGGCTTCTGGTTCAAAGGAACGTTAAGGAGAGGTTCCTCAGGAGGCTCTTGGAGAGGCTGCCGGAGTTTAAGGTAGGCGACCCAAGGAGAAGGGATGTTTTCATGGGACCTTTAATAAACGAGAGGGCGCTAAAGAATTACATAGAGTACGTGGAGCTTGCGAAGAAGGACGGCCGCGTGCTCTACGGCGGGAAGGTTCTTAAAGACGGCGAGTTTGCCAACGGGTACTACGTCGAGCCGACAGTCGTTGAGGGCCTGTCGAGGGAGCACAGGCTATGGAAGGAGGAGCTATTCGTTCCGATCCTATTGGTTAAAGAGTTTGATACGCTGGAAGAGGCCATAGAGATGGCTAACGACTCGGATTATGGCTTGACAGCTGGCATCTTCTCCAAAAACAAAGACGATGTTAAGATGTTCTTTGAGAGAATACAGGCCGGCGTTGCTTACGCGAACAGGATTGTCGGCTCAACAACGGGTGCCGTCGTGGGCGTCCAGGCCTTTGGCGGCTGGAAGCGTAGCGGCTCGACAGGAAAGGGTGCTGGCGGTGTTTACTACCTGTACCAATTCATGAGGGAACAGAGCCAGTCGACTTACGATTGAGGGTCTTCTATTTTTAATGAGGCATCCGTCGGCCATTCCCTATTAACTCTTCTTTTTGTTTCTGACAGTATCGCGGACTCCTAGATTGTAGGACAGCATTTTGCCCAGAAAAACACGCTAACCGTAGGATGTAGGAGAGGTTCTGTTAACCTTGTTTTGGCTAACTTCCTCCTTTTTGTTCCCTGTGCTTGTCCACATCCTTGAGTCCGTAAGGGCACGGGCCATCACTACGTTCAGGAGGCGGTCGTCCCGAACTTCAGGGACCCAGCTGAAGCCCTATACCTGCCGAACCTCCCTGGCTCGGAGGCTCATTTTTGGACATCCAGGCAGCATTCAGAACTTTCATATTTAAATACTGTCGGTGTTCGTCCAACTCTTGAAAGACGCGGCTTTCTCGCCGATTTGGTAACTTTTAAACCGCTGCAAAGTTATAGAAGAATAAAGCATAAATATCCTTGAATATTGCTTTTGCAATGAGGGGCATTCCGATGGTACGCGAGGCCATGCTGGCCGACATTGAGAAAATTTCCCGGATAATGGCAAGAAATGGATCCCGCGGTAGCTCAGCCTGGTAGAGCTTCCGGCTGTAGGGTCTGCCGATGGCAGGCCTGCCCAGCCTACCAGGCGCACAGAAACCGGAGTGTCGCAGGTTCAAATCCTGCCCGCGGGACCACACCTTTTTACTTTATTAGAAGGTGTGAGGATAGACCAAAAGAACGATTTCGGGTAATAATTTCGATTTTCAAAAATTCTCGTAATGTTTATTATATAGTTAAATTATAGTTAAGCGTACAACCATACTGCTAAACGATGATCTGTACGGAAAATTGGTTAACGAATGCGTTAAAAGGTATGGGACTACCCGTGCGCTTTCTAGACTCATAAATGAGTTGTTGCAAGAAGGGCTTGGCAGCAGGGCCGAGCTTCTTGAGCTAATATACTCCGAAAAGATAGTCAGTGTGTCTCAAAAAGAGCTCGAGGAGTTTCGAGGCCGGCTGAGTAAGAGGCTCGAGGAGCGTTGGTGAGCTACTCCCTACTGAAGTAGGGAGCTTCCAGCGTTTAGAGTAGGCTTTACGCCTATCTCCCCATCTGCTGGTTCGCGGGGTTCACGGCTCCGCCATCCCATGCCTCGCATTAAGGCATGGGCTATGTTCACACATGCGTTTAAGTCTCGGTTGTAGATTAGCCCACATCTTGGACACCTAAACTCTCTTCCTTTAACTTGGGCAACATGCCCGCATCTATGGCAGGTTTTAGATGTGTTCTTTGTTTCTTTCTTTGTTAAGTATTTGACTTCTATGCCTTCAAGGTTTGCCTTATACTCTATGATTGTTTGGAGCTTTCTGAACGGTAGCGAATGGAAACGATTGTTAAGCTTCTTTGCCTTCTTAAAGTTTCTACGTATTCCATTTAAGTTCTCCATTACTATTATTGGTTTTAGGAATTGTTTTGCATACACTATTATCTGATTTGCTATTATATGAAGTTGCTGGTTTATTTTTCGTTTTTCTTTCCCTCTTAACTCCTTAACTTTCTTTAACAGCTTCTTCTCCTGAAGTTTCCTTCTAATATGCCCGTAAAGTCCTCTTGTACGCTTGATTTCTTCTCCTCTCCAAAACTTTCCTTTCATAGGCTTTTCTGGATTATTCTTCGAAATGGCAACTGCAACAGCTAAGTTGTGCTCTCCTCTGTCTATAGCTATTATTGTTTCATGCTCATCTTGAAGCTCAACAGTTTTCGTTAGAACAAAATATGCATACCACTCTTCATTGTGCTTAACCATTTCAACTGTTGCAAACTTCCATTCTCCTTTAAATGCTTCTTCTATTCTTTGTTTTTGCCTCTCTCCAAAGATTATTGGTAAGCTAATTCTTTTTCCTTTGTTTAGGCTTAAAGTTAACCAATATGGTGTTAAAACGTTGGCTGTCTTAGAAAAGTTATAGCATCTATTATCAAAACGTATTGAAATCTTTTTGAGTTTCAGATTGCTATCCTCGTTTTTGCATTTATCAAAGCTCTTTAAAACTTCAACTGCTTTATCTCTTGCGGTTTGAATTAAGGCTGTGTTAAGATTGAAGAGTCTTTTAGCTTTTTCATAACCATTAGCATGAAGGAATTTCTTGGACTTTGAGTTAAAGTCAAGATACCATTTTACAAGCTTAAAGTATTCTTCAAGAGTTTTGTTTAAAGCTAAAACCTTGCCTGGATTAGGCTTGAAAAGCTTTCCTACAACTGTAACCTGAACATCCTTCTTCAAGGAAACATTCCAAAATTATTTTTCAAACTTTTATATTTAATATATTTAAACCTTTGCCCATTCATCCCAGAGCTAAAGCTCTGGGTTTTTCTGGGCGACCATCTTATAATAGATACGACCTATCTTCTCCCCTTAGTACGTATAGGTGTAGAGACAGACCTCTTAAGGGCAATAGCGGAGAACAGAACTAAAGAGAGAATAAGTTTCACAGACCTAAAGGTCAGCTTAATCTCACTTTTCGAGATGCAAGCTAAGGCATCTAGGCTGGATATACCGCCAAGCGACGTAATAAAAGCCATAGAAGTCATACTCAAAACATTCAGAGTAATCCCCTTCTATACAGAAAAGATAATAACCCTGGCGCATAAGCTAAAAGAACTCATAGAAGACTACATGGACAGGATTATATTGGCAACTGCCATCGCAGCAGGAGAAAGCTTGATCACCGAAGACTCAAGGATACTCTCCATAAAGGACGGCATAAGGCAAAAATACAACATACAAATAAAGACCTACAAAGACTTGGCATGAACGGCCTATATGATATAGTTACTGTGCTCGACGAGAAGATCCGCATCCTTTAGGTGTGGGATGAATCGTTGAAAATTAAAAACATGATTTTAAATTTTTGAGCAAGCCACTCGTATGCTGTCTGTATTTCCAAAGGCCTGAATAAGCCTCCGGCCGAAAGGAGCAGAGGTTTGGCGAGTGTATGGCCTCCCCCATCATGGAGACTTCGTTAAAGGGCTGGTGGCACGGCCCTTGCTTCTAAGGTGGTAACAGGATGAAGCGTGAGCCTAAAAGGCAATGAACGACCGATGAAGCCTCAGAGGCAAGAATCCCACAGCCTCGGCTGTTAGCAGCCCGCATTCTCTGTAGGATAAACACTATCACAAAAGGATGGGGTATCCAAAACCGTTCAACGAACTTAGTTCGGTGGAAATAAAAGGATATAAATCAATTTTTAGGGATTCAATGTGAGAATGTCTGAAATCCCACATGCAAAAATAAGCGCGGAGCTGGAACGGAGGAAATCGTGCATCAGACCAATAAGTGAAAGGATTGCAAAGCTTAGGGATGAGAGCGTTAAAGCTGAAGTTAAGGTTTCTGCAGAGAGGGCATTGCTGGTAACCGAATTCTACAGGAGCGGTGCCGCGAAAGGGAAATCCATCCCAGTTCAGCGTGCTTTGATGTTCAAATACCTAATGGAACGCGTGAGCATTCCAGTTGAGGAGGGGCAGCTTATCGTCGGGATAAGGGGTACGGGGCCAAAGGAGGTTCCAACCTATCCCGAGATATGCGTCCATACATCCATGGATCTTGAAACCCTAAACTCAAGAAAGAACATGCCGTATAAGGTCGATGAGAGGACAAAGGAGCTTTACGAGCATGAGGTCATTTCGTTCTGGATGGGCAACTCGATGAGGGACATGATCTTCGATAACCTTCCGAAAGAGTGGAAAGATGCGTACGAGGCCGGCGTATGGACAGAATTCATGGAGCAAAGAGCGCCCGGACATACCGCCGGAGGAGAGAGGATATTCAAAACGGGAATCTTGGACGTGAAGAGAGAAATCAGGAGTAAAATGGATGAGATGGACCCAAGCGACCCTGAATACTTCGATAAGCTGGAAGAGTTAAAGGCGATGGATATCGTTGCGGACGCTATCGTGAAATATGCGGAGAGGTACGCTGAAAAGCTTGAGAGGATGGCGGCAATAGAAGAAAACGAGCAAAGAAGGGAAGAGCTGAAGCAGATGGCCGAGATATGTCATTGGGTTCCAGCCCACCCACCAAGAACGTTTTGGGAAGCTCTCCAGCATTACTGGTTCATTCACGTCGGCATAACTTACGAAACGAATCCATGGGATTCATTCACCCCAGGAAGGCTCGACCAGCATCTTTACCCGTTCTACGAACGGGACATAAAGGAGGGAAGGTTGACGAGGGAACGGGCGAAGGAACTGTTAGAAGCTTTTTGGCTGAAGTTCAACAACCAACCGGCCGTTCCTAAAGTTGGCGTAACGCTAGAAGAAAGCTTTACGTACAATGACTTCTCGAAGATTAACGTTGGAGGGTTAAAAGTGGACGGGTCGGATGCTGTCAATGAGCTTTCGTACTTAATTTTGGAGGTATTAAAGGAGATGCAAACGATGCAGCCAAATACAGCCGTTTTAATAAGCAACAAGAATCCAGACCGCTTTGTAATGAAAGCCTTAGAAGTCGTAGCCCAAGGATTCGGAGAGCCTCCGCTCTTCAATTTTGATGGCGCGGTAATTAAGATGCTGAGGCAAGGGAAGAGCTTAGAAGATGCACGGGCGTGTGGTGTTAGCGGTTGTGTTGAAACAGGAGCCTTCGGGAAGGAGGCGTACATTTTAACTGGATACCTGAACCTCCCTAAAATTTTGGAAATCACGTTAAACAATGGGGTGGATCCTAGAACGGGTAAGAGGATAGGAATAGAAGTAGGCGACCCGAAAAAATTCAAAACGTTTGAAGAGCTGTTTGATGCTTTTGTAAGGCAGCTGAAGTACTTTGTGTCAATCAAATGCAAGGGAAACGATATAATAGAGGCGCTGTATGCGAAATACCTCCCGGTACCATTCTTATCGCTCTGGATTGAAGACTGCGTAAAAAATGCGAAGGATTATAATGCCGGTGGGGCAAGGTATAACACTAGCTACATCCAAATCGTCGGGTTGGGGACCCTCACGGATTCTTTGGCCTCCTTAAAGTACAACGTGTTCGAAAGAAAGCTTTTCACGATGGATGAGGTTCTTAAGGCTCTAAGCAGAAACTACGACGGGTATGAAATCATGAGGCAGGTATTCCTTAACAAGACGCCAAAGTATGGAAACGACGATGATTATGCCGACGAGATTGCGAAAAGGGTAGTGGACATTATCGTGGAGATCGTGGAGGGGATTCCTCCGACACCGATAAGGAAGGCTTCACGCAGGGTTTACTTCCTTCCAACGACAGCGCACGTATACTTCGGAAAAGTAACCGGTGCTACCCCCGATGGAAGGAAGGCTGGCGAGCCGCTTTCTGAGGGCGTTTCGCCTGTTCAAGGAATGGATAGAAGGGGCATAGCGGCGGTTTTTAGGTCCGTAGCGAAGGTCGATTGGGACAAAACGGGAGGCGCGCTACTTAACCAGAAACTCACCCCAGACCTATTGCTTGATGCAGAAAACATTAGGAAGATGGTACAGCTAATAAGAACGTTTTTCACGTTGGGAGGCCACCATGTGCAGTTTAACGTCGTTAGCGCAGAGCTGCTGAGGGAGGCGCAAAAACGTCCCCAAGACTTCCAAGACTTGATGGTAAGGGTTGCAGGTTACAGCGATTACTTCGTAAACCTCCCGAGGGGGCTTCAGGAAGAGATAATCGCAAGAACGGAACAGAAAACGCTATGAGGTGACGGGACCGCTGTCCGTTTTGTGTTCCAAAAAGCACGCCGAGGCGTCGAACGGTTCGATCAGAGGTGTCATATTCGACATAGAGAGATACGCAATCCATGACGGTCCCGGTATCAGAACGACGGTCTTCATGAAAGGATGTCCGCTTAGATGTTGGTGGTGCCATAACCCAGAAGGGATAGAGTCGTTGAGGAACTTAATGTATTTCGAGTATAGGTGCATTCGCTGCAAAACGTGCGCGAGTGCGTGTCCACAAGAAGCCATCTCGTTCGACGGAGAAAAGCAAATCATCAACAGAGCTTACTGCTCAAGGTGCGGCATCTGTGCAGAGCATTGCCCTACTGGCGCCTTAAAGCTTGTCGGATATGAGGTTACCGTTCGCGAATTATTAAAAGAGATCGAGAAGGATGTCCTCTTGTATGACCGCTCCGGAGGAGGCGTTACTTTTTCGGGTGGGGAGCCGCTCTTCCAGCCGCTATTCTTAAAAGAGGCTCTGAGAGGGTGTAAAAAGATGGGCATACACGTAACGCTGGATACATCTGGATACGCGCCGCCAGAAGTGTTTGAAGCATTCGTGGACAGTGTCGACCTATTCCTTTATGATATAAAATTGTTGGACGATAGGGAACACCGGAAATACACCGGCGTTTCGAACGAGCCTATAAAGAAAAACTTGGCAAAGCTTGTGGAGAAAGGTAAGGGTAGCTCAGTAATCTTACGATTCCCGGTAATCCCTGGAATAACAGACACCGAGGAAAATCTAAAGGGGCTTTTGTCCCTCGTTTCAAAACTTGGTGTGATAAATGAGGTCGATATACTGCCATTTCACGACGTAAGCGAAAAGTACGATAGGCTCGGCATAGAATACAAGATGAGGGGTCATGGGCCTCCCTCGAAAGAAAGATTAAATTATATAAAAGAAAGGCTTGAAGAGGTCGGATTATACGTAAAAATCGGAGGATAGGGTTATAAGCTCAGCCTTATTAAAACGAATTTCCTAGGTAATTGCATGGGTGGGCCTTTTTCTATGAATTAATTCTCCAAAAGTCTTATTTACCCAATCGGTTTAACCATTACGCTCATGATGTAAAAAATGCAGCCAGGTCTTAAGATGATGATATTCCCGAGAAGGTTCGTCATAGGTCCTGGCGCGATGAAGGTCGCAGGAAAGCTCGCCAAGATATACGTCAAGAAGCCGTTAATAATTGGCGGGAAGAGGGCCCTCGAGGCATGCAGGAAGGCAGGGCTCCAGTCAGGCCTTGAGAAGGAGGGCGTGAAGTACGTCGAGGCGGTATTCGGCGAAAAGGTTCCGTACGGTCCGGAGTGCTGCGAGCCGGAGATAGAGAGGCTCACGAAGATAGGAAGGGAGAACGGCTGCGACGGCGTAATAACAGCAGGAGGCGGCAAGGTTATAGATACTGGTAAAATCGTCGGGGATAAGCTGGGCGGCGAGAGCATAGTCATACCGACGATAACGGCGACGGACGCTCCTACCAGCGCCCTTTCTGTCGTTTATACGCCAGACCACGTATTCAAAGAGGTTTGGTACTTCAACCTGAACCCGGCCATGGTCCTAATAGACTCTAAGATAGTCGCCGAGGCTCCTGCAAGGTGGCTCGCCGGAGGCATGGGAGACGCAGCCTCCAAGAAGTTCGAGGGAAGGGCCTGTGTAAGGACAGGAGCAAAGAACTTAGCCGTAAAGCCAGAGTGGCTCGGAGCAGGACCAGACCTAGCCTTCCTCATCTGCGAGAACCAATGGGAGAGGCTGAAGGCATACGGGGAGGCTGCGATGGACGCCGCGAGGAAGAAGGTAGTTTCGCCCCAGCTAGAGGCCATAATAGAGACGAACGTGCTATTCAGCGGGCTTGGTTTCGAGAGTTGCGGCTTGGGCGCGGCACACGGTGTTTACTATGGATTAACGGCGATAGAGCACTACATACCTCCGGAGAAGTTCCCGACGCATGGGGAGCTAGTGTTCTGGGGAGGTTTCGTCCAGCTTATATCAGAGGACGCTCCGATGAGCGAGATACTGGAGTACGCTACGTGGGGGCATAGGGTAGGCCTGCCGCTAACTTTCGAGGAGATAGGATTCAAGCCTGGCGAGCCGAACGACGAGATGCTATGGAAGGCGGCGGAGAAGGCGACGCTCGACCCAGGCTCCACAATCCATACCGAGTTCTACATGAACATGCAGGCTAAGGAGATAGGTCCTTACAAGAACATCGTTGACCCGGTGGAGCACATATTCTACTCGATGAAGGCGGCCGACGAGATAGGAAAGAGGATAGCGTCCCAGGTCCCGAGGGTTCCTTACGAGGCTAAGTGGGTACCTTACGACGCCTTCATGAAGAAGCATTGAGAATTTAAACAAAACCCCATTTTTTATTCTGTCGGGCTTGTTTTACCTCTTCAAAGGTATAAAAGAGCCTTTAGCATAGGAAAGTATGCAGCGTTCATGAAAGTGATAGGCATCGTGGCGAGCCATGCGACAGAATCCCGCGTAACGATGATACTTAACGAGGGGATGGAGAGGGAAGTAGAGAACGAAAGCCTGGTCTTGGTGGAGAACAGGAACGGCGGTAAGATACTAGCAGTCTGCAGGGGAGGCATCGGTATAAACGACGCCCTGAGGGCGACTATATATTCTCCCGGCGTTGCCTACGCTAAGGCTGGCAGGCAGCCGAGCACTGCAAAGGAGTTTTTCGGCTTTAACCTTGTGGTGATAGGCGACGTATCGAGGGGAAGGATCGAGCAGAACAAACGCATAATAGCCCCAACATCGCCCGTAAAGCTTTTTGAAGAGCACGAGGACCCATTTTCCTACTTCGGCCCATACAGCCTGAAAATAGGACATTACAAAGATGTCGTAAGCTGGAAAGTGCCAGTGCGCGAGGAGTACATACCGTTCCACATAGGCGTATTCGGCGTGACGGGGTCGGGAAAATCCTTCTTCTGTAGGTACGAGTTAATTCCTTTACTCAGGAAGGCCGGTTACGATGTTTTGGTTTTTGACTGGAAGGGTTCGGATTACGCTCCCTACTTCGACGGGAAGATATCGATGCGGGATATAGAGTTGGACGATGAGGCAATAATATCCTACCTATGCTCAAAGGCGGGAAACTTTGGCTCCGGCAAAATGGCAGATACGATGAGGGCCTACCTCGAGGAGGCCCTTTCCGACGGCGAGTGGAAGTCCTACCCTCCCGAGGGAGCAAAGGAAGTACTCTACTCTAAAATAAAAAGGGCAATAGAAGAGGATAATAGGGATAAGCAGGGTAATATAACCCAGTGGGGCAGGATATACGTACGCCGCTTAGAAAAAGGGTTTAAGCGGATTACCTTGGACGACTTCGAAACTGTTCTTGGTAAGATGGGGCCTGAGCAGATAGTAGAAAGGCTGAGGGCCCAGCACGTTCTCGTCATAGACATGAGCCTCGGTAGCAAAGAGCAGAAGCTTTCGGTTTTCCTATCGGTAGCGAGGTACCTTAAGGACTTAATGGAGAAGAAGAACAGGTTAAACGTAGCTCTCCTCATAGACGAGGCCCCGCAGTACTGTCCGTATTCACCCCGTGACCTCGAGGAGGAAACGACCGAGATGATAACCTCCTTGTGTGCCCTCGGTAGGACATATGGCCTTTCGATGATCCTTCTCTCCCAGGGCATTGCCGGTGAGATAGGAATAAACGCCGCCGTTAGGAGGAACCTGAACACTCTATTCATAGGACGAATACATCCCCTAGACCTGGACGAGGCCTCAAAGCTATTTGCGATGTCAGGGGTAGAACCAGAGAACCTCCTAAGGCTTCCAGAGGGCCACTTTTACTTCGTCGGCAAGATGAACCCGTCACCCATCCCGCTCCTTCTGAGCTTTCAGATAAGGGAGGATGAGAAGGTTGGGCGTTCGGCAGGAGCTTGATGAGTATCCCGACTGGAGCAGGATGCCCAAGGTTTTACAGAGCAGGTTCTTCGAGCTTGCTGAGGCTGAGGCTCAAAAATTGATACGTGCCAACCTAGTCGATGCGAATGCCGTAGAAACGTTAAGGAAGATGCTGAAGATAAAGAGGCTCGAGAGCTACGAAGGTTGGGATGAGCTTCTGGTCGCCTGCGTCGATGGTTCCGATTCCCCTGTCTGCAACGAGCGCATAAGCCTTAGGTACGCCCTATTCGCAAGCGCCTACAAGCTCTTCAAAGGCTTGGAGGGGCTTGATGAGGAATTCATGAGCGATTATTACAGCGATAGGCAGATCCTACCGCACGAAAAATTTTCCAAGATCGTCGAGCTCTTCATGACGTACTACGAGAGGTTGATGGCCCATCGTGCCTTGAGAAAGCACTCGCCTGACATACTGATGCTGGACGGTAGCTTCTTCGGTTACAGGGCCAGATGCAGCGAGATACTTGATGAGGAGATCGATTGGACGCCCTTCGGCAGGCATACGGGCTTTAAAACCGGAAAAGAGCTCGTGGACGAGGTAACAAAGCTAACGGTTGAGTTGGTAAAATCCGGCAGGGCGTTGGGCGTAATAAAAAGGGTGAATACCGCCTCGATAGACGGTTGGATCGCTTACAAGTATCCCTCGAGCAAGCCGATAGGCCTGAACGACCGTGCTATTTTGAGCATCCTCATGGAGACGTGCACGCTCTTCTCGTACGATGAGGCTTTTGATGTGAACTTTAACATACTAAACTGGTACAGGGAGGTTTCGAGGGAGTTAAAAGGAAAGGACCCCGAGGATATTCTTAGAGGGGTCGAGAGAAGGCTCAGGGTTCAAATAAAAGCCGACTTGGGCGACGAATCTTACATAACGTACGTCATGGATACGAAGCGCTGCTACATTAAGACCATGGAGGAACATCCGCCAGTATGCGTAGAGTTTTGGAAGGGGAGCGACCCTGAGTGGGTAAAGAAGGCTCTCTGGTACGTTTACGCGTCGAGGGACCCAGCGACAGGCCTCCCCTTCCCGCTGGATATAGTCGACAGCCTAGTAAGCTTGCCTAAGGGAGTCGCGAGGGAGTTCGCCGAGGAGGTGGAGGCTCGGCTTCTAAGGGCGGGCGTGGACCAAAAAGTCCTCCTTAACCTCTTTAGCAGATTTAACCCGCAGAAGGAGGAGTAGAGAAAACGCTGAATACGGAGCTGTCCATGATCGGCTTGCTCGATGTTTACAGGAGCAAGTTAATGGGGCTTCTACCATACTTTGATTGGTACCCATGCGACGCCCACTCGCCAAAGTGGTGGGGAGGTTTAGAAAGCCCAGAAGAGGTTGCCATAACGGCGGTTCTAGTCCAGCAGACTAGGTGGGAGAACGTAAAGAAAGCTTACGAGAACTTAAGGTTAGCGCGTTTGAACAACTTCGTTGCCATTAAAAAATCGAGCGCGAACTTCATAAAAAACTGCATAAGATCGGTCGGCATGAATGCCAGCAAATCTAAAAAGCTGAAGGGGTTAGCCGATGCTGTTGTTAAAAACGGCGGCTGGGAGCGTTTTATTAACAGGGACTTAGAGAAGGTAAGGGCAGACCTTCTAGGGGTGAATGGCATAGGGTATGAGACTGCTGATTCGATCCTTTTGTTTGCAGGGAACCACTTAATATTTCCGGCCTCGAGGCTAGTTGCTAGAGTTTTAGAGCGGGTTGGTTTCAGCGTTCCTAAGGGCTATGAGGCGTTCAGAAGGTTTATCGAATCAGGGTTGCCGAGGAACCTTTTTGATTACAAGCTCTTCTACGCTTCCTCGCTCGTCATCACAAAGGTTGCGTGCCGCTCCTCCGATCCTGAGTGCTCGAAGTGCCCTCTTAGCGATGCGTGCTACAAGTTTTTATAAAAACTTGCGAAAAGGGCAGGTAGGTTCGGGCAATCGGGCTATACGCTCATAGCAACGTATGGCACCACCCATGAAGGGGGAATGCCCACCGGGCGTGGCGCCTCCTGATCGGAGGCTAAAAGTCTATGAACTACCGGTAGATGAAAGCCTTAGAGCAAAAACCAGGGCTTCGGCAGTTAGAGCGTCAAACGTTCTTTAGCGATACCAAGTTATACGGCCTTTCTTTTAAGATGATATAACCCGCCAGGTCAAAAAACCTATCAGCCCTATGTATTACGACCGAATCGCTTGAGACCACTACGCACCTATCCCTGAGAAGGGCCGAGTCGACGCTTTTCTCAGTCTCCGCCGAGCCTTTCATGCCCTCTTCTTCCAAGATTTTTCTCGTAAGGGCCGATATTTCGCCACTCCTGCTTATCTGGCTTTCGTAGTAGAAGATAGCTTCTTCGGCCTTGAGCTCCTTTAGGGTCTTAACGATCAACCTTATAAGACCCTCGGTCGCACCCGTCGGCTTGAAATCCCCATGGACTTCTGAAACGTCCCTCACCACGCCATCGTCGCAAAGCACCAACAGCCTGCCATCCTTGAACGACTGCAAGGTATTCAGCACGTTGAAGCCATCTACCGCAACCTTAACGCCTTTCAGCCCGCTCGGGTCCATGGCCTTTTCCCTCACCTTCCTAGCCCACTCTGAAGAGGAGACGCACCGGTACAGTATGCTCCTAGCCATCCTGTCAAGCACGTACCTGTTCGCTACAAAGTCAACGGCTGACTCTCTTTTGTATTCCCTATCTAAAAGGTACCTTAGGTCCTCGGCTGCCCTTAGTAGCTTATCCCAAACGCTCCTCACCCACTCCACATCGTCCATAAAACCAACCATCCACTCAAGGATTTATCTCGACGAAGATCCCAGGTCTGAGCGGTAGTGCATGCCTAGACTTCCCCATGGGGTCGTATATCCCTGGCTCGTCCTCAGCCCAGATATGGAAAGGGCACCCGATCTCCGACTCTAGGAAACTCTTGGCCTCATCGTATACCTTCTTCTCTTGCGAGGCTAACTCGAGCAAGACATTCCTGGAGATTTCAGACGGGAACGAGGAGATATGCTCCACGATTTTTTTGACGATGGAAGGTATCTCTTTTCTCTTATCAGGAAAAACCTTCAAAGATTCCTTGATCACTATGCCCGGCTCCTTCATGACGTCCTTTAAATCAAAGCCCAGTATGATGGATAGCACCTTCAGCTTCCATGCCGAAGAGGTATAGACGTGAGCCCTGATGGGTTTCCTTTCGGTGACCTCTATTATTTCCCTCAGGTCCCCCAGCAACCTAGCTATCAGCTCCTCCGACGCCTCGGCTAGTTCGTCAACCTCTTCCGGACGGTAATCGGGCCACCTGGCAAGGGATACGAAGCCGCCATTGCCTAGCTTGGACCAGGCCTCTTCAGCGGTGAAGGGCGCGAATGGTGCCAGTAGCCTTACCCATGTATCCAAGAAGGTTAGCACGGAGCGCGTTAGCTTTTTCCTTCTCCTGACGTACCATTTCCAGTCATTGTACATCCCGTAAAGGGCTTCGTGACATGCAGTCCTAGTCTTTAGGGATTCCATAGCATCCGTCACGACCTTCACCCTCTTGACCATCTTGCTGATGAGCCATCTTTCCAGCCTATCCTCACACGCCTCCAACTCCGAAGACGTGGCTTCTTCCACTATTTTTAGGAAAAGATCCAGCATCCTCCTAGTCTCTTGAGCGTTCTTATCCCTCCAATCAGGGTCATCCATGCCTTCCGCAGCCAGAAGTAGTGTGCATCTTGTAGCGTCTACCCCGTACTTCGCCAAGGCCGCTTTTATCGGTATCATGTTACCCTTGCTTTTGCTCATCTTCTCCCCTTCGACCGTTACCATGCCGTTGACGCCGATGCACCTAGGCCAGAGGCCCTCGTCGAAAAGGGCAACATGGTGGAAAATGTAGAACGTCAGATGGTTTGGTACGAGCTCCTTCGCGGATATCCTACAATCCACGGGATACCAGTAAAGGAATTCGTCCCTCATGCTTTCCAGTACGCTTTTGGGAATGCCGGTTTCTTTTGAAACCTTCTCCGGATCCCCAACGCCTAGGAAAACGTAATCAAAAACTTCTAACGTGAGCTGATCGGGTTTAACAGTTCCGTCATTCATGTACTTGCTTATAGTGTACAGGGCAGGGTATATCGTCGAATCGCTCAACGTTTCTACTATCCACGATCTGTCCCAAGGTAGCGGGGTCCCCAACCCAGTCTTCCTCGTGCATGCCCAGTCACGGAGCCAGTCAACGACGTTCAAGAACCATTGCCTTGCCTCCTCGGGGAATATGTTCATTTTCATTATCTGCATCCTTACCTTCTTCTTCCACTCTGGGTCAGAGTACGTGAGGAACCATTGGTCTTTCACGACCTTTACCAAACACTCGCTACCGCAACGACAAACGACTTTGCTTGGCAGGTCATACATCACGTCCCCTAAGCCCGACGAAATGAGCCTAGCTTTGACGGCATCCCTCGCTACCCTTACGGGTAAGCCCGAGTACTCGCCGCAGTTATTTTTCATTATACCTTCATGAAACTCTTTGGAGTACACCTCCCTGGTTGCCTCTTCCAACCTCTCATCATCTTGCCCCGATATGCCCATCCTATTCACGACCTCCACCGCAGGAAAGTCTCCGTATCCTGGGACGCTTATTATGGATATAGGCCTCAGCCCTTTAAGAAGCTCGGCATACATGCTCATGCCTTCTGTTATATTCCTTTGTAGTTCCAGTAGCGCCGCGTAATCGTAAGGTGCATGGGCCGGTACGCTGAACACCACGCCGGATACGACGTTTGGGTCAACGAAGCCCGCGGGGAGTATGGGCAGCTCTGAGCCAGTAATCGGAGCCTTACATTTCTTGCCCATGAGTTCTTTGGCATTAATCGGTCTCAGAATGTTGATCCCATGTTTTTGCTCCATTAACTTCTCCGCCGCTTTTCTGCTCACCAAAATCCTCTTGCCATAGTACTCGACTAGCACGTACTCCGCGTACGGGTTGAGCCAGACGTTCGTAGCGCCGAATACCGTTTCTGGCCTTAGCGTACCGGCTGCCAGGTAAAAGCCATCGCATTCAAAAAACACGAGCGTATACTCTTCTGGGACTATGCCCTCGCCGACCAACCTATCGTGGTCGCCCGTCGCGCTTTGGCAAGCCGGACACCACACAACGGGGTGCTCGCCCATGCTGACGAAGCCTTTTTCGCGTAACCTCAGATACTGCCATTGGATGAACTTGCTATAGTAAGGGTGCAAATCCGTCGTATAAAACTCCCTCCTCCAGTCGACGGAAAAACCCATGGCATCGACGACCTTTCTATTCTCACCCGTGTAGTATTTGCATATAAAGGCAGGGTCCGTGAAGCGCGGTATCAACTCCTCTGGCACGTTGTCTATATCCCTCAACAACCTCACTATCGCCGGGTCGCCACGTTTTAATCGCTCGCTCGTGCCAGCAACGGCCTCACCCGTCCAATGCCACGACCAAGGGAAAAGCACGTTGAAGCCCTGCATCCGCTTAAACCTTGCGTAGCTGTCGCCGCGTGTGAACGTAAAGGCATGCCCAAGGTGCAAGGGGCCGTTCTGGTAAGAGTAGGGGACGCAGATGAAGAACTTTGGTTTACCCTTAATCGGGTCGGCTTCGAATATCCTTCCTTCCCGCCATAGCCTAGCCCATTTTGCCTCATACGCTACTGGGCTCTCGATCGGGCTGTAATCCGGCTTCGACAAAGCTGATCAGTCCTCTGGATGTTTTCTTGCAGAATCGTCCATTTACTGTATTTTAACTTTTTATGCTTAGTGGATGGGCATTGCTATCGACGCCTTGACTTTGCAAAAAAGGTTAAGTCCTGCCAATCGATGCAATCCGTAAGAAAAAGCATCGGGCCCGTGGCCTAGAATGGACAGGGCGTCGAGCGAAGTGCGTATGCCTGCGGAGCCGAAAGTCGCGGGTTCAAGTCCCGCCGGGCCCATACTTCCTTCTCTGCACTCACGAAAGCAGGTATAGGAATGGATGTAATAGCCGCATTACTCGTAGCCATGGGTTTACTGTGGGTCGCCTCTCAGTTTCGGCTGGAAGAACGGAGCGGCTCGCTTCGGACGCTCTTATCCTTTTCAGCGTGACTTTTTTTAGAAATTTGTGAGGGATTATGGCAGCTTCTAGCTTCGGGTATCTATAACCTTTTCGTTAGCTTTTGAGGCCTGCCCATGCCTTCAACGGCTACTGGTACAGGGTGTGTTTTCACGTTGGAATGACTATGAGGATATAAATAGCGATAGTGGTACTTAATGGGAATGGATTTAGAGACGCGTTTTCGTGAATGAATCACTCTTATGCTTATCAAGATAGAGGTACAGCTGTTGCGTATAGCTTTCGCTCAGCATAGTAAAATAAAAAAGAAGTTTTAGCCGGCGCTTGTTTTTAGCCTCCTCTCCACTTCTTCTGCCGTGATTTCTGCCATTATTTTGAACAACGTAGCCATCATTCCGAGAAAGATGACAATGTAGCCTACCACGATGAACACAACGGCGACCAAAGGGTTTGCCATAGTGGGCACGGGAATGTTAAACGGCCCAGTTTTCACCCCGAGCCCCCCTACAAGGAATCCTGCACCGATTATCACGCTGCCTACGATCACCCATACTATCAGAAAGCCAACGTAAGCTGCTGCCTTCTTAAAAGCCACGCTCCACGAAACCATAGCTATTCATACCATCCAACCAGCTTATATTGATTATCTTCTTGATAGATATGATTCTATACCTTTCTTTAACGCTACGAGCGGCAGGGTAGCGCACTTCGTTCTTACGGGCCCGAGTTCCAAACCCAGCATCCTAAGCACATCGTACTTTGTAAGCTTCAACACCTCTTCTGCCTCCTTACCCTTCACGAGCTCTGTTAGCATGGATGCTGAGGCCTGGCTTATCATGCACCCCTGGCCTTTAAAAGATATGGCAGAAATCCTATTGCCGTTGAATTTCAGGTATATCTCTACATAATCGCCGCATAACCTATTCGATTCCCTCACCGTAACGTCCGCATCCTTCATCTCTCCGTAGTTCCTTGGCTTTCTGTAGTGGTCAAGAACTTCTTTCGGAAAAGCTTCTGGCAACCGTCTTCCCAAGAGCATGCGTGCCTGACTATTTTATAAACATAGCAGGCACGATCCTTCATTGATCGAAAACTTAAAAGCACCAAAAAAGGATAGCTCGTAGACTGGAATGAAGGATGTTTTTGAATTCGGCAGCAGGGTTAGGGAAGACTTTCCGTTGCTAAAAAGGCAAGTGAGGGGAAAACCTCTCGTCTACCTGGATTCTGCCGCGACGGCGCAAAAACCCATACAGGTAATCGAGGCAGTAAAAAATTTCTATGAAAAGTTTAACGCTAACGTTCACAGAGGGGTTTATAGCATAGCCGAGGAGGCCACCGCTGCATACGAGGAGGCAAGGGAGAAGGTAGCACGGTTCATAAATGCCAGAAGCCCCCGTGAGATCGTATTCACTAGGAATGCGACGGAGGCGATAAACCTCGTGATGTATAGCTGGGGGTTGAGCAACGTACGACGTGGCGACGTGCTTCTAACGACAGAGATGGAGCATCACAGCAACCTGGTGCCATGGCAAAATCTCTCCAAGCTGAAGGGGGCAGAGCTCAAGTTTGTTGGATTTAACGAAGAGGGTTTTTTGAGGCTCGAGGAGCTCGATAACTACAAGGACGTTAGGTTGTTTGCGTTCACGTTCGCGTCAAACGTTCTTGGAACAATCAACCCAGTACGCGAGCTCGTCAAGTACGCCAAAGAAGCAGGGGCTGTAACTGTTGTCGATGCCGCCCAAGCCGTACCCCATATGCCGGTTGACGTGCAACAACTGGGTTGCGACTTCATGGCCTTCTCCGGTCATAAGATGCTCGGCCCTATGGGTATCGGGGTGCTATACGGGAAGGAAAGGCTCCTCGAAGAGATGGAACCTTTCATGGTCGGGGGTGAGATGGTAAAGGCCGTGGATTTTAGAGGCTCAGAGTGGAATGAGATACCTTGGAAGTTTGAGGCCGGTACGCCAAACGTCGAGGGTGCATTGGGTCTTGCCGCTGCCATCGACTACTTAGAACGGATAGGCATGGATGCTGTAAGAAAGCATGAGGTTAAGCTGACGGAGTACGCCTTAGATACACTCATACGAATAGATGGCTTTACGTACTATGGTCCAAGCTCTCCAGAGCAAAGGTGCGGATTGGTATCCTTTAACCTAAGGGGCATACACCCTCACGACTTAGCAGCGCTTCTGGATGAGGATGGTATTGCCATAAGGGCTGGCCACCATTGCGCGATGCCCCTCCACAGCAGGCTGGGCATCGCTGCCTCTGCCAGGATCAGCTTCTACATCTATAATATCCCATCGGAGGTCGATTTCCTGGCAGAGAGCCTAAAGAAGATAAAGAGAGTGCTGGAGGCCTGAGGCCGTAAAAGCCTAGATCTTTCTTATGCTGCTCTTTGCCCCGCAGACGTCGCACTGTAGAAACCTAAACCTTTTCTCAGCCTCGATCCTCGTGTCAACGCCACCGCAGACTGGGCACTTAACGAATTCCTTCATGTATATCTCAAGCAACCTCTTTATCTCCTCGTTCGAAAGCTTTCCTTGGATCGTTAGCCTCTCACCCTCCAAGACGCCAGCCTTGCCGGATTCTTTAAATATGAACCTGGCTAAATGCTCGGGATCCCTGTTCAGGGTTTCTGCAAGGTGCCCGAAGTTTGTTATTACAGTATTCTTGCCCGTCTGCATTATACTCGGCCTCAGCTCCAACACCCTATCGCCAGACTTACCCGAAATGTTCCTGACTTCAGCCATTACCCTTTCCAGCATCTTCATGTAGGCATCTTTCGTGCTGATGTCCACCATACCTCACTCCTGAAAGCATGCTGTGGGATAAATTTAACTGTTTGATTTGGCCTTAGCTAAAGCTCCTCCAAAGGCTTCACGATGAGCACGTGGCCTTCCTTGCCTACGACCAAAGCCTTACTCCCGGGCTTTATCACCTCCTGCGACTTTGCCATCCAGTACTCGCCGGAGTGCTTAACGAAGCCGTGCCTGTCCGGCCCCAGCTCGTCCACCACGTAAACTATTTCGTTGATCATATCTTTCAGCAGCGGCCTTTGCCTCCTTGCCCTTACAACCTTATAAACCATGAATAGCGTGAAACCTCCTATGACCAACGCCGTGCCTATGACGGCGTTGAAGAGGATCCTGTAAAAATCTTCGCTTGCCAACCACTGCGCGCTCCCAAACGGTATTAAAAGCAGGCTTCCGACGATTATGAACAAGAATCCTGATCCTCCGAGTATGCCGAAGCCCGGCGTATAAGCTTCTGCTATTATCATAAGGATGGAGCCCAGTATCAAGAATAAAAGGGCTACGATGTTAACGTTAAAACCGAGTCCTATCAGGCCGAGTAAAAGCAGAAAAGCTCCGATTATTTCTGCGAAATGGCCGGGGGCCGATATGCCGAATATCAACGCGTAGAGACCTATAAGAAAAGCCAAGGATGCGATTATTGGGTCGCTCACCGTATGCAGGAGCGCCGTCCTTAGGCTCGGCTCGTACTGGTGTACTGTAGCATCTTTGGTATGCAATACGATGCTCTGGCCCAGTACTTTTACGCTCATCCCATCTATTCTTTCTAGCAGATCGTCTATTCCCGATGCCACGACGTCTATTACACCGTACTTTAGCGCCGACTCCTCATTTAGGTTGTGCGTGACGAATAGATTTGCAGCGGTCTCATTCTGTCCGTGCATCCTGGCCCTTTCCGCTATGTAAGCCGTGAGGGCGTTTATCGTCTTGGACGGGCTCAGGGTTACCAAACGGAGAGTAGCTTACGGGCTGGCAGGAACCTATAAGGGTGTAGGGAGCCATGGCCGCGACGTGCGATGCCAGAAGCACAATGGTCCCTGCAGACCAGCTTTTGGTCCTTGAAGGGTAAACGTAAACTATGACAGGTATTTGTGAGCGCTCTATCGCACTAACTATATCAAAGGTTGCGGAAAGTAAACCTCCCGTTGTATCTATCGTTATGAGGATCATGCTGTACCCGCTCGTGGCCGCACACTCCAGGGCTTCCTTGACAAGGTCTGATGTAGCAGTAGTTATCGTACCATCTATTTTGAGAGCAAGCACCATGGGTCGTTCAGAGCTGGCTAGGTTTGGTTGGAGGAAGAGGACGAGCAAGGATAGCATTAGAAGAATAAGAATCTTCCAGTTCTTCATCCTTTAGAACCTTTCTCCTCCTTACTCATGCCTTTTAGTAGAGCAACCATACTTGCTAACAAGGGTGCGCCGGTGTAGTGGTTACCACGACAAGGTTTCGCTCCCTTGCAATCTCTGTTAGGGTCTGCAGCTCCCTTAGACGTAATGAGATGGGCTGCTCGCTGTACTGCTTTGCTGCTGCCGCTAGCTTCTCAGAGGCCAATAGCTCACCCTCAGCCACGATGATCCTGGAGTGTTTCTCCCTCTCAGCCTCTGCCTGCTTGGCTACCGTCCTAACCATAGTTTCTGGCATCGTTATATCTTTTAGCGCAACCATGCTAACCTTTATTCCCCAAGGCTCCATGAGCTCATCGACTATGCTGCTGATCTTCTTACCAAGCTCTTCCCTCCTAGTCAAAAGCTCGTCTAGCTTGACTTGACCAAGCACGTCCATCAAAGTTGTCTGAGCTAGAAGGTTGGTTGCCTGCGCATAATTCTCAGATCGATAACGCGGTAGTAAACGCAGCATCGACGTCGACGCTCACGTTGTCCTTGGTTACAACTTTCTGCCTTGGGATGTCGACTACGACCGTTCGTAAGTCTACTTTTAACGAACCTATCGACTATCGGGATCAAGAAAATAGACCTGGGCCCTTAGCCCGACGAAACGACCTAGCCTGAAGATGATGCCGCGCTCATACTTCCAGGCGGATAGGATTATGGTGAGGAGCAATACAACGAAGAAGTATGCAATAACTTCCGCTGGTCCTAACTCTAGCGTAAACACCTCATCATGCTTTTCATGCTCGTCGATGCCTTTCCGCACTACATAAAGTTTATAAGAGCCGTACCGCAAGGTCTTTAGACCAGCGGTCATTCAAGAGCACGAACGGACGGAGGCTCAGCGTTTGCGGGAATTCTGGATAAAAGACCCGAGCTACGCAAGCGAGGGCAGGAAGAAGTTGGATTGGGCAGAGGGGCAGATGAAGGTGTTGATGAAGATCAGGGAAAGGTTTCAGAAAGACAAACCGCTTAAGAACCAAAGGATAAGCGCCTGCTTGCATATCACGAAAGAGACGGGCGTCTTAGTTAAGACGCTGTTAGAAGGTGGCGCTCAGGTTAACTTATGCCCCTCTAACCCACTCAGTACCCAGGATGAGGTGGCGGCAGCTTTGGTTAAAGAGGGCGTAAAGGTATACGGGTTCAGGGGTCTGACCTCAAAGGAGTACTATGAGTGCATAGGGTACGCGCTTTTACACGGGCCAACCATAACAATGGATGATGGTGCCGACTTGGTATCCACGCTACACAAGCTAGCATACGACATACGGGGGGTAGACGTGGATTACGTAAAGGGGGTTCTAGGCGGTGCCGGCGAGGATATTATCAAAGGCGTCGTTGGCGGCACGGAGGAAACGACAACTGGCGTCGTAAGGCTAAGAGCCCTGGAAAAAAAGGGAATGCTAAGGTATCCGATAATAGCCGTGAACGACGCTAAATCAAAAAACCTATTCGACAACCCCGTCGGAACGGGCCAATCTGCCCTAGACGGCATCATGAGGGCTACGAACGTACTTTTTGCGGGCAAAGACGTCGTCGTCGTAGGCTTTGGTCAAGTAGGCTCCGGTATAGCTGAGAGGGCCAGGGGTTTAGGGGCCAGAGTAACGGTCGTCGAGGTAGACCCGATAAAGGCTTTAAAAGCCGTAATGTACGGTTTTAACGTCAGCACCCTCTCAAGGGCTGCAGAGTACGGCGACATATTCATAACGGCTACCGGAAACATCAACGTCATCAGGGGCGAACATTTTGAGAAAATGAAGGATGGGGCAATCCTCGCGAACGCTGGGCACATGGATGTGGAAATTTCAAAGAGGGAATTGGAGATGCTGGCAAAAGAAAAGGTTGAGGTTAGCAAGCTCATGACGCTGTTCAGAATGACGGACGGCAGGAGGATATATCTACTTGGCGATGGTAGGCTGGTAAACCTTGTATGCGCAGAGGGCCACCCGTCAGAGGTCATGGACCTTTCTTTCTCCCTCCAGGCATTGTGCGTAGAGTTCATCGTAAAAAACAAAGAAAAGTTGGAGAGAAGGGTTATGGAAGTTCCGGAGGAGATCGATAAAGAAGTTGCACGTCTTAAACTCGATACCATGAACATCACAATCGATGAGCTTACTGAAGAGCAGAAAAGATACCTAACCGAATGGCAAGTCGGCACGTAGGTCAAAGATGCTCATAGTTTTCCTTCAACCATTTTGCGACCTGCCTGAGCGTCGGGCTACTTGAAACGTTTATAACGCTAGCCTCGGGGCCCTTCTCGGTTAAAATCTTATCCTGGTATCCGGGCATGAGCGTGAAGGAGACCGACGTCCAATACATTCTACCCTTTGTTAGCTCCTCAGCAAAAAACTCTACGGATGGGGATAGAGGGGCCGGTAAGAACAGCACGCCTTCAGCCCAGAAAAGGACGGCAGGTTGGCCAGGGGCAAGCATCAGGCTTTGCAACAACTCCGACGGCGTTTTGTATTTTATGCATTCCAATATTATGAGCTGCTGAATCGGCCTGTACACTATTTCGACCATATCGGGATGTCGATATAATTTCTAAAAGATAAATTTTTATTCTCCAGTAAAGTGCGGCCTCCTTTTATTCAAGAAGGCCGATACGCCCTCGGCAGCATCTTTCGTCGTGAAGAGCGTTGCAAAGGATGATGCCTCGAACGCTAAACCCTCCTCTAGGATGCCGTGGCGCGTAAGCCTTATAACGTTCTTAACGGTCATGATTGCGATTGGGGGTGCCTCGGCCAATTTTTGGGCCAGCTTCCTTGCCTCCTCATCCAATTTTTCAGGCTGGACGACGTAATTGACCAAGCCGATCCTTAAAGCGTCCTCGCCCTTCAACCTCTCGCCGAGCATGATCAGCTCTTTCGCCTTAGCCTCGCCTACAATCCTTGGAAGCCTCTGCGTCCCTCCCCCGCCTGGCATTAGCCCTAGATTTATTTCTGGTAATCCAAGCTCCGCTCTGGTGCTCGCGATCCTAAAATCGCAACCCAAAGCCAATTCGAGGCCGCCACCCAACGCATAGCCGTCGATTACGGCTACGACGGGCTTTGGAAACATCTCCAGTTCGTTAACGACTTCCTGCAACCTCTTTGAGATAAGTAGCGCATCCAGGGGCTTTAGGTTAGCGAACGCTGATACATCGAATCCCGTGGAGAATGACCTTCCATCAGGGCTTCCTTTTATGAGCACGACCTTAACTTCCTTATCCGTCAACAAGCCTTTAAGCACCCTTGAAATCTCATCCAGCATCTTCAACGATAGCGCGTTCATCTTTTCTGGCCTGTTGAGTATAATCCATGCGATTGGGGGTTCCCGAACTATTTTTACCTCTCCTGAGTCTTTGCAATCGTGGGCATACTCGTAAAAACCTCTACCCGTCTTCACGCCGAGCCTGTTGCTAGCTACCATCTCTTCCAGAATGGGGTCGGGAGCATAGTATTCACCATACCTGGATTGTTTTATCCTTAAAATTTGAACGATTACGTCTATGCCCCACTTATCAGCCATCCGCAAAATCCCCTCAGGAAAGTTTAACCCTAACGTGACGGCTTTGTCAAGCTCTTCTCTATCGACGACACCGTTCCTCAGCAACCAGGCGGCGGCATTCACCGCTGGCGCGAATATTTCCTCGAGCCTAACCTTGTCCGCAAGCTCCGGGGGGATTTTCGGCCTCTCCCAAAAATCTCCGGCGTATGTGTAGAACCCTCTACCGCTCTTTCTGCCATACCAGCCATTCTTATAGTGTTCCTCGAAGAGCGGGGAAACGATGACGCCTCCATCCCTATCCTGGATCGCTTTACCGGCAGAGTAAAGGACGTCTATGCCGACGTAGTCCGATAACTCGAACAGACCCATAGGAAGCCTAGCTTTGTACTTAACCGCGGAGTCTATTTCGAGTACCGAGGCCTCTCCCCTGTGTACGGTCCAAGCTGCCTCCTGAATGAGGGCTTCGAGTATTCTGTTCACTACGAAACCAGGCACGTCCTTCCTGCACACTATTGCCTGCTTGCCTAAGGTTTTAACGAATTCTAGGACAAGTTCAACGGTTTGCCTTGACGTCCTATCCCCGAGCACTACCTCTACCAGGGGCATGATGACTGGAGGGTTGAAAAAGTGTATCCCGACAACCTTATCCGGTCTGTAGGTGGCCGCCGCTATCTCAGAAATGGGCAGGGAGCTCGTGTTCGTACCCAATACGGCGTCGGGATGGGCTATTTTGTCAACCTTTGAGAAGATTTCCTTTTTTAACTCTAAGTTTTCAGGGACAGCCTCTATTATCAATCTAGAGCCGTTGACCGCTTCTTCCAGGCTCGTCGTCGTCTTAACCCTGCTAAGCGCTAAGGCCAAGCCAGCCTCATCCAGCTTTCCCTTCTCCACCATCTTTCTTAAGCTCCATTCTATTTTCTTGACAGCTTCCCAAAGTATTTCGTCGCTTATATCGTTCAAAAGAACATAGTATCCGCTCAGTGCTGCAACCTCAGCAATCCCGTGACCCATCGTGCCCGCTCCGATGACGGCAATTTTATTGAACATGTTCCTTGTGCATGTATCGGCAAATATAAGGGTTTTAGGAGGTTTCTAGAAAGACAGAAGCCGTCAGCTTCCTGCCTCACTGAATGCCTGCCGTAATCAGCAGTTTCAAAATAGATTTGACATCCAAAAGGCTGCTCCGGATGTGGGTGCTACGATAAAGACCTGAAGGGAGTACGCAGAAGACCTTACGATGTAAGGACTTTCTCCATGCGTATGACACTTAGCTCAAAAGGGCCTGGGAAGAAGACGTACGGGGCGGGTTCGACCCGAAGGGCGATGCCGAGCCTCTCCCACGGCCCCTCCTGCTTTAGGGGATGGTAGGTCTCCAGAAATTGATATCTACAGGCCCCCATGTCTGCGGGATGGCAAAAAGGCGGGGGAACATGGCGCTTGCTACGTAATTCCACCGAAAAACGAGAACCCCTGTTAACTTAACAAACAATAATAATTTTAATTTTTAATTTATTTTTGTATAAAAATTTTATAAATGCTAAAAATCTTATACATCTCTTTTGATGGAAGTTGTCCGAGGTTGTAATCCATAAAGGTTTAGAGAACATAGTGATAACGGAAACGAAGCTCTCTTATATCGATGGCGAAAAAGGGATACTGTACTATGCTGGCTACCCGATAGAGGATTTGGCAAAGTATTCATCGTTTGAAGAGGTGTGTTTCCTCCTATGGCACAACAGGCTTCCGAGCAGAAAGGAGTTAGATGAGTTAAAGAGGAGCATTAGGGAGAATGCGGAAATACCCTGGGAAGTTGTTGACCTAATGAGGAAGGCTCCTAAAAAAGCGCATCCAATGGACATCATGAGGACAGCTGTCTCGGCGCTCGGCCCTTACGACCCAGAGCTCGAGGATAACTCAAGAGAGGCAAACATAAGGAAGTCGATCAGGCTGCAGGCAAAGGTCGGAACGATAACGGCTTATATATACAGGATCAAGGAGGGGCTCGCTGTAATACCTCCGAGCAAAAAACTCGACTATGCAGCGAACTTTCTCTACATGATGTTCGGTAAGGAGCCTGACGAGTTGAGCAGCAAGATAATGGACGTGGCTTTAATCCTCCATGCCGAACACGAATTGCCTGCCTCGACGACAGCAGCCCTAACCACGATCTCGACTTTATCCGACATATACTCAGCCGTAGTTTCGGGGATAGCAGCGCTGAAGGGTCCTCTGCACGGTGGCGCGAACGAGAAGGCCTTAGAGATGCTGAAGGAGATCAAAAGCCCGGAGAGAGCAGAAGAGTACATAAAGAAAGCGTTGGCAGAAAAGAAGAGGATAATGGGATTCGGGCATAGGGTGTATAAGGCATACGACCCTAGAGCGAGAATATTCAAGGAATACTTTAAGAAGTTGTGCGAGCAAAGGAACGATTGGACGATGTACCGGACGGCGGAGAAGGTCGAAGAGGTGATGATTAGCCTGCTTGGCCATAAAGGAATATTCCCAAACATAGACTTCTACTCGGGTGCTGTTTACGACATGCTCGGCATCCCCTCTTACCTATTTACTCCGATGTTTGCAATGGCGCGAACGTCTGGGTGGACTGCCCACATAATAGAATAC
Source organism: Candidatus Terraquivivens tikiterensis (assembly GCA_003056285.1). Taxonomy (GTDB): domain Archaea; phylum Thermoproteota; class Nitrososphaeria_A; order Caldarchaeales; family Wolframiiraptoraceae; genus Terraquivivens; species Terraquivivens tikiterensis. Next base: position 105,873 of record NDWU01000002.1, read on the forward strand.
CTTCAGGACAACAGGCTCATAAGGCCCAGGGCTCACTACACGGGCCAGCTTGACCTTAAATACATCCCTATCGAGCAAAGGTAGGAGCCTACAAAGACAAAAAATAATTAAGGTTCCGTTAACATCGATTAGTGGCCGTGTCGCCTGGCAAGGAGCTAGGTTTGATAATAAAACCGCCGACCGTATCCTCGTCGGTGAAGGTAGCTGAATACCTCAAGTCCCAGAAGTTCGAGTCTCTTTTTCTAAACTTACCGAGGAGCCTAGATGGGCTCGTGGCCGAGTATATGATGGGGATGAAGTACGAGGACCTTGTAGAAGAGGTTAGAAGGCGTAAGCTCTTGCCGGAGCCCGTTGAGTCTTGGCTGAGGGAATACGAGCCGTTGCTCAGGAACCTGAGGGAGAAGGGTGTTGAAGTTTTCACTTTTTGCTACAGAGAGGATAAGGCCTTCGAGGCCGAGGCGAAAGCCTCTATAGAGGCTGCTTTGCTCGTCCTAAGAGACTCCATCACCGGTAAGGTAAGCTTGGATAGATGGTTAAAGCTGTTAACTTCTCAGGCCCATACCGCAAACCTCACCCGTCGGGAGGCTGACTACATACTCGATGAATCGTCCAATTACGATAAGAACATCTGTATCGCAGGTTTTGAGGGGAGGGATTTAAAGAAGTATTTGGGTAAAGAGATGGGGACATGGATCAGGTACATCGGCCTACCATACCACTTTACACCCCTCGAGGTCCTTAGAAGAGAGCTTCTGTTGAAAGAGGTCTCGGAAGAGAGGATGAGAGAGCTCATAAAAGAGCATATAAGATTCATTAGGGAAATGGTGGTGCCAAAAGATCTGGAGAATGCTATTCTCGAGTGGACAAAAAAGAAGCTATACTGGCAGGCTGGAGCTCTCCGTATGGAAGGGCGCGATGGTTAGTTTATATGTCGTAGTAGCTGTTGCCGGAGACTGTTTGCTAATACGATAGTGATTCATTCGTTAGCCACGTTATGTAACATTAATAGTATTACGAAAATTTTTAAATCTGTATCACCTTTCAATACTTATTAAAAGGTGCAGCTGCTTTGGGCGAGTTTCCAGGATATAACGGAAAAATTTTACGCGTAAACTTGAGCGAGGAGAAGATAACGGTACAAGACCTAACACCCGACATGGCAAAGATGTGGATCGGCGGGGTTGGTTTGGCGGCCAAATTGATCTACGATGAAGTCCCTGCCCGCGCCGACCCCTTCGGTCCAGAGAACGTCTTTGTCTTTGCCGTCGGCCCATACCAAGCCACAAACATTCCTGGAAGCGGAAGGTTCGTGGTATGCGCGAAGTCCCCACTGACGGGTATATGGGGCGAGTCTACGGGCGGAGGCTACAACGCGCACGAGCTTAAGCGAGCGGGCTTCGACGCAGTAGTCGTGACTGGGAAGGCTGAGAGGCCTGTTTACCTTTGGATCCACGATGGAAAAGCTGAATTGATGGACGCGTCGCACTTGTGGGGTAAGGCTGATGCCTTCGAGACGGAGACGCTCATCAAGAAAGAGTTAGGGGACGATAAGATCCAAGTAGCGCCGATAGGGCCCGGAGCGGAGAACCTTGTTCGGTACGCAGGGCTGATTTGCAACTACGGCCACGGCTGTGCCGGCAGGACGGGAATGGGTGCCGTCATGGGTTCTAAGAGGCTGAAGGCAATCGCATTCCGCGGCACCAAAGAGGTAAAGGTTGCGCACCCTGACCTCTTAAAGGAGTACCTGAGAGAGCTCTTGCCGATAATAAACAAGGCGGAGTTCACGAAGCTCAACAGAGAATACGGCCAGGCGATGGCCATAATCCCACGCGAAGAAAACGGCCTTTTACCGATAAAGAACTTTGCACAAAGTCGGTGGAAGGATGGTGCCATCAAGATAGGGGCACCCGTGGGCGGGCCGGGAAAGTTTAACGAGGTCTTGAAACCAAAACCTGAGCCATGCTCCTACTGCGTGATGGGATGCCACAGGAGGGTAACGGTCACTTCTCCGGAGAAGTATGCAATGGATAGCTACGGGCCTGAGTACGAAACCCTTGCCATGATAGGGTCGGATTGCCTCATCGACAACCTGCTGGCCATAAACAAGGCCAACGAGCTCTGCAACAGGTGGAGCATAGATACAATAGAGTTCGGCGGAGTTTGTGCTTTCGCTATGGAGGCCTTCGAGAAAGGAAAGATAACCAAAGAGGACTTGGGCTTTGAGCTTAGATGGGGGGATGGCGACGCCATGCTCGCCCTACTAGAAAAGATCGTGAAGAGGGATGGAAGGGTCGCGTGGTTATTAGGAGAGGGCCTTAGGGTTGCCGGAAACGCTCTGGGCTGCCCGGAGATAGCCATGCACGTCAACGGTGCTGCGGTACCGGCCCATGACCCCAGGGCTTTCTTCTCCATGGCCGTGGAAACTGCAACTTCGACGAGGGGTGCTTGCCATCTCCACGGTTTCCCAGAGGCCATAGAGTTGGGAGTTCCGTTCCCGGAGGCTGGACCGGAGCTGAGCCAACCGCTTGACAGGTTCGCAATAGACAAGAAAGGGCTGGCCCAGGCCAAGTACCAAGACAGGCAAGCCGTGAACAACTCTCTCGTATGGTGTTTCTTCTACGAGTTCTCAGGCGTGGACTTCACTTGGACGACTAAGCTGCTGAACGCGACTACGGGTTGGGAATTGACACCCCAGGACCTGCTAAAGATCGGTGAGCGCATCATAAACGTTCAACGAATGTTCAACCTAAAGCACGGTCTAGTACCGAGCAGGGATGACTGGCTTCCGAAGAGGTTCTTCGAGCCGCGCTTGGAAGGAGGAGCCGCTGGCAAGATCCCGCCCTTGAAGGTCATGCTGGAAGAGTACTATAGGGTCAAGGGATGGCCTGACGGGATACCAAGCGAGACCAAACTTAGGGAGCTGGGGCTGGACTTCCTAGTAAAGGACTTGGAGGTCATAAGGGAGGCGGTAAAAGCCTCCCAGTAACTTCAATTTATTTTTTAATTTGTAATTTTGTTAAGGTTTGCCACCGACTATAGCTGGTATTATTGCTACCTCGTCGCCATCCTTTAACTCTGTATCCAACCCTTTAAGACCCGCACGTTCTTTCCGTTGACAAGTACCTTCACGTAGGGAAGAAGCTCCGTTTCGCTCAGCAAAATTCGACTCCCGAGGCCATCTCCGTATTTTTCATCAGAGCCTTCAGCAACGCTTTGAGGTCGTAGCCGTCCTCAAGCACGACCTCTGTTTGACCCGTACCCATGAACTCCCTCACAGGCCCGAAGGCCCTTACGGTGACCCTCAATCCCCTTACTCGCCCCTTTAACCGTTTAGAGCCTTGCGCATATTTAAACGTACATGTTTTTCAAAACTGCTGATTGGCGCAATCGTGAACGCCCACGTCTATAAACCAGCACATTACTTCTTCAACGACCGGCTCAATCCCTTCACAGCGTTCGGCCCGTCAGGTTACCGTTCTCTTATCCAGCACCTAAAATTATGCGGGATTCTCGCTCACGGCATTAAAAATTGCTTACTGGACATGGTGCAAGAAAAAATTAAAACGCAGATATTAATTATTTAAAATACACATAATATTATGATGAGTTTTTCACACAAAATTCATATAACGTATAAGAACGTTTTATCGGTGAGGTAAAAATGGTAAAAGCAGGAGGTTATGCCAACAGGCTTGCTTGGGTTGACTTAGCAGACAAGAAAGTCGAGTATCAGGAGCTTGACGAGGATATAGCGAGGAAGTACATAGGAGGCAGGGGCTTAGGAGTAAAGCTCGTTTACGATAAGGTCAAGCCCGGCACTGACCCATTCTCGCCCGACAACATACTCGTCATAGCCGTAGGACCCCTGACGGGTACGCTCACGCCCATGAGCGGAAGGATCTGCTCCATCACAAAGTCGCCCCTCACAGGGGGCGTCACGGATAGCCACGCGGGCGGCTGGGCTGGAGCCGCCCTGAAGTGGGCAGGTTTTGACGCAGTTATACTACAGAACAAGAGCGATAAGCCGGTTTACCTAGTGGCGAAGGACGGAAAGATAACGTTCGAGGATGCCTCACAGCTATGGGGTAAGGACATATTCACGACGACGCGCATGCTAAGGGACAAGTACGGGGATACGCGCGAGCTGACGAAGCTAGGTCCGACTGGCGTTCAGGTGTATGCTATAGGACCGGCTGGCGAGAACCTATGTAGGGAGGCCTGTATAAGCCACGATGCCGGCAGGTTTAGCGGAAGGGGCGGAACTGGAGCCGTAATGGGCTCGAAGAAGGTCAAAGCACTCGTCATAATGGGCGAGGAGAAGAACATGCCGAAACCGGCCAACCCAGAAAAGTTTGAGGAGGCCAGGAAGGCCGCGCTTAAACGCATAGACGAGAGCCCCGTGACCTCGCCGGGTAAGGGAGGCCTCTCGGTATACGGAACTAGCGTCATGGTCAACACCGTGAACGAGCTTGGTGCGTTTCCGACGAGGAATGCGAAGCAGGTTCAGTTCGAGTTTGCGTATTTCATAAGCGGCGAGAACCAGAGGGGCACGATACTCAAAGAGACGCCTTCGTGCCATGCATGCCCGGTCCACTGTAAGAGGCTTACAGAGGTGACAGACGGTAAATACAAGTTCAAGTCAGAGGGCGTTGAGTACGAAACGTGCTGGTCGCTAGGAGCCATGATAGGCGTCGGCCATATAGAGGCCGTAGGTTACCTGAACTACCTCGCTAACTATTACGGACTTGATACGATAAGCCTGGGCAACACGTTGGCCATGGCATGCGAGGCAACAGAGAGGGGCCTGATACCGGAGGCGGAGGGCGTAAGGTTCGGGGATGTAGACCGCCTTGCCGAGATGATAAAGAAGATCGCCCTGAGGGAGGGTATAGGCGACATACTCGCCGAGGGAACGTTGAGGGCCGCCGAGAAGCTAGGCGACAGGGACTTGGCCATGACTGTTAAAGGCCAGGGCATACCTGCATACGACCCGAGAGGTCTAAGGGGCTTTATCATAGGTTATGCGACAAGCAACAGGGGCGCATGCCACCTAAGAAGCTATACGCCGGCATCAGAGATAATGGGCATACCATACAAGACGGACCCGCTCGCCCTAGAGGGCAAGGTAGACTTAACCATCATGCTACAGAACATGTTTGCGGCGCTCGACAGCCTAGACATATGCAAGTTCAGTTCGTTCGCATACACAGTCGAAGACTATGCGGCCCTACTTTCTGGCATGACTGGCTGGGACGTCTCTCCGGAGGAGTTCATGAAGATAGGCGAGAGGATATGGAACCTTGAGAGGTACTTTAACCAGCTCAACGGCTTCGACAGGAAGGACGATATGCTGCCCAAGAGGCTTGTCGTAGAGCCAGCAACCTCCGGTCCTCCAAAAGGCTGGAGGCTCGGATGGGAGACGTTTAACAAGCTCTTGGATGAATACTACGAAAAGAGAGGCTGGACGAAGGACGGGAAGGTACCGGAGAAGAAGCTACGAGAGCTGGGCATAATTTAGGGCCCAGCTCAACCCCCATTTTATTTTTATGCAGCTATCCACCGGCTACAGGCGGTATTATAGCAACCTCGTCTCCATCTTTCAGCCTTGTTTCCATCCCATCGAGATACTCTATATCCCTTCCGTTGACTAGAAGCTTCACGTACGGAGCGAGCTTCCCCTCGCTCAGCAATACTTGCCTTTGAAAGGCCTCTCCAAACTTCCTTGCCAAAGCTTCAAGCAACTTTCGAACGTCGCTCCCATTCTCGAGCAAGACTTCCGCATAACCCGTACCTATGGCCTCCCTTATAGTTGCGAAGGCCCTTACGGTTATTCTCATACCCAAAACATAGTTTAACGGCGTGATTCTTAAGCGTTATGCGCTTTAACCGTATACCCTCTGGCCTGTTTCCGGGAGTGGGGAATACCCTTTTAAGGACCGGATGCTCGAGCGGAAGGCCTCGCTGGAAAGCGCTTCGAGAAGCCTTCGTACCGCCGCCTTCCCCAGCCTATCCTTCCTTACGGCAAAGTCGAAGACCTCCTCGCCCAACGGCATGAACTCCAGCCCATAGATATCCGCCACGTACTCTATGCCGACGCCTACGTCCGCCCTGCCTTGGGCGATCGCCGACGCTACTGCCGTGTGCGTCTTCGCCTCGTAGGTGTAGCCTTTTACGACGTCCTCGGGCTTCGTTACACCGGCCTCCCTGAGCAATTTATCTACGAGCGCCCTTGCGCCTGAGCCCTTCACCCTATTTACGAACAGCACATCCTCCCTCGTCAGGTCCGCTAGAGAGCGTATGTTCTTAGGGTTGCCTTTCTTAACCATCAGCCCTATCCTGCGCGCGTACCCCCTGTATATTTCTACGAGCCCTTCCATCCCCATCTTCTTGGGCATGTGCACGTTGTACTCTCCCGTCTCCTCATCGAGCAGGTGCGTGCCGCAGACGTCTGCCTCTCCCCTTCTTAAAGCCCTCCAACCGCCCAGCGAGCCGACGTTCACTACCTTAGACGCCACCAAACCCGAGGTTCGCAAAAGGACCTCTATCCCTGGACAATGGCTACCTATTATGCTGAGCGGAGGGGGCTTAAACGACTGGCTAAGCAGCTTAACGTCAACGACCTCGTCCTCCTCGACGTACTGTTTGTTTTCGGGGATCTCGACGAATCCGTCGGCCAGAGCGACGGCGGATGCTGAGCCGGAGCCCAAGGCTATCGGGTAGGCAACCAGGCCGTTCCCCGTCTCGACGAGCTGAACGGGCATGAGCTCCCTTACGCCCTTTCCCGCATCCATCCTGTAGGCCATCCTAGCCTTTACGAGCGCGTACCCACCGCTCTCCTCCATTCCGCACATTTTTGAGATTAACGGCCTAACGACGTTCATGAAGACCATCATGGCAGACAACGGAAAGCCTGGAAGGCCTACGAGGAGCTTGCCGGAACTGACGGCCATAACGGTCGGTTTGCCTGGCCTCAACTTTAGGCCGTGTACGACGACTGCGCCGTGCTCAGCGAAGACCTTGTATATTACGTCGCCAAACCCAGCCGAGGTGCTCCCTGACGTAACGACGATGTCGTACTGCTGGAGGCTTTCCTCTATCCTCTTCTTTAGCTCTCGGTAATCGTCCGGCACTATTCCAAGGAAGTCGGCATCTGCTCCAGCCTCCCTCAGCATTGCCGTTATTGCATACCCGTTTACGTCGTAAACCTTTCCGTACGTTAGCGGCTGTCCTGGCTCAACGAGCTCGTTACCAGTCGAGAGGACCGCAACCCTTGGTTTACGATAAACCTTGACCGATTTGTAGCCTAGCGCTGCCAGTACGGCGATGTCGCTCGGCGATATGACCTTACCTTTTCTTATCACGACATCCCCCGCTGTTATGTCCGAGCCCGTTTGCGAGACGTTCTCTCCAGGAGCGACCGGCCTGTAAACGTAGAGCCTCTCGCCTATCCGCTTTGTGTACTCCACCATGATTACGGCGTTTGCACCCCTAGGTAAAGGCGCGCCAGTAGCCGTTTCCACGCACCGACCGGCACCAGCCTCAGCCGTGGGCATCGAGCCGACCTCAGCCTTCCCGGACACCGTTAAGCAGGCTGGCTCCGACTCGCTGGCGCCGTAAACATCCTTTGAGTCGACCGCGTAGCCGTCTACGGTAGACCTGTCAAAGGGCGGCGAGTCCACCTTTGCGTAAACATCCTCTGCCAGTACACGGCCGAGTGCCTCGACCAAACTTACCTCCTCTACGCCCAGAGGCCCTACTTGTCCGAGGTTTTCCCTGACCAACCTTAAGGCATCCTCGACCGAGACCATCCTATGGAATATCAGCGCCATACAACCACCTCAAGCTTTAACCTCTATAGGCTGGAATAGCTCGACCTCAACCTCCTCTCCTTCATCGTAACCCTCGACGTCTTCTGGAAGTACCAGCATGCCGTTAGCTTTCGTAAGGGTTGAGATAAGCCCAGATCCTGTAAGCATGAGCGGTTCGATGTAGTATGCGTCGCCTTCTCTTATAACCTTAACCCTGACGAAGGACCTTACGCCGTGGGGGTTAGCGACCCTTCTGGTCAGCCTTCCCCTTACCGTAAGCTTGGGCTCATCCTGAAGCCCGAGCATCATCTGGATCGATGGTTTAACGAAGTTCTGAAAGCCTACGAGCGCGGCTACTGGAAGGCCTGACAGGATGAAGACCGGTTTCCCATCTATTACACCGAATCCGGTTGGCTTCGCAGGCCTCATCGCTATACCGTGAACCACCAAGCCAGGCTTGCCTAAGGAGTTGATCGCCTCTGGAACGAGGTCTAGTTCGCCAACGCTGGTACCACCCGTTACCACGAGGGCATCGGCAGCCCTTAGCCCCTCCCTTATGGATTCCTTTATCCTCTCCAACTCATCGGGAACCGTTCCCAAATCCAAGACATCGCAGCCGATTTCTCTAAGAAGGCTCTTGAGCATGGGTCTTGAGCTGTTCACCACATCCCCCATCTTTAGGTCCGATCCGACCTCTACCAACTCGCTTCCGGTCGATAGGACGGCCACCCTTGGTTTACGCAGAACCTTTACCTTTGGAATGTTTAAGGCGGCGAGCGCACCTATATGCCATGGTCTTATCCTCGTTCCACCCTTTATCACCAACTCGCCCTTTTTGTAATCCTCCCCCTTCCTTGATACGTTTTGGTAAGGCGAGACTGGATACAACACCTCAACAGAGTCACCTGATAACCTATTCGTGTGCTCGAGCATGACGACGGCGTTCGCTCCACAAGGCAACGGTGCACCCGTGTATATCTCGACGGCCTCACCCCTATCGACCCTCAGCGTATCCGACGGCCTCATGCCTGCGTACGCTTTGCCGACGACCCTTAACTCAACGGGATTGCTTGGAGATGAGCCGAAGGTGTCTTCAGCGACTACGGCGTAGCCATCGACGGCACTCCTGTCAAACT
>NDWU01000011.1 GCA_003056285.1 Candidatus Terraquivivens tikiterensis
CTATCCGGAGGGGCTTTTTATAACATAAGGGAGTTGAAGCGTCATAATCGGGGAATAAAGCTTGAGACGTTAAGGAAGGTATGTCAGGAAAGCTCCATGGATTGGGAGAAGGTCTCGGATAGGATAAGGAGCGTAGGCTACAAGGAGAGGATAATCCTTAGAAGGCGGAGACTAACAGCCCAGCACGCATACTTGCTGGGTTTATTGTACTCTACAGGTCGTGTGGATATGAAGAAGAACTCTATAGCTTTTACGAACGCTTCCAGAAAGCTGCTTGGCCATGTAAAAACCGTGTACAAAAAGCTCTTCGAAAATTCGAGGCTGCGTGAATACGTAAGGGGGTTCGGCTTAAGGGTTTGTGGGGGAGAGAAGGAGGTCATCGTCCTCGAGGCATACAACCCAGTAATGAAGAAAATGTACGAGGATTTGGTATTGAACCATTTCGGACTTCCGCTAAATCTTGGATGGCTTAAGAGGAGCATCGTCTCAGGATTTCTCGCGGGCATGCTCGACGGCAACGGCTTCATAAACCTGGGTGGCCGTAGCCCGGAGATGGGATTCGTTCTAAAAAACTTTGAGCATGCTAAGATGATGCTGCTCCTCCTAAGGAATCTAGGGGTGCTCGGCTGGTTGGTCAAAACGAAAGACGGCGGTCCTTTCAGGGTAGTTGTGAGGTCCTATAGAAGCTGTAAGAGCCTGTGCAAGCTCTTGTACCCATATTCTTTTACGAAGCGGAAAAAGCTCAGAATTCTCTTAGAAAAAATAAAAAAGAGGGTAGATAAGGGCATGGGCCTCGACGAGAAGCCCCCATCATTCTTCTACACGTTGCTAAGCAAAATAATGGTAGAGGACAGTCTGCCGAGCTTCGATGCCCATTATCCGATTATGTTAGAAAGATACGAAATGCTTTCAAGAAACCCTGGCACAGCCCAGGCTCTTAATACCGTGAACGTTTCATCCGGGTGCGCCCAAGGCGATCTTTTGCTTTATGGTCTGAGGGTGCTATCGGATTGCGAGCTAGTACCAGAAAGCATCCGCGAGATAGAGTATTTAGATTACGATGGCCTCGTCTACGACGTTACGCTGGAGAGGGCCCATAACTTCCTGGCCAACGGAATATTGGTTAAGAACTGCTGCGCCGCATGGTTCTGTCCTGCCGGTACAGGCTCTGGGTATCCTAAGTACGCATGCAGGAATGGGCCCGAGCACGGGTACTACAACTTAGCGATATTCTTCTATGGGTGCAACTTCGATTGCTTGTTCTGCCAAAACTGGAGCCATAAAGAGATAAGCACCTCCCCGCAAGTTACTGTAGAGGAGCTTGTCAGGGTTACCTTGGGGAACGACAGGATAACCTGCTGGTGCTTCTTCGGGGGTTCCCCAGAACCCCATCTGCCGTTCGCCATAAACGCTTCAAGGAAAATTCTCGAGTCGTTAAAAGGGAGAAGGGTCATGAGGGTATGCTTCGAGTGGAACGGCTGCGGCAACGAAGGGCTTGTCAAAAGGTGCGGTGAGCTGGCGTTCGTCAGCGGAGGGAACATAAAGTTTGACCTGAAGGCCTTTGACCCAACGCTTAGCCTAGCCCTAAGCGGCGTCAAGAACGATAGGGCATACAGAAACTTCAGCATGCTTTTTAACGAGTTTTACATGGAAAGAAGGGAGTTGCCCGTCATTACCGCCACTACGCTCCTCGTCCCAGGATACGTTGACGAGAAGGAGGTCGAGGGCATCGCCAGATTCATATCGGAGCACGACGAAAACATACCCTACAGCCTGCTAATATTCCATCCTGATTACATGATGCGCGACCTGACGATAACCCCTGTATCCCAGGTAAAGAAGTGCCTGGCTGCTGCAAAGAAGTACCTGAAAAACGTTAACCTAGGGAACGTGCACCTCCTAAGCCTCGCGCCACCGTAGCCGTTTTAGGAGACTGGTCTGTATAGGATGTTCAGCGAGTCGGCGAATGCGTAGGCCTCCTCCATCTCTTGGATTGTCGGCCTGCGCGCTATGTCACGGTATTCGTCTGGCCTCTTGGCGACGATGTACTCTGGCCTGTACTGCTCCATTATGTTCACTAAAGCCCTTGGGCAGTTCTCTGATATCCACTTCAAGACGGGTTTGGTGCAACAGTCAATATGGTTCGGAAGAACTAGGTGCCTGATTATCATGTCGCCAAACTCGTGCGCAATCTTGTGGTTCCTTGAGACGATTTCAAAGTAGCGCGAAATTTTCGAGAGCCTCATGGCGCAGTCGTCGTTACCGTACTTGAAGTCCGGCAACCATATGTCTATGACGTCGACCAGGAGCTTCATGCTCTCTAGCGACATATACATGTTGCTATTCCAGAGCATCGGAACGTTCGTCTCGAGGTGCTTCATGCCTTCGAGTATCGTGTGGATGTTTGGTGTGGGCTCGCCTCCGACGAAGTTTATGTTTAGGGCACCAGTGGCCCTTAGGTCCTTCATTATGAGCGCCAACCTTCTTCCGTCGACCTCCACGCCGTTAAGCGGGTCCTGCGAGATGTCCCAATTCTGACAGAACACGCACCTGAAAGTGCAGCCGGAGAAGAATATCGTTCCTGAGCCTCCATAGCCTACCAGGGGAGGTTCTTCCCCAAAGTGGTGGAACCACGTTGAGACCCTAGATTTGCTGTCAACCCTGCAGGCACCAAGCTTTTTTGCCTCGTACCTATCCACCCTACACCTCCACTCGCAAAAACGGCAACTTTTTAGCATCCTTTTAGCGATCTCAACCTTTAAGTCAAGATAGCTCGTGGTAGGCGGCTTAAGCTCATCCAACAGCATCCTATCAGCCTTTATATCTTTCAGGACCTCGTTGAACGCCCTGCTGAGCCTTTCATGCTCTTCCCAAAGCCTTTCATCCGAATCGGACCCTATGCTTACTTCGCAAGGAATCCTTTTCGCGATGAGGAACTTTGCGGGCTTCAGGTCGCTCATGACGCTATAGTACCATCTAAGCCTCTCCCTAACCTCACGGTCCTGCCACAGCGACGTTGCGAACAAGCGCCTCATGCGTGCATCCGGATAAATTTGTCCCAGGGTTGCTAATAAGTTATAGGCAGACGCTCCCCTAAAGCATAAAACCTAACGCCGCTTGCTATGAACTCTATGGCTATCGCCGCTATGAAGACTGCCATCAACCTTGAAATGACGACGGAGCCTGTCTCTCCTAGGAAGTTGTTTATGGGCTCTATGGCCCTAAGTATCAGCCATGTGATGAACAGCACAACCATCACCGATACCATGGAAACAAGCATACCTACTGTCTGAATGTTCACTATGGTTAGGGTTATGGCGCCAGGGCCGACTAGCAAGGGAAAAGCTATGGGCACTGCGCTTATGCTCCTGCTGGACAGATGCTTCTCCTCCCACATGCCGTGGACGAGTATCTTGATGGATATTATGAGAAGCAGGAGGCCTCCGGCTATCTTGAAGCTGTGGATGGAGATGTTGAATATGGAGAGGATGCTCTGGCCGGCCAGAGCGAAGAGGTTGAGCAGAACAAAAGATATGATTATAGCCGTCTGGAACGTCCTGCGCCTTTCCTCCCTACTCATGTTGCTGGTCAGGCCAACGAATATCGGTAGGTTGCCTATGGGGTCGACTATGATAAATAGCGCGATGATCGACTTTGCTAGCTCCTCTACTATTTCCATACGGGGATGCCAATCTGTTTTCAATTAAAGGTTTACGCATCGGGAGAGCACCCTTAAGATAAACCTTTGGTTGGTTTTACCTTAAACTCTATCACGACGTGTTCCCTTGTCGCGGAATAGGATTTTACAATCCTTGAGCCCAATAGCGTGCTCGTGTAACCCAAGCGAAAACATAGCTCGCTTATCTCATTCCACAGCTCATCTTTCCCGGTCCCCCTCTTTACGACCTCGTGAAAATGGATCGTGGCCCCCTCGGGTTTAACAGCACCCAAAGCTGCCGGTAGGGCTTCTATCGTTCCTCCGAAATAACCCATTATGATCCTGTCAGCTATCCGCCCAAGGGCCGGGGTCAACTCTTTGCAATCCCCGAGCAATGGTTCAACTACACCTTCGACTTTGTTGATCGCTACGTTTACCCTGAGATACCTGTAAGCTTCCTCGTTGATCTCTATCGCGTAAACCTTAGAGGGCTTTGAGAGGACGGCGCACGGTATCGAGAACTGGCCTATTCCGGCGAACATGTCCACGACTGTTTCTCCATGCCTGACGGATCTGGCAGTCCTGAGGCGCTCATAGCTGTTCCCAAGGCACAGCATCAGCTTCGACACGTCAAGCATAAACTTATACCCATACTCTTTGTGGATCGTTTCGGTGTTAGGGTCACCGTACATCAACTCCACGACGGGCTCCCTTAACCTGCCGGCAATACCGTGCAACCTTAAGACAGTCCTCACCCTCGGATAAAATTCTGCAACGGCCTTACCCAGCTCCCCTAAGTCGATCCCCTCGCCTTGAAACCTTACGAGCGCTACGTGTCCTATAATCTTCGCCTTCTTGGGTAGGGCAAAGGGATCGACGTTTGGAAATTTTGACTTTAGGAAATCCCGTAGGGAACGCCGCCGTAAGGTGGACACTTCCGAATACCCACTATCCAAACGTTGCAACCAAGCTAAGCTTAAGCATGCATAAGGGCTTTATGGCCCTATCGGACCCGTACCACCTTTCAAATCTACTTGACTTCCACCATCTCCGATTTTTATCGTCACGTTATTTGACCTTGACTGCGTAGTACCCTTCTTTCTTGATGTTTAAAAGCGCGGCTATCTCCGAAAGCTCCGGCTTCAAGACGATGAGGAGGCCTTGGTACGTCGGGGCAAGGTTCGTCGATCCGCATAGGTCGCATGCATCGCCCGATACTATCCTTTTGCAGTTCCTGCAGACCCTCTCCTTAACTGACCCTTGTTTCAACTTTACTCTCAGACCCCTCCACCTTTCTCGTTTCTTCCTTTATCCACTCGAGCTTGCCGAGGAAGGGTTGCCTGGTCGTTATGCCGATCTTACCCGAGGCACCGCTCGTTAACGAAACCGCAACTATTCTGGCCCTGACGCTATCGCCCACGACCAGTTTTTTCCCTGTCTTCTTTCCAGTCAGTATAGAGTGCTTTTCGTCGTAATCCAGATAATCATCCATTATCTGCGATATGTGTAGCAGAGCATCTACGGGCCCTATCCTCACGAAAGCACCAAAATCAGTAAGCTCGACTATCTCACCCTCCACCACTTCCTGAACCTTTGGCAGATACGTGAGGAGCGTTAGCCTGTATTTGTGGTACGTTGAGCCGTCCCGTGGTAGAAGATACCCGACCGGTTCGACGTCAACGTCGACTACAGCTATCACGTACCCGAGCTCCTCGTCGACTATTCCCTCGTAAACGTTCCTCAACTGCTGCATGGCAACCTCCTTTAACGGTTTATGAAACTCTCTTGGAGGGATGCCTATTGCCCCCTCGACCTCGAATAACATGAACAACCCCAAACACCTTATTACCACTTGTTAAACTAGCTTGTTATGCCGCTTTTTACTTGGCTTAATATATACTTTTCAGAGGATGATCGCTTCTACCCTTACTTCCCCTTTTTTGTCGACGTAGATCACGCCTACGCCGGCTCTTCTCAAGCTCCTCCTTAGCTTGCTATCGCACGTTAAGACTGGCAGCCCTAGCTCTTTGGCTCTCCTAAGCAGTACAAGGTCCACGCCTTCTCCACCCGTAGCCGTATCCAAACGCTCTAGCGTCTCGCAAAGGAGGAGGGCCAAACCAGCCCTCTTTGCCCTAACGTTCTTACCTTTTGCGAGGGAGGTAAGCTCTTTAACGACCTCGGGTACCACGACTGGTACGATTTTCGTTCCTAATTTATCCTCGACCCTCGCGAGCAAGTCCGTGCCCAGCTCTACAGCCCTCAATAAAAAGCTCGTATCCACGAGCGCTCTCAAGGTCCAGCTATCTCACTATCCCGTAACCTATTAACCTCCAACCGGCACCTATCTTCCTGCTTATGGTCACCCTATCGCCTACGTTGATGCATATCGGCCTTGCGAGCGCAAGCTCTATGGTCGTACCAGTCTTTTTTGTCACGGTACCTTTCGCTACGGCAGAGTACGCATTTATGACGAGCGGCTCCTTTTCTGTTAGCGGTTTGACCTCAACATTGCCCTCAAGGCCTACAACCTTGTCGAAGAGCTCGTACTCAAGGCAAAGGTCGTACACAGTCGGGGGCAAAGTTCCCGGCTTACCTGCGATATTTCCGATCAGGCCATCCGACTTTGTTAGCGATGGGTCCAGCTCAGTCTCTATCCCCGTGAGGCCTCCGCTTACGGCCTCCTCGACGCTCCTTCCGCCCGCGTGTATACTCACAACCCTTGTGTACAAGGGCTCGTAGCCCTCTTGGGGCCTATCTTGGCTCTTTGGCAAACCTGGCGCTATCTCTATCTCATCGTCTAACCGTACCCTTCCTTGGGTTATAGAGCCTCCTATGACGCCCCCCTTGATCTCGTCCGCACGCGTTCCTGGAAGGTTCACGTCGAAAGACCTAAGTATCGGCATCCTAAAAGGCAAGCCCAGTTCCCTTTTGGGCGTCGGAATGTACTTTTGGATGGCGTAAAGAAGAACGTCTATGCCTAAGTTGTGCTGGCCCGAGACGGGTATTATCGGCGCATTCGCGACCTCTGAATCTTTAATGAAATCCTTGATTTCCTCGTAGTTTTTTAACGCCCTTTCTTTTGTTACCAGGTCGATCTTGTTTTGGGAGAATATTAGCTTGTTGATTCCCAATATCCTCACTGCATGGAAATGCTCGCTATCCTGAAGTTGAGGGAACTTGAACCTTGCGTCGACCACGAACAGGGCACCATCGAATAGGGGAGCGCTAGAGAGCATGGTAACCATTAGCGAATGGTGACCGGGACAGTCTATGAAGGAGACTGCCCTTTCGAACTCCGTTTCCGAGCCGCACTTAGGGCATACCTCTTTCGTTGTATAGTTGTATGGCTCCTCGCACGACGGGCACCTGTAGATCGGGGCATCCGCATAACCTATCCTTATCGTGATTCCCCGCTTGAGCTCTTCGGAGTGTCTCGCGGTCCAGACACCACTAATGCTTTGCACGATCGTCGTTTTACCGTTGTCGACGTGGCCTAAAGTACCGATGTTTACCTCAGGCTGTTTTGGCAGCGCTTTGCTCACCATACAAGGGTTTTACTCGTCCATGCTGTTTATATAGGTTAAAGTTTGGTTTTACAAAGCCCCTATACCCGAGGCCCGTTGACTGTGCCAAAAGGCCGAATAAGCCCTTGGCCGAAGACGGAGGCTCTGTAGGCATGGCCCGCCCAGGATTCGGCGTCATCCATGAAGGATGCAGACCATTCGGATGCGAATTGCGTGTGCATACATAGGGTACGGTTCGCCAGAGGGGCCTCGAAAGATGGAGGGGTTGCGTATATTTCTAACCAATCAGGAAACATCACTCTGATAGCTCTCTCTCGTCGAAGAATATCCTGACCTCCCTTTCGTAGGATTCTGGACTATCGCATGCATGTATCAGGTTGTCGGTCTTGTCCAAGGCAAGGTCCCCCCTTATAGTCCCAGGGTTCGCCTCTACTGGGTCCGTGGCGCCTACCATTCTCCTCACGACGTCTATCGCATTCCTACCCTCGACGACCATGAGGACGACCCTATCGCTCGTCATGAAATCTACTAACCTTTCGTAGAACGGCTTTCCCGCATGCTGCTGGTAGAGCTCCTCTACCTTTTCCCTCGGAAGCCTCGCAACCTTTAGCTGGACAATCCTTAAACCCTTTTTCTCGAACCTCGAGATTATCTCGCCTACTAGGGCCCTCTTTAAACAGCTCGGCTTAAGTATTATGAACGACCTCTCCACATGCACCCCTTCTCACTTCCGCTTTTAGGGTTAGGCACGCCTCTCCTTGCCGTAGAACTCCGTCCACTTGATCTTCCTTGGGTCTTTCTTATGCTCGAGCATGTAAACCCTGCACCTTCTGGAGCAGAACCAAAAGGTAGAGCCGTCGTTCTTTACAAAAAGTATGCCACTCCCATGCAAAAACTCTCTCCCGCAGAAGGAGCACCTATGCATGGTCGGCATGAACCCCTCGTCCCACCACCGTTTAAGCGCTACTACTTTACTTTATCTTTTCTGCCTCGCGTTCTGTATCAAGTAAAAGGAGTACGTCGCCGACCCTGACGGGCCCCTTAACGTTCCTCGATATCACCCTGCCCTGATACTTACCTTTAAGTATTCGAACCCTAACCTGGGTTACCTCCCCTGTAACGCCCGTTCTTCCTACGATCTGCTCGACAACGGCAGGCACGGGTTCCTCGACCGGAGGCGGCGCTTTCTCGCCCATACCCGCTACCTCGGCTTACCGGACCTTATCTCTGCCACCTTCTTGGCTATCTCGTCGATGTAACCCTTCGCGTCGCCCGGCTCTACTATAGAAACCGAGCTCGCAGGAACCGATATGCCGGCAACATCGCCAAGCTCCTTCTTGGATGGGACGAACATGTAGGGTATCTTCTTCTCATCGCACAAAGCTGGTAGGAAAGCAACGATCTCTGGTGGGTCGACGTCCATCGCGATTACAACGAACTTAGCCTGCCCCCTCTCGATAGACTTTATCACCTCGTTGACGCCCTTACGCGTCTTTCCTGTGAGCCTAGCTATCTTTACCGCCTCCAGGGTCGCCTTAATCAACTCCTCGGGAGGGTTGAACGTTACGTAATAAGCACCGGTAGCAGACTTCATCAGCTCTCCCTCAGCCCGCTTACACCATTTCTTACTTTTTGATATTGGGCTTCTATTTATAACTTTGGCACCCAGAGAGCACAGAGCCCTAGCTCCTGGATGGCATCCTACTTGGTTTGAATGCCCGCATAAGCATAGCCCATAGGGTATTTAGCTCCATGGGATGCGAGGCGTGAGCCCAGCGAACCGGTAGACTGAGATGACGAAAAAAACCTACCGTGAACGCTGGAAGCTTCCGACCAACGTCAGATTAATGCTTTTTAGCGTGCCATAAAAGGATAATGTCGATGGAAATCAGGAAGCTGGTTCTTAAGTGGGCACTGAAGAACGCCGTAGAGCATGACGGCAAAGCCGTAGTAAAAGCCGTCGTTTCGAAAGTCCTCGGCGAGCACCCCGAGCTTAGGAGCATGGTCGCGGAGGTGTTGAAGGTAGCCGAAGAGGTCGTGGCGAGCGTAAACCGCATGGAAATCGAGCAGCAGACGAAGATGCTGGAGGAGATTGCGCCCGGCTTGCTCGGGAGGCATAAACCGGAGGAAAAGAAACTACCACCTTTGCCGAATGCAGAGCCTGGCAAAGTCGTCACGAGGCTACCTCCGGAGCCGAGCGGCTACATGCATATAGGGCACGCGATGAGCGGCATCCTGAACTATTTGTACGCCAAGATGTACGACGGCAAGCTTTGGCTTAGGTTTGAGGACACGAACCCGAGGAAGGTCAGGCTAGAGTATTACGAGAGCTTCAGGAAAGGGTACAGATGGTTTGGGATAGAGTGGGACTACGAGAAGTCTAACTCAGAAGACTTGGATTTGTACTACGATTATGCGAGAGAGCTGATAAGGATGGGCTTGGCCTACGTATGCTCCTGCAACAAGGAAGAGATGAGCAGGGGAAGGTTCATGATGGTCGAGTGCGCGCACAGGCAGCAGCCTGTTGAGCTGAACCTTTCCCTTTGGAAAGAGATGCTTTCAGGGGATTTGGAAGAGGGTTCGGCAGTACTTAGGCTTAAGGGTGACATGACGAGCAAGAACACAGCAATGCGGGACCCTACGCTATTCCGAATAATACATCACCCCCATCCGCTCGTCGGCGATAAGTATACAGTTTGGCCAACCTACGACATCGCCGCCGCTATAGAAGATGCAGTCTGCGGTATCACGCACGTCCTTAGGAGTAGCGAGTTCGCATTGCGCGACGAGCTGCAGAATTACATAAGGTCTCTACTAGGCTTGCGGAGCCCAGTCTTTGTCGAGTACTCTAGGTTTGAGTTCAAAGGAACGCCCTTGGCAAAGAGGGAGATAAGGCGTCTGATAGAGCAGGGAATCGTATCCGGCTGGGACGACCCGAGGCTGGCGACGGTGGAGGGGATAAGGAGGAGGGGGCTACTGCCGGAGGCGATAAGGGAATTTACAGTATCCCAGACGGGCCTAACCTACACGAAGAGGGTTTATGCATGGGAACTCTTGTATGCCGTCAACAGACGCATGCTGGACCCTGTCGCGAGGAGGTACTTTTTCGTCCCCGACCCGATTTTGGTAGAGGTGGAGGGCGCGCCGGAGCTCCGTGCCGAGCTGCCTTACCACCCATCGGAGCCCCTCGGGAAGAGGCTTGTCCAGACTGGTAGCAGGTTTTACGTACCGAGAAAGGACGTGCAGAAACTCAAGGAGGGCAGCATGCTAAGGCTAAAGCACCTCTTCAACGTTGTGCTGAGGGAGCTTGCCGATGACCTAGTAAGGGCAACGTTCGTGTCCAGAGAGGTTGTCGAGGGCGTGCCAATAGTTCAGTGGGTGACTGAGGACCACGTCAGGGTTGAGGTCCTTGTGCCGGACGTTATTTACCTGGATGATGGGCAGCTGAACCCTGAGAGCCTAAAGACAGTCCATGGGATTGGCGAGAAAGCGTGTGCTGAAATTAAGCCTGGCGAGAGGGTTCAGTTCGAGCGCTTCGGCTTCTGCATAAGGGACGATGCGAGCGCTTTAAGTTTCATATTCATACACACTTAATCTTCGGGTGCCGTATGCCCCTTTGCTTAACCCACTCAAGCAACCGGCCCGTCACCACAACCTCAGCTCTCTTTAGAGAGTCGACGTCCCGACAACCCGTTAGGAACATGGCGGTCTTCAGCTCTGAGATAAACTGCCTCAGAACCATTAAGACCCTATCCGGTCCGACAACGGCCTGCTGGAGCAACGGCCGAGCTATGCCGGCCATGCTTGCGCCTATCGCGATGGATTTTGCGACGTCCAAACCGCTCCTTATACCGCCAGATGATATGACTGGGATCCTTGTCGACGCGTAGGCCTCTATCGTCGCCGCGGCCGTGGGTATTCCCCATTCCATGAACGTCTTCCCTATCGCCGCATTCTCAAGGAAACCCCTCTCTAGGGCCCTTATCCTCTCGATCAACGTCCAGTTCGTACCGCCAGCACCGCCGACGTCTACCGCGGCAACGCCGATCTCCTCTAGCCTCCTCGAAAGGCTACCCGATATCCCGCAACCTATCTCCTTCACGATGAGGGGTACAGATAACCTTTCCACGACCTTCCTGATGACGTCGAGCATCCCCTTGAAAGACGTCGTCCCATGGGGTTGTACGATTTCGTGAAGCGGGTTGAGGTGTACCGCTAAAGCGTTAGCATCGACCATGCTGACGACCTCCTCGGCCAGGCTCGGGCCACCTTCGACCAGCTGCACGCCGCCTATGTTGGCGATAAGAAAAACGTCCGGCGCGACCTCCCTTACAACCTTAAAGCTTTCCGCAAGCTCCGGCTTCTCTACTGCTGCCCTCTGGCTTCCCAGCCCCATGGGTATGTTGAGCTCCGAGGCGGCCATCGCTAAGTTCCTGTTTATTGCCTCCGAGCCCTTAGCGCCTCCTGTCATGCCTTCTATTAGGATGGGCGCTGAGAATCTCCTGCCGAGGAACTCTGCCGAGGTATCCACCTCGGAATAGTCCAGCTCCGGTGCGGCAAGGTGTACGAGCTCTACGAACTCGAGCCATGTCGTCTTCTGCTTAAACTCGACGTCCTTCTCCAAACAAATCCTTATGTGGTCCAGCTTTCTAAACTCTATGCCATTCTCGCTCATGCAAGCCTTAAAGCTTGAGTATTCCCTCCGATAAATACATGACTGTCAGCCCACCCTAACCCTAGTGCCGATAACCTTTTGCCCCTTGATTACAGCCTCGATCCGGCCAGGCACAAGCCCGTTGATTATATAAACCTCAACGCCGTGCCTAGCCGCTGAGAGCGCCTCCTCTACCTTGTAGAACATGCCCCCCGTCACATCCCCCTCGGCCTGCTCGTACTTTATGCTCATGTGTACCTTCTCCGTCAGCTCCTCTATGAGAAAACGCTGAGAAGTATTCCTGTCGAGGCCGTAAACACCGTCCACATCGACGGCGAAGATGAGCTGCTTGGCTTTTAGCTTCCTAGCTATGTACGAGGCAAGGGCATCCCCGGAGAGTATCGTAAACTTAAGCTTCCTGTCGAAAACGGCATCGCCATGCATCACGGGTATGAGGCCTATATCCATAGCCGAGAATATCGGCTCGAAGTTGCAAGTCTCGATTTCGCCGTCGTTCGTGGTTACTGTACAGTACGTCGGTATGCCTATTACTGGGAGGCCGGATTCGCCTAGGGTGGAGACCACGAGGTCGTTCAGCCTCCTCATAGCGCTCACGGTCTCCAAAAAACCCCTAAGCTGCTCGGGCCTCTGGTAGCCCTTCTTTATACCGTAGGCCTCGGCTACCGGATGGCCGAAGGAGCCGCCACCGTGAACTATGAGGAGGGGCGTAGGCCAGCACGTCCTTAGCTCTTTACCTATTCTTAGAAGGACGTCCCGGTTGAACGAAAATCGCTGCTGCTTGCTCGTTACAACGGAGCCCCCAAGCTTCAGGACTATTAGCCTTCCCATCTTCTTTAGCCTTGAAACGTTATAAAAAGCGGTTAATTGGTTTTGCGGAAAACCAGAGGCCTGAACTTGTAACCGTAGTATATGATGCCCTCTTCAGATTCTTGCCCTATCACCCTGAAGGCCAGCTCTACCGGCATGCCTATCTTGACGTCCTCGGGCTCGCAGTCAACGATCTCGGATGTAACTCTAGTCCCATCCTCCAACTCAACGATGGCCATTATGTACGGACCGTACCTCTCCCTCTCAGCCGGCAACGCATGAACGACCGTGTAGGAATACACGGTGCCCGTAGAGGGGAGCTGGACGGTCTCGACGTCCTCGGAGCCGCAAGCAGGGCAGACGTTCCTTGGGCCTACGCTGGTTTTTCCACAGGCAGTGCACCTCGAGCCCAGCAACCTATACCTCCTCTCGGCCAGCTGCCATATCCTTGGCGACTTCGGCATCATGCCATAGCTCACCTCTTCCTCCTCCCGAATATGTGGACGGCGCATGTGCTTGCTGTACCGCCCATGCTCTGCGTCATGCCTATTTCAGCACCCGGTACCTGCCTCCTCCCTGCCTCACCTCTCAATTGCTTTACTATCTCGACTATCTGCGCAGCACCGCTCGCGCCTACGGGATGGCCCCTGGCCTTCAGACCGCCGCTTGGGTTGACGGGGATCCTGCCGCCGATCTCCGTCTCGCCCTCCTGGATCATCATACCCCCCTTTCCCTTCTCGCAGAAACCCAAGTCCTCGTACAGTATTATCTCAGCGATCGTGAAGCTGTCATGCAACTCGGCCACATCAACGTCCTTAGGCTCTATCCCAGCCATCCTGTATGCCTGCCTCGATGCCTTAACGACGGCACCCAGCGTGGTTATGTCAGGCCTATCGTGTAGAGCCATGCTATCCGATGCCACGCCAAACCCAAGCACGTATACCGGGGTATCCGTATACTTCCTCGCTAGCTCTGCCGAGCAGAGGATGACGGCAGCCGCGCCGTCCGTCACTGGGGAGCAGTCCAGGACGTGAAGCGGGTCAGAAACTATCGGGGATGAGAGCACGCGCTCGACAGTAACTTCGAACTGGAACTGTGCCAGCGGATTCTTCGAACCGTTCCTATGGTTTTTGACGGAGACCATGGCAAGCTGCTCAGGCTTCGTGCCGTACTGGACAAAGTGCCTTCTGGCGATAAGGGCAAAAGCCGCCGGGAGCGTAAGCCCAAAGAAAGACTCCCACTCTGCGTCCATCGCCTTCGCGTACACGCTCGTGGCCTCGGGTGCCGATACGTCCGTCATCTTCTCCACACCACCTACCATCACGATGTCGTACGTACCGGATGCTACCGCCATGCAGGCTAGGTTAAATGCCATGGCGGAAGAGGCGCACGCGCTCTCGACCCTGAAGGCAGGCTTAGACTTCAAAGAGAGATAGTCAGACAGAAGCGGGGCCACGTGCTCCTGCCCGACAAAACTACCGGCGGAGAAGTTCCCAACGAAAAGCGCCTGGACCTCATCCCTTCCCATGTTTGCATCCTTGAGGGCCTCGTTACCGGCCTCGACGAAAAGGTCCCTAAGCTGCTTATCCCACCTCTCCCCGAACTTCGTCATACCGACGCCTATGACGGCTACATCGCGCAAACGCATCACCTCAAAAGGCTATCTTTCCCCAGAACCTAGCATAGACGCTGTAGTCGACATACTTTTTCCTTTCGACGTAGTCTTCGACCTTGGGCGCAAGGTCCCTCTTCCTCTCTATACCATCCGCCACAACTATGCTAAACGCATCCGAGCCCGCGCCAGAGCCGAACGACACCAGGAGTATCCTCTGGCCAGGCTTAGCCTGGTCGAGTACCCTACAAAGCCCCGTGGGCGATGAGCCGGAGTAGAAGTTCCCAACGATGGGCGATAACAAACCCGGCAGAACCTTGCTCTCGCTAAACCCTAGCCTTTTGGCAACCTCTACCGGGAACGAGCCGTTGGGCTGGTGCGGGACTATGTAGTCGAAGTCCTCCGGCTTCATGTTGAGCTCCCTCATCAGGCCGCTCGCAGCAGCCATCACGTGCCTGAAGTAAGCAGGCTCTCCCGTAAACCTTCCGCCGTGTCTAGGGTACTTAATCAGATCCCTCCTCCAGAAGTCCGGCGTATCCGTCCCTACGGAGTACTGCCCTTCGAAGTACGCTATCGGGTCGCCTGAGCCGTGGCCTATGATGAAGGCAGAGCCTCCTGCCGAGGCCGTGTACTCCAGCACGTCTCCGGGCAAGGATTGCGAGCAGTCGGCCGCGATGGCAAGCCCGTACTTAATCATGCCTGACCTAGCTTGGGATATGCAACTTATGATAGCTTCCGTACCGCCCTTACACGCAAACTCGTAATCCGCCAGCCTAACGGACAAAGGCGCTCCTATAGCGGCCGCGACTATCGTCGAGGTCGGCTTGACAGCATACGGTTTTGACTCTGAGCCGGAGTATATCGCACCTATCTCCTTCGCGCTCACCTCCGGCGCCCTCCTAAGGGCGTTCCTAGCTGCCTCCACTGCTATCGTAACCTGGTCCTCATCGCGTCCCTTCACGGAAATCTCCTGGACCCTCAGCCCCCTTAGCATCTCAAGCGGTTCGCCCCACGCATGGGCTATGCTCTCTATCTTTATCCTGTAACGAGGTATGTAGGAGCCGTAGCCCACTATCGCCGTCTTTTTATCGTTAAACACGGACACCAGGATCACCGCCAGACTAAGCAGCCTTACCCCTCAATCTCTCCAGGATCTCGACGGCCTTGTCCAACCTTACGACGCCTTCCCTTACCATCAACTCGGCAACCCTATCCACCTCATCGCCCACAGCGCCAGCCATGATCGCTATGTTCTTTGCATGCAACGACATGTGTCCCCTCTGGATGCCCTCCGCCGCCAATGCCCTTAGAGCGGCAAGGTTCTGGGCAAGACCCACAGCCCCGACGACCTCTGCTAGCTCTGATGCTGTCTTGACACCGAGTATCTTGAGGCATATCCTTGCAAGGGGGTTCGTCTTAGTAGCGCCGCCGACGATTCCCAGGGCTAATGGCATCTCTAGCGTGCCGACGAGGTTGCCGTGCTCATCCAGCTCCCACCTCGATAAGGGCTCGTATCTACCGTTCCTCGCCGCGTAAGCGTGGGCGCCTGCCTCCACCGCCCTCCAATCGTTCCCAGTGGCTATCACTACTGCATCGATGCCGTTCATGATTCCTTTGTTATGCGTTGCAGCCCTGTAAGGGTCGGCTGCAGCAAAGGCCCATGCATAAACTATGCCTTTAGCCACATCCTCCCCTCCGACCGCGTCCTTCGGCACGACTGTTTTTGCCCTAACGAGCCTCCTGTCCGCTAGGTTGGATATTATCCTTAGGTAGACCCTGCCGCCCGTTATCTGAGAGATGTAGGGAGCGACGGCCTCTGCCATCGTGTTGACGGCGTTCGCGCCCATGGCATCCCTGACGTCAACCAGAAGGTGGACTATGAGCATAGGCCCTTCCGGGGAGCTGACCACCCTTGCCTCTAAATCCTTGGCACCGCCTCCTAAGCCTACCAAGACCGGGTCCTTCTCGTTAGCTATCTTGAGTATCTCATCCTTTGCCTTCAAAACATCGAACCTTGCACCCTCGACGTCCTTGATGCCAACAACCTGGACCTGGCCTATCATCACCGGATCCGTGCTTATGGAGAATATCCCACCGCCTTCCCTCGTCATCCTCGCCGCGTTGGAGGCTGCTGCGACGACGGAGGGCTCCTCTATCACCATCGGTATCAAGTATTCCTTCCCGTTTATCAAGAAGTTTGTCGCTATGCCAAGCGGTAAACCGAACGTTCCTATGACGTTCTCGATCATCCTGTTCGCTACAGAAAGGTCTAGTCCGCCGTGTTTCCTAAGCAGCTCGACCTCCTCGGGCGTTAGCCCAGCGAACTCTGCCACGTGCTTTAACCTCTCCTCCGGTGAAAGCTGATAGAATCGAGATATTCTGGACGATTTCATGACACAATTTTAAAAAATACAGATAGATAAATCTATATGTTTTACGCTAAAAAGATTTTTTATACGAAATTCGTACTTATGCTTCTACCGTGCCCTTTTATGTGAAACGTTCGCGGGCCGTCTTCCAGAGAAAGCGGACCGTACGTCCGCAGAAGCCTTAGCTTCTCGTAACCCATACCCTAACGCCAGCGTTGTGCTTCCTAACCAGCATCGGCTGGCCGCCGTTCTCCTCTATGGCCCTGCAGACCGCAGCCCTCTTGCCCGGCGTCGTGAGGCTTATCATACAGCCGCCTCCTCCGCCGCCCGTTAGCTTGCTACCCAAAGCCCCGGCCTTCCTCGTAGCCTCTACAAGCCTGTCTAGGGATTCGTGGGAAACGCCGATGACCTTTAACAGCTCGTGGTTCATGTTCATAAGAGCACCAAGCGTTATTAGGTCCATTTCTTTTAGGGCCTTCAGGGCCAGGTTGGATATCCAGCTCATGACGCCCATCAGCTGGCCTATGCCCTCAACCCTCCTGGCCCTCTTTCTGCCTACCATTGAAACGAACCTACCGGTCGAGCGCTGTATCCCCGTGTTGCCCACGATGATCTCGATTTCGCGGTTTATCCTCTTCGGCTTGCTGTCGTCCTGTATTCTCCAAACCAAAAGACCTCCGTAGGTTGAGACGAGGGGGTCTATACCCGAGGGGTTCACGTGGACGTACCTTTCAGCCTGCAACGATAGCCTCCACGTCTGCTCCCTATCCAGCTCATGGCCTAAGACTCTGCTGACGGCGGCCACGGTCGCCACGGATATGGCTCCAGAGGAGCCTAAACCAACAGATGATGGGATCGTGGAGAAGATGTCGACGTTTAAGCCTTTCTTTTCATCGAAGTGCTCCAGGACTGTTCTTGCGGCTATCCTTACAGGTTCGAGAAAGGATATCGCCTTCCTGCCGCCCATCAGAGGCTTAACGTCACCATCGGAGTACATGCAGGCAAAGCCCAAGTCTGAGTATAGCCTTAGCGATCCGTCCTCTCTTGGGGATGCGGAGACCTTAACAAGCCTGTCTATAGCCATGACTATGGCAGGCACGTTGTAGACCACAAAATGCTCGCCGTAAAGGATGACCTTGCCGGGCGCTACGGCCACAGCTCTCAAGGTCTCATGTCCACCTGCTCCGCCATCCTCTACCTCGACGAACGGTTATTTTTGCTTTCGGTTTACCATTATGTTCGAAGTTCGTACTCAGCGTTCCGGGTCAGCCAGCGGTTTCTGAACGTTAACTTTAACATAAAACTTCTCTAGGTGTTCTGTCCAGTTACGATGCGGACGGCGAGGTTATGAAGCTTCTAGATGCGGCAACGATGGCTCGCCTGCTGAGAAGGATTCCCCACTGGCCTATACGCCGGCAGGCCCAGTCCTCGGGGCGGGAAGACTATTGGGCTACGGCCGTGGATGGCTCACCCTAGCGCATGGTGTAATTTTCCTTCGAAGCAGCTTTAAGGGCACACCAAGGATCGATTCCGCTTCCATAACGAACGTTAACTACCCGGAAACCTCTGAGAGACCACGGATTATCCGCTTGTAGAAGGACCTCCTGACCCTGTCCACATACCTAAGGAACTCCTCCTTGCTCCTGTACCTGGCTTTCACGACGCTAAACGTCCTTTTACCCCCTTCCTCTTTTGACAGCACGTACCTGACCGTTCCGCCCGTACCCCTGCTTCTAAAATCCTTCTCGACCTCTACCAGCATGTCGTACGTCGTCCTTCCTCCGCCATTCGTCATGACGACGCTTATAGCAAAACCGCACCTTCCAAACTTCTCGTAAATGGCAAGCTCTTCAGCATAATGACGGTATGTTATCAAACCTATCACGCGCCTGTCCTCGATCTTTGCGAGTACGTCTTTGATGATGTCCTTTAGACCCGCTCTCACGAGCTTTACCAAATTCGGCGATGCTGTCAACTTTTACTTAAGCTTTTCTCATCCTTATCGTGAATGCTTTGGATTTCTTAGTTGGCGTTTATCCGGCACGCTCAGCTCTCATAAAAGAGGAATATACTTAGAGCAACAATACTAGAGAGACAAGCTCCTTGACGTCGTTTAATCCTGCATAGAGCAGCTAGGAACCAGATCCGCATTAAGCAGATTTGTAAAGACAAGGCCGAGAATATTTTGACCCGCTCCATAACAATACTTGACTTGACAATATCCGAATTGTGTGTTTTAAAATTTATTGAGGTTTTGAAGGTAGAGGTTTCCAAACACCTTGCTGAGAAGTTTAGGTAGTGGGTTGCAGAGAGATATGGTATGAGGAGGGGCTCTCTCTAAGGCTGTCGAAGACCTGATTTCAAGAGCTGTTGGCGAGACCGCAGTCGGGGAGTGGATGAGGTAATAGGTATTGGGTTAAGCTCTGATCATGGGTGGAAGGGGGAAGACATCTGCGATGCGTTAAGGGCCAGGCATGTACCTAATCGATGCTAACATCGTTTTGGAGGCTCTCTATAAGCGGGAAGGATGGCAAAATATCCGCATACATGTTACACTTCATGATCCACGCAATAGCGGCCATCTTAGGAAAACCGAGCTGGTATCAAGGTTCATTAGAGAGATAACAACGTGGCGAGGCTTGGGAATTATAGAAACATCATTGGAGGAGGAGTTTGCCGCGTCGGAAAAAGCAATGCATATAGGCTTGGATTTTGATGATGCCCTTCACTACTATGCCGCAAAGAACTGATAATTGTAAGCTACGATGAGGGTTTCGACAAAACAGACCTAGCCCGGAGGGAACCTAGGGACGTTTCAAACCACAGCAAAACAACAAGATAACGTAGTATTCCCTAAAAACCCTCCCGACCCACACTCCCTCTGCCGTGGAAAGGCCTCTAATTATTGTTGTGCAGTTTCCTCTCATACGTTTTCGTTGTTTTGAGAGCATCTTCCTTGATATGTTTGAAGCTTTCAGACTTTTTGCAAACCCAGTTTATCTCCTATTCTCTTCAACGCACCTAGAACAACCAAGTGTTCAAACGCCGGCCTGAGGTGTTGAGAGTCTTTTGGAGCCCAGCTCCTCTTGTGGGCTCATGGCTACCTCTGAGGACGCTCCGTATACGTTGAAGAGGCTGGACTAGAGCACTTCCACGAGATAGTTAGGGAACAAGGACAGGATAAAGAGTCTACAGGGAACTTAAGAACAGAACCAATAGGTCCCACAAAACGTAAACACAAACACAGTAGAGGGCATAGAGGAGATAACAACGGCAATAGTAATACTACGCAACCAACCCGCACAAAACAAAAAACAAGGAGGTGCATTGCTTGTTGACAGCATCGCTTGTTATGAGAAGGTTTTTAAACCTGCGAGGGCTAATCCCATGGGGACTGCCTTTGAAGAGGGTTGGGTACCTTAAACCTTTGAGGCTCCTGGTAAAGAAGAGGGTAGGGTATGTTAGACCGTTGAGGGTAGAGGCTAGGATTGGGCGTAAGGGTAAGGATTAGGATAATGCTTGG
This sequence comes from Candidatus Terraquivivens tikiterensis, assembly GCA_003056285.1. Lineage (GTDB taxonomy): Archaea > Thermoproteota > Nitrososphaeria_A > Caldarchaeales > Wolframiiraptoraceae > Terraquivivens > Terraquivivens tikiterensis. The sequence continues at coordinate 20,169 of NDWU01000011.1, forward strand.
AGAGAACTCCGTCGAAGCTATGGCTCTAGTTAACACTGGGTTCGAGAGCGATGTCCCAGAAATACTTATCCCCATCAACCTGGCTGAGAGACTGGGTGTTTGGCCTAACCTTCCAGACGGAACCATTGTAGAGACATACAGATCTGTCTCAGGACTGATGAGGGTTTATAGGATAAAAGGTGCCAGGGCCTCACTAATCATTGAAGATGCGAAGACACCTTTGGTTGATACGTATTTAGTCATAGCTGAGGAGGCAGACGAGGTTCTGCTTAACGACCAAATCATAAGCAAGTTTGGAATAGTGATCGAGGATCCAGCAAGAGGAGAGTGGCGGATTAAAGGAGAGACAAAAATAAGAATTAGTGAAACCAATAGGACTTAAAATTCCCCTTGGCTGTCTATCAATGTTACAGTGTTGTTGGGTTTTTGCTTAGCTTTCAATATACTCTTTGCTGATGTCCATGCTGGACTATCTTGATAATTTTCTGGCTAGGTTTTTGAGGTCTTATAGGTGGTAGGGGTGTGCGTCACTGCTGGTCTTAATGGTAGGAGGGGCAGGTATGAGGGTGACGGGGATACCAGTCCTAGCCATTGTCTCTAGGGATGGGCATGAGGGCTATATATTACTGAACGAAGCTAACGACCCCCCAACTCCACGATTATGGAGGCGTAGCCGACGACTGCCGACCTATCGCCGGTAACGTCACCGCTCGTAGCGTACTTCAGCAGCCTCGCATCCGTGGCGCCCGAGAGCTTCGACGCCGTCAGTATGGCGGCAATCGGCCCATAGCCGCACGCTGTAATCCTGTGCTCTGATATTACCCTGTAGAACCCTTCGACGTCTAAGGCGCATATACGCTCTATTGCCACCATGTCTTTTTTCTTGGCGGCGGCATCAGGCTCGTAGTGCGTGAAATCCGATGATGCGATGAGCAACGCATCCTGCCCGCTGACGTTTTCGGCTATCGCCCTACCAAGCTCCTCTGCCGTATCCCTGTCTTGGCTTAGCATCACGATCGGCACGAGCTTGAACGTTCCCAGCACGTACTGAAGGAAAGGAAGCTGGACTTCGAGGGAGTGCTCTTCCTCGTGCGAATACTCGTCTAAGCTTATCAAGTCCGAGCTCTTTGAGATAAGCTTAGCCAGCTCTGAATCAATCGGCACGCTACCGAGGGGCGTATACCATTCTCCCTCTGGATAGACAGAAACCTCGGAACCTATGCCTGCGTGGTTGGGACCTACCAGTACCACGACCCTCGGCCTCCTCCTTCCCTCCAGGGATGCGTAGGAGTGCGCCGCTACGGGGCCAGAGTACATGTAGCCCGCGTGGGGGCATATTAGCGCGGGTATCTTTCCATCGCCCCATACACCTTTCGGCAGCCTTCCCGGCCCGATCGGATGCAAAAATGAATTTTCTATCTGCTCTATTAAGCGCTCACGCGTACCGGCATAAAAGCTACCGGCAACGACAGGCCTGCGTACGCCCATCCCCGTTCTCTAGATACTTGCCAATGCCAGCTATTAAAACTTCGCAGGAGGCCTATGCGACCGAAGATGGCATAAAGCTTTCGGGCTGTATCCCAGCCTCAACCTCCGGCGTCAGCAAACCCCTCTCCATGAGGACGCGTTTCGCCAAGTACCAGAACGCATAGGGTAAGGACGACTTCCCCCTGTTGTTTATCGGAACTGCCAGATCTATGTTGGTGAGCATGTTGTCCGTGCTGCAGAACGCTATCACGGGTATCCTCGCTATGGCAGCTTCGTTTATTGCCTGGGCATCGTAGCGTGGGTCGGAGACGAGCAGCAGCTGGGGCTCTATGTAGTACTTTAAGACCCTGTTCGTGAACATTCCCGAACGGATCTTCTGGACGACGGGTATGCAGCCCGTAAGCTCGCAGAACCTCTGGACCGCCCTGATGCCGTAAACGTGCGTCGATACGACTACGACCTTTTCCGGCGGGAAGAACGAGATGAATTTGGCGGCAACGTTAAGCCTTTCTAGGGTCTTTTTTATATCTATCAGGTAGACGCCATCCTGCCTTAGCCTGAATATGAACTTCTCCGTGTGCCTTACCTTAACCTTTGAGCCCACGTGCATCGCGTTCTTCACGAAAAGCTCCATGATCTCCGCTTCTGCCGACTGCGTCGACTCCAACTTTCATCCCCCCAACGTAGCCATCCTCAACCTGCTACCCAAGCTTTCTCCAATCCTTAACAACTCGTTCGCCTTCGCAACCCTCTCACCGCCAACTACGCCCGACTTAATTAATCTACACTCGAGCCCGACGGCTATGTGCGCAAGGTGCCCCTCGGGTATATCTCCCGACCTATGGGATGCTACGGTTACCATGCTTAGATCCTGCGCCGCTTTGCATGCCTTCCGCGTGTCTGTAAGCGTGCCAACTTGGTTGGGCTTGATGATTACTGCGTTTGCCGCCCCGGATTCCCCGGCCTTCCTGATAAGCATGGCGTTGGTTACGACAAGGTCGTCTGCGCAGACCAGGACGTCTGGTGCGTTCCTTAGTATTTCTTTAAAGCCTTCAAAGTCGTACTCCTCGACTGGGTCTTCGACATACACCAGATTGAAATCTTCGATGAGCGATAGTATGAAGCTTATGTGCTCTTCTCTCGTCATGCACTTACCTTCATTCTCATAAACGTAGAGGCCTCTCTTCCCATCCCATAAGCTGGATGCGGCAACGTCTATGCCGACGCCGATCTTTATTCCCGTAAGCTCCGAGACCTTAGCGGCAGCCTCCACAACGCTGTCCAAGGCATCATACGCATGCATGCTTGGAGCATACGCCCCCTCGTCACCCTTTCCGAGGGGAAAGCCCGGTAACTTTCTCTGAAGGATTTTCCCTAATTCCTTATGGACCAGAGCGTTCGTCACCACGGCATCGAACGGTGTCTTGGGATTGAGCGGGACCGTCAGAACCTCCTGTATGTCTGGCGCCCCCCTACCCGCATGCTTACCGCCACCCAGCACGTTACCAAGCGGTAAGGGGACCATCGAGGCCTTAGGGTTTAAAAACTCGTAAAGCGGTTTTCTGAAGGAATCCGAGGCAGCAACGGCCGCCGCAAACGATACGGCGTAGGCCAGGTTCCCACCGATCCTCTCAAACCTCTCCGTGCCGTCGACCTCTTTAAGCATAGAATCTACGGATTCTTGCTCGGACGCGTCAAGGCCTATCAAGCGTTGCTTGATAACTTTTTTGAATAAATCCAGGGACTCCTTGACTCCGCCCGGAGGATACGGTACGGCCTCCTTCACGCCTCTACTCTTTCCGGCGGGAGCGGCTACCCTTCCAAAGCCCCCTGCTGTCTTAATCTCAACCTCTACGGTCTCGTCCCCCCTACTATCGAACACGATCCTTGCGTGAGCGTCTACGATTTTTGATGGGCTGCTCACGCCTTACCTTCTCCCCTCTTACCGAACTTTGACCTGAACTCCACGATCTCGTCGAAGTAGTCTTCTGAGGATATGAACATCCTCCTACAGCAGTACCTCTTTATGCCCAGCTCATCAAGAACCTTAGCCGGGCTCTCGCCCGACTCAACCCTACTCTTATACTCCTCCCATTTGTCGGCTATGAGGGCTCCGCAGGTGAAGCACCTTATTGGGAACATCAAGCCGCATCATCACCAAACTGGTGCCTTACCTGTAGGATTTTTGCTTGAACCTCCTCGCCGACCTCCTGTTCGGCTTTTTGGGCTCTGTTCTTCGCGGGTCGTCTACGAGCAGCGAACGGTCGTACTGCAGCATAGCTTCCCTTGCCTTTGGGTTATGAGCAGCGACGGCCTTTGCTATAGCGATGGACACAGCATCAGCGGCAGCAAGGACCCCTCCGCCCGAGACCTTCGCATCAAAAGTATGCGTCTTCCAGAACTTCTCGTCGAAGTACAGCGGGGTCAGTATTTTTTTGATGGCTATGTAGTGACCGAGCCTCTCGAGGGGCATGTTGTTTATCAGCACCTCGCCATTCCCATGCCTCACCTTAAGCCTAGCCACGGCTGTCTTCCTCTTCCCAACGAAGATCGTATCGATTACCTTGCTCATTTGAGCCTTCCACCCTTCAATTCCCTAGATATCTGTTCAACCGTCATGTATCTTATAAGCCTACCACTCCTGCTCCTGCTGCTGGTCAGCTTAGCATCCTCGAAGGTTACAGGCTTTGCATCCTTGTATTTCTCTGGTACGTTCACGTATACCCTGAGCCTGCTCGCGGCCATCCTACCTTTAGGCTTCTTCTTAGGGAGCATCCTAACTATCGTATACCAAACAAGCTTATCCGCCGCCCTGGGGTACCAGACACCTGGCCTATGTATCGACCTCTTCTGGCTCCTCCCTAAGAGCATAAGGTACCTTTTGAGTATGGCTTTCTTGGTTCCTGTAACGACGGCTTTCTCGGCGTTTATGACGACGACCCTTTTACCTTGTATCAGGTTCTTCGCCACGTAAGAAGCCATCCTGCCCAGCTTCATGTTCGTGGCATCGACTACTATTTCTTCTTGTGCATAATCCTGGAGGCTAGCCAATTATCTTCACGCCCCTTCCGGTCGGATAAAGCCTCATAAAATCTTCCATAGAGAGAACGCTACCGCCAGCCCTCACAACCTTCTCGTACGCGGACTTGGATAAGGAGAAGGCGGAGACCGTGACGGGGTGGTCTATATTTCCGAGGCCCAGCAGCTTTCCTGGGACGAAGACGACGTCGCCCTCTTTCGTATACCTGTTCAGCTTGTAAACGTTCACCACCCTTCTGGGCCGGTTGGCTTCCTTAAGGATTGCCCTCCAGAACTTAGATCCCTTTGCCAACCTCCTGAGCGCACGGTGCACCGATAGGCTAAGCATGCTGCTCACCCCCTTTGATGACGTATGCAAGCTCCTTCACCTTCTTGTTCAGTATCTTAATGGCCTCGAGGATCATCCTCTTCGGCTCCAAGAACCCAAAAGACTCCACGAAGAGTATTCTCTTCTCAGGGCCTTCCTTGGACTCGTAGAGCGTTGCTATGCCTGGCTGCCATTTTGCGTGCTTCTTCCCCCTCCCTACCCTTACGTAGAGTTCAAGCTCTACCTTCTCGCCAGGTGCTAGCTTGACGATCGGTATGTTCCCGCTGACAGGTACCACGGACGTGTTCGGGTCCTCCGGCACCATATCCCTAGAGTACACCGTCAAGGGCTGGTCGCCGGCCTCTGCCTTTAGGACGTACCTGACGACGCATCTCTCGCAACCTAGCTTGCTTCCGCACGTGCACTCCTCGGGCGGCACGTAGCGGTCGATGTCCGAGACGAAGGGGATCAAGGATATCCTATGGGCGAGTATCTCGTTCGTCATACCAGAACTATTCTCTATTACGAGCACCTCCTCGACGGCCATCGTTGGTACCTCCGATATTATGAGCCTCCTTATGGCGTTGGCTACCGCTAAGGGCACGCCCCTTAATTCAACCTTAACTGACTTCCCGTCCGACTCCAAGAGCTCCACGGCAACTTCTTCTCCGCTACTCATACCTTATCGGTCTCTTTCAGCCCTTTTATTAGCCGTTAGCTAAATACCTTTTCGTAGGAGGGTTGGCCACTGTAGAAGATCGTGCCAGAAAACCTAGAGCTTTAGCCCTTAGATAGTGGGCAAAAACATAAATGTAGGTTTTATACTTCTTGGACGTTCCTTGCAGGAAGGTGTTCAAGTGACCGTTGCGGAAAGGGTTCTAGCGTTAAACGGGATCCTCAATGGATGCTTCAGGCCCTTGACGCCCCACGGCTGTCCAGGTATGGGATGGTTAATGCCCCGAAAAGGAGCACTATACTAGCGTGAGTATTGTGGTTAAGAATGAGCAGGCAACCGAACGCAAGCATAAACCTATACCTTAAGATGGAGGGTCTTATCCCAAGGCCCTTCGAAGGCTTAGAGAGTTCGCGCTGATAGGGAAGGAGGCTGATGAATCTCAAGAGCTACACATAAAGACCGCATAGCTCAGAACACACCTAGATTTACATCTCTTGGACGATGGGGACGCCAAGAACCCTTAGGCAGTTGCCCATGGTTATCAAGTAGGCCTTGACTAGGTTTAACCTGAAGTTCATGGTTTCCTCATCTTCCGTTAACACGGGGCAGCTTTCGTAGAAGTTGTTAAATGCTGATGCTAGGCCGTAGGCGTAGTTGGCGAGCTTCTTTAGGAGCATCAGCTTCACGGATTCCTCGACCACGAGGGGGAAGAGGGATACCTCCCTGAGCAGGTCTATTTCCTGCTTTTCCAGGTTCTCCCTTCGCACAACCTTCACCTGCTTTGTCTGTGCCTTCTCTAGGATCCTGCAGGCCCTTGCGTAAGAGTACTGGAGGTACGGCCCAGTATCGCCCTCGATCTTTAGCGCCTCCTCCCTGTCGAAGATTATTATCTTATCCGCGTCGCCCTTCACAAGCGCGTACACGAGCGCTCCGACTGCAACGCTCTCCGCAACCTGCTCCACCTTCTTGGGGTTCCAATCTGGATGCCTCTGAGCAGTCTCGGATATAACCTTCTCCTTTATGGAGTCTATGACCGAGTCGACCTTCACGTATATCCCCTCCCTACCCTTCATGTGAACGAATTCGGCATCGCTGACTTTCAGGCCCATCCTCTCCGCCTCCTTCGCGCTCAACGATACGACCTCGTAAGCAAAGTGTACATACCTTGAGGGGTCGGCGCCAAGCAGGCCGAGCGCGTACCTCACTATTTCCTGCGGCCTCCTCTGCCTCACGTCCACGACAGCTATCGTCGCATCAACCCTGCCAACTTTAAAATCTACGTCACCGTCAACGTCCGTTATCAGTATGTCGCTCTGATCCGGGTTCTTGCCGAAGAGCTTGTACTTAAAGTCCTTCTCGACTATACCTAGCTTCCATGCAGCATACGCTATGTCCCTCGCCACGTACGTTGTGGTTCCATCGCTCTTCACGAGTACCTCATCACCCTCCTTGCTGAGCTTTTTGTGACCGGAGAGGTCGAGCATCCAGCAACCCGCTTTAGGCCCGGAGGTTGCTAGGTAGCAGGCGTTCTTCTGCTTGAGCCTAGAAAACACCTCTTCCCATAGGCCGAAAGCGACGACGTCGCTCTCCCTGTTCATTATGTCGTACGAGGCGCCGAGCCTCCAACAGGTCTTAAGCTGTTCCTTCAAAACCATAAGAGCCACCTCTCTGCTGAGCCTGAAGCTTTCGCTCGACCTGTCCTCTATCTCTTTTATCAGGAGGCGTTTCTTCTCTGATAGCTCTGGCTTCTGTTCCAGCAGCCTATTAACCCCGACGTATATCCTGTCGCCACAGTACTCATCGAACCTCATACCCTCTGGCGGCTCTTTCGAATACCCCAGATGCTTGATGCCGAGTATGATGTCGGCCATCTGACTCCCGCTGTCGTCTATGTAGTTAGCCACTATTACGTCAAAACCTGCAAATTCGTACAGCCTAGCCAGAGCGCTGCCTAGGCAAACGTTCCTTGCATGGCCCACGTGCAACGCCTTGTTTGGGTTTACGCTGGTGTGCTCCACGAGGATGCGTCGACCCTTTCCCATGTCCGATGCACCGTAAGCCTCGGCTGAGTTCAGAACGTCTTCGATTATCCTCACGGCATACGAAGGCCAGTCAACGCGGAAGTTGATGAAGCCTGGCTCGACGACCTCTATTGACTTTACGAGGCCCTTTCTCTTCTCAAGCAGGCTCTTGGCCTTCGAGGCCAGATCCTGAGCGACCTCCATCGGACTTTTGCGTAGCTTCTTGGCTAGCTCAAAAGCGGAGGTGCACGAAGCCTCACCGTGTTCTGGTGATTTGGGTATCTCGAGCTTCGGGTCCGGAAGCCCGGCTTCCCTTAGAATCTCTGTTAATTCGGCAAGCAGCTTTTTAACTGTCAACGACCTTTTCCCCACCTGAGACCTAATGACTACGATAAATCTTTAATAAGGGTCATCATTGGGCTTCCCGCCCCTTGGCCCGCTATGTCCCCAGCCTATCGCCTTCATGGTGCCATGGGCTTTGCGCCGGCTTTCAGGGCTGCTCCATCCCTCTTCCACGGCTCCTCCAGCTTTACGGGATGCAGGCTCCAGCACTATGCAGCCCGTCACAGGCCTGCGGGCTGAGGTAAAAATATAAGCGTTCGCTTTCATCCAGCACCAGGGTGCATGTTTCCTGTCCACGATGCCAACGAAATACCGTTGGGCTGTACTCAGCGTGGCCGTGTTTGCGAGCGTGGTTACTGCCATAAACTACTTCAAGCCTCCACCGATCATGCCAATCTTAATCCAAGCCTTCGGGTTAAGTTACCCGATGGCCAGCCTTCTCATGTCATCCTTCTCCATCTCAGCCATCATCGTATCGCTTCCGGCAGGCTCGTTAATAGAGCGTTTCGGCCCTAAAAGTGTCGGGACGCTCATGCTAGTATGCCTTATAATAGGCTCTGCGGTCGGGAGCTTTGCACCAGATTACGAAACCTTGCTTGCATCGCGCTTCCTTGAGGGGTTTGCTTTTGGCTCCGCGCTCATATTCGCACCGGCTCTGATAACTATGTGGTTTCCTCCGAATGAGTTGGGGAAGGCCTTGGGAATCTTTGCGCCCTGCGTTCCCATAGGAATGCTCGTATCCTATGCAGCAGCACCCGCGCTCGCTACCGCATCATGGCAGAGCGTATGGTGGTTCACGACCCTTCTTTCGATGATCGCATGCGTGCTCTTCGCCGCCTTGATTAAAACGCCACCATATGCCCCAACCTATGATCTGGAAAAGAAAGCAGGCAGGATGGGCGCTTTGGGGGCTTACAGGAACGTTAACGTGTGGTTGGTAGCCTTTGGATGGCTTTGCTTTAACTTCGCTGCCATAGGTTTCTCAACATGGGTACCAACGCATCTTGCTGAAATCGGTTATCCGTTGGCAACGGCATCGCTGGTTGCAACCATCCCGATGATCATGTGCATACCAACAGGACCCATGGCTGGAGCAGTAGTCGATAGGATAAAGTCTACGAAAAAACCAATTCTCGCATCTTGCGTTCTTTCCGGTATCGCGTTTCCGCTTTACACGTACTCTACGGGCAACATATGGACGCTCGTCGTGTATACGGTCATTCTCGGTACGATATGGGGATTTATGCCGACGCCTACTCTCGCTAGCCCAGGCGCGCTTTTAGGACCCAGATTAGCCAGCGTTGGGTTGGGGATCCTCAACTTCATGAGCAACGTCGGATACCTTATAGGCCCGTTAGTGCTAGGTGCGGTAATCACGATGGGCTGGTTCATCGCATTCGCAAGCTTAGCTCCCATCTGCCTCGTCGGAGCGATCGCGGTACTCTTCGCCAGGGAGCTGAATTAACGCTCTCTGTTGAACGTGAGCTACCCACGGCTTAAGCCTGTGGCTTCCTGCTTCAGCGACAGGACCGATACCTTCATCGCATTCTGCCCCTCAGGTTACTGAGGTCGCCTCCGCGGGCGTAACTTCGGGCGCCCAGACCTACGCCAAAAGTAGAGGAGGGTGAAAATACGGATGCTCGCTTTCATCCACCTATAAATTGTGTGGGATTTCCCACGCACGACGTTAAAGGATTGCTATAGATAGGTTGGCTGTTCTTTGTATAAAAAGAACACAAATAAGAAAGTTTCGCATAGCATTAAACTGGCCGACCATGCCGACGAACCTGCCGGCGGAAGCTAAGGCAAAGCTGGCAAAGTACAGGGAGGCTAGGACACACGAGGAGAAGATCAAGGCTTTGGAGGAGGCAATCTCCTGTATACCCCACCACAAGCACACGGAGAAGATGCTCAGACAGCTGAAGAAGAGGCTTGCCCAGCTAAGGCGCGAGCTCGAGCAAAGACCTGTAAAGGGCGGAAGGAGGGAGGAGTTTAGCGTCGAGAAGGAGGGCGCTGCCCAAGTCGTCCTGCTCGGTGCAACTAACAGCGGTAAGTCTTCACTGCTCGCTGCGATTACGGGAGCAAACCCCGAGATAGCAGAGTATCCAATGACGACGAGAAGGCCCATACCGGGCATGATGGTGTACGAGGATGTTGAGATACAGGTCGTGGAGCTTCCAGCCGTGCTGACGGATGGTTTGGAAGAAACCAGCATGGCATACAGGAGCCTTGGCATGGCGAGGAACGCTGACCTCATAGCCGTCGTCCTTGACGCATCGAACAAGCCGCTTGAGCAGCTCAGGAAGATCGTCGATATGTTAGAGGATGTTGGTGTCATGCTGAAGAAGGAGAGGGCGAAGGTAATCCTTGAGAAGAAGGATAGCGGCGGAATAAGGCTCGTGACCTTCGGTAAGTTCCATGGTAGCTTGGATGATGTTAAGGAATTGCTCTACGGCGTGGGCATAAGGAACGCGGTAGTCAAGATAATCGGGGAGGCAACGCTAGAGGACGTTGAGGAGCAGGCGATAAACGAATCCGTTTACAAGAGGGGATTTGTAATCCTTAACAAGTTTGACATGAAGACCGACCAGTCTGAAGAGGTCGAGGAGTTGGCTGCACGGCTCGGGATTCCGCTCGTGAAGGTCTCGATAAAGGAGGGCAAGGGTTTAGAGGAGCTGAAGAGGCTAATATTCGAGAGCTTGGGGCTCATAAGGGTCTACACCCAGAAGGATGGTGTCGTAGCAAGAAAGCCGATAGTCGTGCCGAGCGGCACAACGGTCGGCCAGCTTGCTTACCTTATCCACAAGGAGCTCGCGGAAGGGTTTAAGTACGCAAAGGTCTGGGGCAGATCGGTCAAGGTACAGGGGCAAAGGGTTGGTGCCGACCATGTTCTACAAGACAAGGATTTGGTCGAAATATTCGCCCCATAGATCGTTTGGGCTATGAAAACATAGAGTCCCGAGTTGAAAGAGGTTTGTGGGGTCTTTCCCCGTTCGCGACCAATCCGATGAACAGCTATCTCCATGCCTTGCTCATCAAGGAGAGCGCCGCTACCGCGGCAAATACGGCCACACCGTAGAGGCCTACGCCAAAGGATAGAATTGGGTGCGTAGGCGTGCAGTAGAGCGCATTGAAGAAAGAGGCGGATTGGTTGTTTATGCCGTGTATGTACGACACGAGCCAGACGCTACCCGACTTGATGAAAGCCAGGCCGAGTATCACGGACAGCGTCACGGCGTATGCCGTCATCAGCAGGATACCCTCTGCAGGATATCCAGGATAGTTGTGGCCCATCGCTACGAGGGGAGCATGCCAGACCCCCCATATAAGGCCGACGAGAAGGGCTGCCTTCGCCTTGCCCACGAGGCCCATCAGCTCCTTTTGGAGGTAGGCTCTCCAGCCGTACTCCTCGCCAAACGTTATCGGCAACGTAAGGAACGGCGATACGATCACAGCCTGGATCCCCATTAAGATAAGGGCGCTCACGATCCCGGACGTCCCCGTTTCTGGGGGAAAATCCAGCAGCTCCCCAAGCCTGACCGGCTTACCCAAGCCGAGGTTGCAGTTCAGCCATGCCATACCGCCGTAGAGCGCAACAAAAAGCGAGCCAAACAAAAGGTAATGCTTAGGGCTTCCGAAAGATAGACCTGCCCTCCGGAGGGCATCCTGGCCCAGCATGAACCTGAGAATCAGCAGAAAAATCAGAGCCAGGCTCGTCATGGCAAACGTAATCGTGTCTGCCAGCTCAACGTATTTGGGCGAAATCCAAGACGCAACGGAGAGCGTTAATAAGATGGCAAAGTAAAGGAGGAAGAAGTAGAAGAACAGCCTAGTTTTTTCTCGGAAGGTCCTGAAGTATATCTCACTCTCCTTTTCTACGAACATCTTGAGGACTATCGCCGAGAAGGCCGGCACGAGCATCATGGTTATCATGGAGGTCCTGGCATCTGCGGGCAGCCTGAACCCGAATGCCAAACCCGTGCCCAAGTTTAAGCTGTAACTCAGAAGAAAAGTCAAGGCTATGTACCGGATTACCGAAATTCGGCGAGAAGGCCCACATCCTTCAGGCATGGGATGAGTCGCCGGCAAGGGTTAAAATTCGGTTTAGTAATAAATGTTCTGAGCGGGTCACCCGGATGCAGCCTGGATCTCCAAAGGCCCTAATAGGGCTGGGCCGAAAGGGAAGGGAGGTTCGTGCAAGCGGCCATGGGCTACATGCCCATGGCAGGGCTGATCTGGCACGGCCCAAAACCCGGTATGATGGCTCAGACCTGAAGAACCGAGCATCCATAGACTTCAGCCATAGGAATACCAATTTCCTCCGCTTTCCTCTAGCTTCTGAGGCGCACTCCAAAACAACATCGCCGGAAGATAAGCCTTAGCGCGTCTCCTCCTGTAGAATAACCTTTATTACTTATGCAGTAGCGTGGTTTTGAGGTGCTCGTATGATATACGAGGTCGCCTCGTTAGTACTACTATCCCTTTCCGTGGCGTTCTCCATAGTAGCGGTCGAGGCGAATAGCCTCTACAGGTCCGTATTCGGGCTTTTCGGCATGACGGCCACGATCGGTGTTCTCTTCATGATGATGTCGGCATACTACGTAGGCGTAGCACAGCTTCTCGTTTACGCAGGCGGCCTGATCGCCCTAATGCTAATCGTCGTTTCCTTGACGGCAGGTAAGGAGAAATGAGGTACGCAGAAATCTTAGGTTCTATATCGACGCTCGTTCTCGCGATCGTCCTCCTATATAGCTTTTCAACAAACCCGCCGGTCTACGAGCATTGGGTCAACGTCGCTGGAAGGCTAGTACCGCCCAGCGCTTTGGAATCCGGCAAGGCCATAAGCATATACGTATGGGAGGATTTGTTCCCTGCCGTTGTTGCTCTGGCCGTAGCCTTCTTGGCCTTCGTCATGGCGCTTGTGGTCCTGCTTAGGAGGGGTTGAGCCATGGCGCTTTACGTGCTGTACTACGTCCTAGCCGCCGTTCTCCTCTTCATAATCGGCGTCTACACCCTGACAACGAAGAGGAGCATCATAAAGATGATAATAGGCATCGAGATAATGATAAACGCAGCCCACCTGAACTTCATAGCGTTGTCGACAAACTTTCCAGGAGGGGTTGTAGACCCCTTCGCCCAGAGCGTCGTCCTCATCTCGATGGCCGTCGGGGCAGCAGTTATAGCGCTGGCGCTCCTGCTCAGCGTCCACGTCTACAGGACTTACAAGACGCTGGACATAACACTCCTGAGAAGGCTGAGAAGGTAGTCGTTGATGAAAATACATTTAATTTCGGGTAGGTTACATTCCTCTGCCTGAAAACACATGAGGTTGGGTAAGGCCTTCGGCCTCTTCCTAATGCTGGCTTCTGTCATACTGACTACGTTCTATGCCGCTTGGTTCTTCGGCCTAATAAGCGGCCTCGACCCCGAGCTCGCCGTTAGGGTCCCGATACTGATCATCGTCCTATTCTTCTTCTTCGTCGTAGGATGGACCGGATACGTGATGTACACGACGCCCATGCCAAGGTCAATCAGGAGAGGCTAGCGGCTAACCAGCCTTCCGTCTGGCGTTATCTCACCCCTTATTATCCTTGAGGAGGATATGGGCTTCCCGTCCTCTGCGAGGACCAACGGACACTCTATCATCTCCAATGGCCTCATCAACCTCTCACCCCTTATGACGTTTATCTCAGCGACCCTAAAAGCCGTGAAGGGGCTGACGGCTATCGCATCCAAGGTGGCGTCCGTTATCGACGGGCCGTAAGGGTCATCCAGCTTGACCACGTTTACGTTCTCCACCCACCTGTACTTCTCCAAAACCTTTCTCAGGTTGCTTACGCGTTCGCTGTAAGGCTTTATCCCATGGGATTTTCCCATCTTCTTGGCAAGCTCGTCGCTCGTCACGCCTATCGTTACCCTTTTACCGTTCTTAAAGGCAACCATGAGCAGCGCGACGTGCCCGTAATGTATAGTGTCAAACGTGCCACCTAAGCATACGTGCGCGTACTTCCGCTCTGCTGGCAAGGGATCCTTGAGCTCCTCCTCCAGGTCTGACGCATAGATCCTCAGCTCATCCAGTATTACCATCGCCTCTCCCAACGGCATACCAAGCCTAACGGCTAGCTCCTCCGCGCTTATGGATGGCTCCTTCGGTATTATCCTCTCCCTGACGTAGGACTTATGGACGGGGTAGAGGCTCATGCTCCTTACAGTCTCTACAAGGACCCTCCAGAGAGGGTTCTTCGCATAATCCTTCCTCAAGGTCAGACGTCCTATTCTTAAGGAGCTAATAAAAATTTGGTTAGACCGGGTTCTTTCGGACGGTTGTGTAAGAAAACGACTCTATTATCTTCGATGCGACCTCGACGGAGGCCCTCTCCTGCGCCTCCAAAGTCTGCGCACCTATGTGGGGCGTGCATATAACGTTCGGGAGCTCGAGCAATTTTCTGTTGACCGGTGGCTCCACGGAGTATACGTCCAGGGCGGCACCCCTCAGCCTTCCAGTAACCAAAGCCTCGTAGAGGGCATCCTCGTCTATCACGGCACCCCTCGACGTGTTTATCAGGAACGCTCCATGCTTTATGAGGCGTATGTTCTCCTTGTTTATCAGATGCCTCGTGGAGGGCGTCAGGGGAACGTGGAGCGTTATGTAGTCCGATGCCTTCAAGAGGTCCACGAGCGGCATAACCTTTCCCGATACCTTCTTCAGAAAGTCCCCGGGTATGGGGGCTACGTCGTTCAGCAGGACCTCCATGCCGAAGGCCCTCGTTAACTCCGCAACCCTCCTACCTATCCTTCCCACGCCTATTATGCCCACTGTCTTGCCCATCAGCTCTACACCCTCGTACTTTCCTTTTGGCCAGCCACCCTTCTTCACCTCATCGCACAGCGAGCATATGCTACGGGATAGAGCCAGCATGAGGCCTAGGGTTAGCTCGGCCGTTGCGTTCGCGACAGCCTCACCCGCGCATACTACCTTTATCCCCAACCCGTTGGCCGCATCCATGTCTATGTTATCCGTACCGGCTCCAACCCTCGCGACCACCTTTAGCCTCTTCGCAGCAAGCATGACATCCCTGTCAACCTTCGTCCTGCTCCTGACCACGATTACATCGTATTCTGGTATTGTCCTTAGCAACTCCTCGTATGAGATCCCCTCGGCCACAGTAACCTCGAAGCCCGCATCCTTTAGCATCTCTATTCCAGCCCTATGGAGCTTGTCGCAGACCAGGACCCTCGGAGGGTCGTCCATCAGCAAGCTACCTCAGGTAAGGCAGCTCTTCAATCCACGGATAGAGCCTTTTTAACCTTTCTATAGAATCCTTTATGGCGCTTTCAGGGTACTCCCACCTTGGCAGCTTCCCCGAGAGGAACTCATCGTAGGCATGCATGTCAAAGTGCCCATGGCCGCAGAGGTTGAAGAGTATCGTCTTCTTCTCGCCAGTCCTCCTGCACCTCAGGGCCTCGTCTATCACGTACCTTATCGTGTGCGATGGCTCCGGCGCTGGCACGATTCCCTCCGTCCTGGCGAAGGTCGTAGCGGCCTCGAAGACGGAAACTTGGTCGTAGGCCACCGCCTTAACATGCCCCTCCTTCGCGAGCAAGCAGAGCGTCGGCGCATCACCGTGGTACCTAAGACCTCCGGCATGTATGGGAGGCGGGATGAAGTCGGAGCCTACTGTGTACATGGCTAAAAGCGGCGTCAGCCTTGCCACGTCCCCATGGTCATAAGTGTAGATGCCCTTGGTTAAGGTAGGACATGCTGTAGGCTCTGTTGCAACGAACTCAACATCCTTCTCAGCCTTCTTCGTCACCTTGTCGTGGTAGAATGGCCAGAAGAGGCCGGAGAAGCTGCTTCCGCCTCCGACGCAACCGGCCACGACGTCGGGGTACTCGTCCAGGATCTCCAGCTGCTTCTTCGCCTCGAGGCCTTGGACTGTCTGGTGCATCAGTACATGGTTGAGCACGCTCCCCAAGCTGTACTTCGTGCCATCATGCGTCACGGCATCCTCGACCGCCTCGCTTATGGCTATTCCCAAGCTTCCCGGATTCTGGGGGTCTTTCTCAAGAATGCTCCTGCCGGCGTTCGTCCTATCGCTTGGGCTCGGTACAACCTCCGCCCCCCATACCTGCATCATTACCCTCCTGTATGGCTTCTGGTTGTAGCTTACCTTCACCATGTAAACCGTGCACTTCATGTTGAAAAGCATGCAGCCGAACGCAAGGGCAGAACCCCACTGGCCAGCGCCAGTCTCCGTCGTCAGCCTTTCCTGCCCCTCCTTCATGTTGTAGTATGCCTGGGCGACTGCTGTGTTCGACTTGTGCGAGCCAGGCGGGCTCACGCCCTCGTACTTGTAGTATATCTTAGCTGGCGTCTTCAGGTACCTTTCAAGCCCCACCGCCCTGTATAGCGGCGTCGGCCTCCACAGCGAATACACCTCCCTTACCTCCTCGGGTATCGGAATCCACCTATCGGCGCTCATCTCCTGTTTGAGCAGCTCTTTCGCAAAGACCCTCTCGAGCTTCGCCGGCGAGACCGGAGACCTAGTCTCAGGGTCTATCGGCGGAGGAAGGGGCCTCGGTAGGTCCGGCAGTATGTTGTACCACTCCCTCGGTATCTCATCTTCGTCGAGGACTATTTTACGCAGCATGCCCATCTTTTGGATTCGAAGCTCTAATAAACGTTGTGTGTAAAGGCAAGTGCACCCGAGCTGCTGTATAACGTTGTGCATCCAATATGCGTCAAGATAGCTATAAAAAATTCCGATGTTCGGAAAACTTACTGTTCAAAACGTATAGAATCCATAACCAATTCTTAGAATGCTTGCGTGCCCAGATGTGCGCATGTACAATACGGAGCATCCTGTACCGTTGACGCCTGTCCGCGACCCAACCACTGCTTCCAGCCCTAAGGCAGGCTCTGCACCCAACGATTCACTCGCCGGTCTGCGGCTCCTACGCACCTTCCCACCCTGACCTCATCAGGAACCTCTCAACATAAAGCCGGTATTCGCAGGGATTTTTCATGCCTACGATTAAATGAGCGCGGTTTCCTTAAAAAAGTTTAAAGCGTTCAATCTTTTAGCTGTTCCCCATGCTGCTCGTGACGCCCGGTCCTACGGAGCTTCACGACCGCGTAATCGCCGCGATGTCCAGGCAAGTGATCAGCCACAGAGGGCCTGAACTCCGGAAACTATATGCTTCTTTGGTCGAAAAGTTCAAGTCTTTACTAAAAACGGAAGGCCATGTCTTTGTTCTCGCATGCTCCGCAACGGGTGGGATAGAGTGCGCCGTATCGAACATAATAGATAAGGGCGATAAGGTTTTATCACCCGTGTTCGGCGTTTTCTCCGAAAGGTTCGCAGAGGCGGCAAAGTTTTACGGAGCCGAGGTTACGTACCTGAACTTAAAGCCGAAGAGCGCTCCTAGCCCTGAGGCTATCAAAAGAGCGCTCGACGAGAGGGTGTACGACGTTATGCTGCTGGTTTACAACGAAACCTCGACAGGCACTGCATGCAGACAGTTCCGTGAGATCGTCAGGGCATGCAAAGAGCGCGGCATCCTCGTCGCTGTGGATGCTGTTTCTGCCGCTGGAGGTCTGCCCATCGATATAGATGGGTGGGGCATCGATGTTTGCGTTATCGGAAGCCAAAAGTGTTACGCCGGCCCACCTGGCCTTTCGATAATAACCGTAAGCGAGGAAGCATGGCATAAAATTAGAAGGTCTAGGAGGCCCTTCTACTTCGACCTAATCAAGTACAGGAAATATTATGAGGAGAATCGGGAGACTCCGTTCACGCCAGCAGTCAACCTCATGTACGGGATGGAAGAGGCCTTGAACATCGTCCTAGAGTATGGAGCGGAGGGGTGGGTAAGGAGGCACATGGACTTTGCCGATTGTATCTATGATGCCCTAGAGAAGGCCAACGTGAGCCTGTTCGCTGAGAAGGAATACAGGTCGCCCACAGTCATCTCGATCTCGTTACCGAGCGGCGTGACGGATTCCGAGGTCCTCGAGGAGCTCAGGGTCGGGTACGGCGTGGTAGCGGCTGGTGGCATGGGAAGCATGAAGGGCTCGCTAATAAGGGTCGCCAACATGGGGAACCTAAGCGTGGAGAAGACCGTTAAGGCATACGACGCCATATTGAACGTCCTATCCTCCAGGGTTGATGGCATAGACCCCCGAGTCGTCGGAACGTTAGAAGAAAGGCTTCGTAAGATGGGTTACCGATGAGCTTCGGCCCGTAAGCCTGCTCAGTTCCTTTCTCAAAACATTTATCTCCAAACATCCCCAATATTAAGCAAAGGCTTGGGGTGTGATCTGGACGTCTGGCAAGGAGATGCCTTTCTGGGACCACGTCAGGGAGTTGGCTACGAGGCTTAAGCACATACTCATAACGGTGTTTGCTATAACGATATTCATGATGGTATTTCCCGCTGACCCCGTGTTGCTGTTCACAAACCCTATACAGTTCTTGGAACTATACGAACCCATCATAGCGAGGGTTCTCGCGTCGATTAATGAATACATACTTCCTGAGGGCGTAAAGCTCATAGCCGGTGAAATATCATCGCCCTTCGAGATATGGATCGTCGCCTCGATGCTTTTTGGGCTCCTTCTGAGCATGCCCCTCGTGGGTTACGAAATATACGCCTTCGTTAACCCTGCACTCTACCCGCATGAGAGGAAGCTAATCTATCCCTTCATGACTGCGTTCGTAACCCTATTCTTCGCTGGTGTAGCATTCGCTTACTTTTTTGTCCTTCCGTTCATTATGAGGTTCTTGGTCATATTTGCCGTAATGTTTAAGATAGAGGCAATAATTACGGCCGAATCCTTTTACACGATGGTCTTCTTTACTGCATTGATCACGGGCATCGTCTTTACCTTTCCCGCAGTGCTCGTCCTCTTAGTAAGGTTCGGCATAGTGGGAACGGCGCCGTTTAAAAAGTACAGGAGGTACTTTTACATATTCATGTACGTAATCGTGGCAATACTCACGCCGGACGGTGGTATTATAGGTGACTTAATATTGTTAATACCCCTCATTGTAATGTATGAGGTTGCGCTCGTTATAGCTAGGAGGTACGAAAAGAGGAGGCTTCTGGAGCTATACGGTGAACTCAAGTGCAAGTTCTGCGGAGCGGACATCTCTCCGGACGACGTCTTCTGCCCAAAATGCGAAAGATCCTTAAAGTAAGCGGCAGGCCCGCTAAACGTATACAGGAAGGTTATCGTCGTCGAGGACAACTGTACTTTCCTCCGTTATGTGAACCTTCACGGCCCTGATCTCCACACCGCACATCTTGGCATCCTCCAGAAGCCTTGCGATCACTGGGTCTCCCGATTTGCACGGCTTGAAACCTTTAGCCGACGGGTGTGCCGCGACGAACGTTATAACGCTCCTGAAGGCCTTCGCCAGCTCTTTCATCAAGAGTATGTGCCTCCTCCCCCTTACCGTCGGCGAGTCTGGGTACATGGCATAACCATCCGAGAGGTAAACGGCCGACTTGAGCTCCAGGTAACCCTTCCCTATACCATCCGCGTAGAGCTCGTAGTCTATCCTGGAGCCGTTTATTTTAACTTCCTTCTTCGCTATCCGGTAAGGCCGGAGCCACGATATCTTACCGAGCTCGCATGCCTTCTCGAAAGCTCTAGCCTGAAGGTACGTGTCCACGAGGGCGGCACCGTTAACTGCCCTTACGCCGACGATCGAGGCACGGGTTATGCCATTCCGTCGGAGCTGGACGAGTACGTCAGAGCCCGGGTATATGAGGTCTAGCAGCCTTCCAGTGTTCCTTATGTGGGCCTTCAGCTCCTTACCGCCCAACCATATCAGCACGGTAACCCTCGATAGCCTCTTTACGACCTTGGCCGGCTGTAGTTCTAGCCTCAAAAGCTCCGTCAAGCGCCCAATACGCTAATTGGTACCAATGTTTCTTGGTGTTTTTATATCTTCCCTACGGAATTCCAATACTTCTTTCAGGCAGGGATGGGCTCATAGATCTTCTTAGCAGGATGTATGGTCGGATTATCTATGGGCAGGCAGAGTGCGGAGAGGGTTCGCACGTGGTTCTAACACATAGCATATCCAAAAGAATGGATCTCATTTTGATAAAGCCATTTTCACGCTCCATCGCTGGTCCATAAGACTATACCATGAAGAAAAGCTATATTATACAACCAACCCCATCCGTGCAGGTGAGATGTACCGCCAAATTTAGCTGCCCTTTCAGAAGGGATGGCAACGACAGGGCGGAGCGTGGTATATTTGTCGCTCTTCCGAGGTAGGTACGATCCCAAGAAAGTTGAGGAAATCGTAGCAAGCTGGTGGCGTGAAAGGGATATCCAGAAGAAGGTGCTCGAGGCCAACAAGAACGCGCCGATATTCTCCTTCCTCGAGGGGCCGCCGACCGCAAACGGTTTCATGCACGTCGGCCATGCCAGGGGCAGGATATACAAGGACATAGTGCTCAGGTACCAGACGATGAAGGGGCTAAACGTATGGAGGAGGGCCGGTTGGGACTGCTTAGGGTTGCCGACGGAGCTTGAGGTCGAGAAGAGGCTTGGCTTTACGTCTAAGAAGGACATAGAGGCATTCGGCCTTGAGCGGTTTGTCGAGGAGGCCAACAAGCTCGTTGACTACTACATAGACCATTGGAGGAGGGCATCCGAAAGGCTTGGGCTCTGGCTTGACTATGAGAATGCCTACGAGACTAGGAAGGAGAACTACATGGAGCACGTATGGGCCTTGCTCAAGAAGGCGTACGAAGACGGCAACCTCGTCGAGAGCTTTAAGGTCGTCCACTACTGTCCCTCCTGCGAGACGCCCCTATCTTCGCACGAGGTTTCGCAAGGTTATGAAGAGGTCGAGGACCCGTCCGTATACGTCAAGTTCCCCCTTAAGCGGGGTAAGGGTGAGTACGTCGTGATATGGACGACGACGCCCTGGACGCTCCCTGGAAACGAGGCCGTTGCAGTAAACCCGGATGCATGGTACGTTAAGTGTAGGGTTGGAAACGAGATATGGATAGTCGGCGAGGAGGCTCTGGAGAGGGCGATGGGAGAAATGGGCGTGGATGGGTATAGGGTTGTTCAAAGGATTAAGGGGTCGGAGCTCGTGGGCGAGGCCTACAGGCATCCTCTCGATGAGGAAGTTCCTTCACACAAAGAGCACAAGAGCCCAGCCCACACGATAGTCGCGGCACCGTTCGTGAAGATGACGGAAGGTACGGGCTGTGTACACATCGCACCAGCGCACGGTCCGGAGGACTTCGAGCTGGGCAGGTCGCTTGGCATACCGATATTCTGCCCCATAAGGCCTAACGGCACTTTTGCGGAAGAGGGCGGCGTTTACGCGAACATGTACTTCAAGCAGGCAGGCGAGAGGGTCTTGCAAGACCTGAGGTCAAAGGGCCTGTTGGTAAAGGAGGGGAAGGTTGTTCATGCTTACCCATTCTGTTGGAGGTGCGGAACGCCCCTCATATATTTGGCAAGCCGGCAGTGGTTCCTTAGGATAGATAGGATCAAGAAGAAGATGCTTGAAGAGAACAGTAAGGTGAGGTGGCAACCCCAATGGGCAGGGATGGGAAGGTTCGGCGACTGGATAGCGAGCGCCGAGGACTGGTGCATATCGAGGACGAAGGTATGGGGCACGCCTTTACCGGTTTGGATATGCACCAACTGCGGAGCAAAGAAGGTAATAGGTAGCAGGGCTGAGCTCGAGGGTGCGATAAAGAAGCCCGAGAAGGTCAGGCTCCTAAGGCCTTGGATAGACGAGTTCGTTTTTAGGTGCGAGAAATGCGGCGGCGAGATGAGGAGAGACCAGTTCGTCCTAGATACTTGGCTGGATTCCGGCGTAGCCCATTTCGCGAGCGTTGATTATCTAAGGGATAAAAGCTTGTTCACCAAGCTGTTCCCTTACGATTTTATAACGGAGGCAATAGATCAGACTAGGGGATGGTTCTACACTTTGCTTTTCACTTCAGTACTTTACTTCGGGAAGGCACCATTCACCTCTGTGCTAAACCAAGGGCACGTGCTCGATAGCGAGGGGAAGAAGATGTCGAAATCCAAGGGGAACGTGGTGTGGGCGATGGATGCCTTCGACAGGTTCGGCGTTGACCCCCTGAGGCTCTACTTGGCCTCGAAGGCTAAACCTTGGGATACGATCAACTTCGTTCCGACAGAGGTCGACAGGGTTGCCGAAGACCTGAACATACTTTGGAACGTCTTCGCGTTTGCAAAAACATACTTTGACCTGGATAGATTTGACCCTGAAAGGTACCAAATAAGGGCGATGATAAGGTATGCAGACCCTGTTGATAGATGGTTACTATCTAGGATAAACTCGTTAGTAAAGGTCGTGACGAGCTCGCTCGAGGACCTAGAAATATGCACGGCCGCCAAAGCCCTTAGGAGCTTCGTGGTCGAGGACTTAAGCCGGGTTTACATCAGGAGCATAAGGCGGAGGATATGGGTGGAGAAGGCAACCGTGGAGAAGCTTACGGCATACTCCGTTCTCTTCTA
The DNA here is from genome assembly GCA_003056285.1 of Candidatus Terraquivivens tikiterensis. GTDB lineage: Archaea > Thermoproteota > Nitrososphaeria_A > Caldarchaeales > Wolframiiraptoraceae > Terraquivivens > Terraquivivens tikiterensis. Next base: position 42,572 of record NDWU01000011.1, read on the forward strand.
CGTGATGAGAAGGTTGGTGGCCCTGCTGGCACCGTTCGTGCCTTACTTAGCGGAATACCTGTTCTCCGTCGTAAAGCAAAAGGAAGACCCGGAAAGCGTCCATCTCCTAAGGTGGCCAAAGGCTGACGAAGAGTTCATAGATCAGGAGCTTGAGGACAGCATGGACATCGTACAGTCTGTGCTGAGCAGCATACTCGCCGCGAGGCAGAAGGCAGGAAGAAAGCTCAGGTGGCCTGTTAAGTCTGTAACTTTAGTCCCAAAGAGTTTGAGGGCAAAGCAGGCCCTGAGCCTATTCAAGGATTACCTGAGGTCTCAGGCCAACGCTGAGGATGTCCTGATAACGGAGGTGGGCGAAAGGCCAAGCTGGCTCCGTAGGAAGGCCAAGCCGGTTCTATCGTCCCTTGGACCTAAGTTTGGTCCGAGGCTCGGTAGCGTCTTGAGGGCGATCCATTCGATCCCTGCCGAGAAGCTCGAGGACGATATACTGGATGACGGTGTAGCGAGCATAACGCTTCAGGATGGTACGAGGGTCGAGCTAACGAGCTCCGACGTGAGCTTCTCGGACGATGTCCCGGAACATATAAGCCATGACGAGGGGCGCTTCGCAGACGCCTACGTCGACCTAACAGAGACGGAGTCCATCAAGTTGATGTCGTTGGCCAACGAATTGATAAGAAGGATACAGGTTATGCGTAGGGAGATAGATCTTGACGTTGAGGACGTGGTCGAGTGCGTGCTAGCATCCGATTCTAAGGAATTAGCCGAGGTCGTCGGAAGGATGGGCGATTACATCGAGGAGGAGACTAGGACGAGGCTGAAAATCCACGACCCGTCGTTCAAGCCGGGAGAGCAGTTTTACAGGAAGGACTGGAGTATAGGCCAAATCCAGGTGAGCATAGCCTTAAGTAAGGAGCGTAAGGAAAAGAGCTAAGGGGATGTCTTTACAGGACCTTGTTAGAAGGCTTGGCGAGCTCACGGAAGAAGACTATTGCGTACTCTCCATCATGGAGAGGAACCTAAGCAAGTTTCGTGAGGTCCCTTACGAGCTCATGCTACAGGCGGTCAAGTTCAGCGAGGCAAAGCTGGAGAGAAGCCTGGCTAAGCTTCACTACCTAGGGCTTATTTGGAGCCCAAAGGGCAAGAAGGTATCATACGTATTGAACTACCTTGGCCTGGATGCGCTTGCCCTGAGAACGCTCTCGTCAAGGGGAATAGTCTCCGGATTGGGCATACCGGTAGGTGTTGGGAAGGAGGCCGACGTCTACGACGCGATAAGCCGCGAGGGGAAGAGACTCGCCGTGAAGTTTTTCAGGATCGGAAGGCCAAGCTTTAAAAAGTATGAAAGGGTTAGAGAGTACCTAACCAAAGCCCACAACTACCTTGAGGCCTCCATCAGGGCCGCGTACATGGAATTTAAGGCCTTGTCAAGGCTGGCTGGAAGGGTACCGGTTCCAGTGCCGGTCTACAGGACGAGGCACGTCGTCGTGACGGAGCTTTTCGAGGGCGTGGAGCTTGCGTCCCTCTCTAAGCTGGAGGATGCTGAGGGCACTTTGCTGAAGATACTAGACGCCATCAAATCCGCCTACGATGCTGGCGTTGTTCACAGGGACCTTAGCGCATACAACGTCCTGGTTAGGCCCGATGGTGAAATAATGCTGATAGATTGGCCCCAGTGGGTGGAGATAGAGCACCCCCAAGCATCCTTCTACTTAAAAAGAGACGTCGAGAACATCTTGAGCTTTTTCGCTAGGAAATGGAACGTCCGGAACATACCTACGGAATATGAGAAGATTATTAGCGACCTCGTCAAGAAAAGCATTAATATATAGAATGCGATAGACGGTTAGGGTCAGGGCGGCATGGGTTTTTCTAAAGCGTCCATAGCGCTGTGCGTCGCGGGCATAGCCGTTGCCCTAGTACCTACGGTTCTTTACATAGCGTATTCGCAAGAGCTCAGCTTTTTGAAGATGCTGGAGGTCGAGGTGGTGAGCGGCATACCGGTGTACTTGGGGCTTTCGTTCTTGGGGGTCATATTGACGATCGTAGGGCTGGTAACTTTTGTAAGGGCGATAAGGCGCGAGCAGGGGCCTAGCCTCCCCTATGCCGGGGCAAGGCCCATGCCCACGGCCGTAAGTAGGCCGACGCAGGTAAGGAGGCCTTCTGCCCAGCAGCAACCTACGACCAAGTCGCTCGATGAGTTGGTCAGTTCTATAGAGAAAGAGTTGGAGGAGGTCGTGCAGAAGGCCTCCGTCGAGCACCCCTCACCGCAGGTACAACCCCAGAGGCCAGCCACGGCCATAAAGGTCGTCACGATGGGTATGGACGAGGTGTGCCCATCATGCGGTGCCGTGAACCCTTTGGGGCAGAAGGTATGCGCAGAGTGCGGAGCCGATATCTACGTCGAGGACCCTAACCTTCCGGCTTGCCCGGTATGCGGTGCGCCGCTAAAAAGCCCACACAAGATATCCGACAAGGTATACGTCTGCAGGGTATGCTTCAGCGAGTTGGAGATACCAAAAGAGGTTTCGAAAAAGCTTTAAGTATGCTTAAAATCATGTAGGATGGAGTGGCGTGACCTGTATGCCGACTGTTGAGAGACCTTTGACGGTCATCGCCAAGTATCTTAACAAGCCCGTCAAGGTCGTCTTGAAGAACGACCTAGTCTACGGCGGAATGATGGTAGAGTGCGACAGTTACATGAACCTCGTGATCGACAAGGCCGCCGAGTACCAGGGCGATGGCAAGAAGGTACAGTACCAAAAAGTGCTGATACGGGGGAACAACATAATCTACATACAGCTAACTCCCGTTTTAGAGGATTAATTGTGGGCATTAGATTTATACCCTGGATGTCCGCTGAACGATGGCGGGAATTGGCGTGGGCTGCAACATAATCGTCGAACCGCTGAAGCATAAGCCCGTTAGTCAGCATGCCTGCGAGTTCGTCGAGAGGAAAGGCTTGGGCCACCCAGATTACATAATAGACTCTGCATGCGAGGCCGCGAGCGTAGCGCTATCTAAGTACTACATTCAAAATTTTGGGAAGATCCTCCACCATAACGTTGACAAGGGTCTGCTGGTAGGAGGCAGGGCAACCCCGTGGTTCGGCGGCGGTACTGTTGACCTGCCGATCTACATACTTGTAGCCGGCCGTGCGACGGTCGAGGTGAACAGCCCGACAGGTAAAACGAGGATACCCGTGGAGGAGATAATGATGGAGGCCGTCAAGGATTTCATCAGGAAAAACTTTAGGTTCCTTGATGCTGAGAAGCATGCTGTTATAGATTTTAAGGTAAGACAAGGCTCGGCCGACCTTAGGTCCATCGTAGAGGCATCCGATGAGATGCCGCTGGCAAACGACACATCCTTCGGCGTTGGATATGCCCCAATGACCCAGTTGGAGAAGCTCGTTTACGAGTGCGAGAGGATGATAAATTCCAAGGATTTTAAAAGGGAGATCCCAGCTAGCGGGGAAGACTGCAAGGTCATGGGCTTACGTATAGGCAAGAAGATACGCTTAACGGTCGCTGACGGCATAGTGAGCAGCCTTACGCGCAACGTAGACGAATACAAAGCGACGAAGGAGGCTATAAGGGAGAAGGTCCTGGACCTTGCATCGAGGCATGCTAGCGACTTCGACGTCGAGGTTTACGTAAACACGGCCGACGTGTTTGGCAAGCGTCCAGAAGAGGATGTAGTTTACCTAACGGTCACCGGAACTTCCGCCGAGGCTGGCGACGACGGCAACACGGGCAGGGGCAACAGGGTCAACGGCCTTATAACCCCGAACAGGCAGATGTCTTTGGAGGCTACAGCCGGGAAGAACCCAGTGTCGCACGTGGGAAAGATATACAACGTAGCCGCCAAGCTGATGGCGGAGAGGATATACGAGGAGACAAAAGGCGTTGAGGAGGTTTACGTGAAGATGCTCAGCCAGATAGGTAAACCGATAGACAAGCCGCAGGTAGTCTCGGTCGAATACATACCATCTGGCGGATGTAGCGAGAACAGCCTCAACTACGAGATCACGGAGATAGTGAACGAGGGCTTGAGGAACATCAAAGAGATAACAAAGATAGTCTTAGAGGGAAAGACAACGCTCTTCTAAAAGCATACGCATGTACCCTCGCTCTTGACGGCTTTTATGCCGGCAGGTTCAGAAATCTTAGGATTGTTATGTATGCTTCGTTTTTTACCGGAAACCATATGAGGAACCAAACGAGCTGGGCAGAAACGATCGCCGTCAGCAACGTCGTCATCCATCCGCCCCATTCCTTGAACCTGCCTAAGCCGATTGCGAGGGCCGGTACGGTTGCGTAGAAGTAAAACGGAAAGACCCAACGCTTTAGTATGTGCGCAACCGGAAAGTATGGCAAGTAAGTAGACGCCATCCAGCTTAGAAGCAGCGTCTCCCCGAAGATTGGCTGCCCCCTCTTTAAGTTAAGGAAAAGCCTGTACGCGTATACTGGAACGAGGAGCCACGTTGACCACCATAGAGGGCTGTAAATCCCCCAGTAGGAGACAGGGTGGTAAACGGCAGAGTCTAGCCTGACGGTCTCTACGTAGTAGGGTGCTGGCTTAAAGGGGCTTATCGGGTTTATCCACGATAACGGCATAGCCACTTCCGACGGGTCCGTGTACCTGAGCGCGCTGTGGTAGCTCAGCATGAAGGCGATATGCTCGAGGGGCGTCCTGAAGGCACCGTACGCATAATCGTATGCCCACAACCCAAGGAGAAAAATAGAAGCCGCCAGCGGAAGAGCTTTACAGAGCCTCTTGAGCGAAAGCAGAAGCCTGTCCCGCCTGCTTACCCCTTCCCTAAGGCTTTGTGCTATGACGATTACTAAGATCGGGCCAAGCATGTTCAGGAAGCTAAGCTTGCAGAGCAGGGATAGGCCAACGAAAGTACCCGCCAGAGCGTAACTCTTCCTGAGGGAAAAGTAAACCGCGAGGAGCATGAACGTAAGAGCTGGCGCGTCCAGCATAGCTATCGAGCTCAAGTTGAAGGACATGACGTCCGTGGCAAACAGCAATGATGCAAAGTGCCCGGCCGACCTTTTATTGGAGAGCTTCTGGGCTATGAGGCCGACCAACATCACCGATAGGGCACCAAAGAACGCTACGAATACCCTCCATCCCGCCGCGTTGCCGACACCATCGCCAAGGAGCAGCATGCCCGCCATGATGATGAACTTTGAGAGGGGTGGGTGCTCGTTGTTCGCCGCCTCGCCCCTCATCAGCTTCCTTACGGCTGGAATGTAGTGGGCCTCGTCGAAGACGAAGTTGCAGCCCTCTCCCCTCATACCCATACATGCCTCTGGTGGTGCAGAGGGGCTTGGGATGTTCACTATCAGCAGCTTGACCGCTAGCGTTGCGAGCGTCAGCATCAGGATGAAGTGTTTTTGGAGGAAACCGTAAACCCAATTCAGGTATGCGGTCAACGGAGAAATCTTAGGATGCAGCTTTCTCCAGCTTTCATCCGAGCATTTTTGCCACATACGGCCCCTCCTTTACGTACCCGTGCCTATAATAGTACTCCCTGACACCAACACCGCTTATGACGACGACCTTTCTGCACCCTTCTCTAACCGCGATCCCCTCTGCCTCAGAGAGTAGCCTTGAGCCAATGCCCCTATGCTGCCAGCTAGCATCCGACGGCTTACTCCCTACGGGGGTCATCCGCCCGTATACGTGCAACTCCCTTACCAAGGCCGCGCCCTTCAACTCTGGCCTTAACGGTTCCGACGGTATCCTTAACCTGATGAAACCTAGGATTATGTCTTTCTTCACGTCCTCGTATGAGAGAAAGTACTCCAGACCTCTTGACGCCTCGTATTCCAGAACCTTTAGCTCTACGCTTTCCATGTCCGGATATATTCCCTCCTTCAGGGCCTTATGCCCAGCCTCCCGGCACCTTATACACCTGCATGGCCGGCCTTCGGCCTTCAGCTTTCCCTCGACGATTTCCCTTAAGTTGTATAACCTGTTTCCTGCGACCGCCAGCCGTAACGGTATTTCCCTCTGGACCCTGAGTATCCTCACGTAAGGAGGCACCATGCTGAACCACTCGCAGAGGAGGTTAACGAGCTCCTCGTCGTCGTAGGGCCTGTACTTACCATCCAGCCACATCCTGTAGAGCTCCGTGTCCGGAAGGACAAGCGTCGGGTAGATCTTCAGCATGTCGGGCCTGAAGTCAGGATTCCCGAATATCTCTTTGAACATATCCAGGTCCTTCTCGTAGCTTGAGCCTGGGAGGTTTGGCATAACGTGGTAGCATACCTTGAACGCCAGATCCTTCAACGTTCTCGTGGACTTGATAACGTCGGCAACAGTATGCCCCCTCTTACAAACAGCATAGATTTCGTCATCGAGCGCTTGGACGCCCAGCTCAACCCTCGTGACGCCCATCTCTAGGAGGGCGTTAGCCTGCTCCAGGGAGACGCAGTCCGGCCTTGTCTCAACGGTAATTCCGGATACCCTCCTACTGCTGGATTCTGCCTTAGCCAAAGCCTCTTCGAGCGTCGCCGCTTCCAGACCGGCTATGGCTTCTAGGCAACGCTTCAGAAAGCTGCGCTGGAAATCGAGGGGAAAGGCCGTGAATGTACCGCCTATTACTATGAGCTCAACCTTGTCGACATCGTGGCCCATTGAGCACAAGGTTTCAACCTTCCTCTTTGCCTGGAGGTAGGGATCGTACGAACTCATGCTGGCAAGCTTGACGGCGGCCTCCTCGCCGGTGTAGCTCTGCGGCGTGCCGCGCTCAATACCACCTGGACAGTAGACGCACCTGCCGTGCGGGCATCTGCTGGGCGGGGTGACGACTGTGATAATAGATACTCCGGAGGCTGTCCTGATGGGCTTAACCCTTAGTATGCGGGCAAGCTCCCTCCTCTCGCTTTCCTCAGCAACAGCCCTTAGCATTTCCAAGTTCGACGGTACATAGCCAAGGTTCAGCTCCTTGGCGAGCGACAGCTTAAGGCTTGAAACGTCGACGCCCATGCTTCCCCGGTACCTTTCCATGAAGGCTTTTACGAAATCCCTTACCACCTCTTCCTTCGCCTCCGCCTTCATCCCGCTACGACGATGGATGGCGCTCTGATTTAACATTGTGAGCCTGGAATCCCATACCCTTCAGCTCTATGATGGGAGCGAGGGCCTATATTTTTCCCGGCTTTTCCAGCCTGGGCATCGGGGCGGATGGGCACCAACATGGAGGCAGCACCCCGTAAAGCCGGGGTGCCGCGATGGCAGGGGCGGATAGGAGGGTTGGTATTAGCGGCAGCCAACGAGACGGGAAGCCGACGCTCTCGTAGCCCACCTTATCCGTCCCTCAAAACAGGCGAGACCTCGGATTTCAGCAGTGCCATAGCCTTCTGCGGGTCAGGTCCGATGGGCGGCCCGATGAGTATGTGCTCATAGCCAACGGAGCGGATACCAAGAAGCCTCTCGGCTACCTGAGCAGGTGTTCCATAAACCGCGAACTTATCAGCATAGCTTTCGATGAGGCGCTTGGCTTCTTGGAAGTCCATGCGCACAATAGCCGACCTAATCCTCGACGCCCTCTCCACGCTTACACCCAACCGTTCGAGAACCGCGTCGTTCGAGCCCGCGAGTATGTATGCGGCATACGGTAATGCCGCCTTTTTTGCGAGCGAGGGGTCATCGGAGATTGACACTGGGACATGGGCGACCACATCCAAGTCGGAGGGGTTCCTTCCTGCATCTAGGCTCGTGCGGTATATCAGCATACGAGCGGACCTTAAGGCTTCCTCGTCGGAGAAGTTTACGAGTATCCCGTCGGCAAGGCGTGCCGCCATCCTAAGCATGCCGTCGCCCTGGGCGCCCACGTATACTGGGAAATTGTCCGGATGTCCAAAGCTTATCTTCGCGCCGACTAGCTTGAACGAGTGGCTGGAGATATCCACGGACTCACCCCTCAACAGCTTTTTGATGGCGAGCAAAGCATCCTTTACGACCCTTACGGGGCTCGACCTTTCGATGCCAAGCTGCGCGAGGCTTAGGGCGTCGCCTGCGCCTATGCCGCAGACGACCCTGCCCTTTGCCAAATCGGCCAAGGTCAGGACGGCTTGGGCTATGTATGCTGGGTGGTGTACGTATGGGTTGAGGATCCCTGGTCCTATCCTGGCCCGATTGGTAGCAGAGGCTACAACGGCTAAGGAGACTAGGACGTTTCTGTTCTGGTAGTGGTCGCTTATCCAGATCGTATCGAAGCCAAGCTCATCTGCAAGCCCGGCCATGCTTTTGAGCGTGAGAACGGGCCACTTCGGCGCGAACTCTACTGAGAGCTTGACAGCCAAGGCGTCCCACCCTTTACCGACGTTGTCCAACTTGAGGGGAAAAGGATGCCTTTAAAGCTATGTCCAAAAGCGTATTCGACTTCCGGCATCACGATGAAACAGTTATATCTCTACAGGCTTCCTAGAATCGCGTGTTCGTCTCGAAAAGGGCGATCGTGAAAGGATACCTATGCCAAGGATGTCATGTGCTCGGTAGAAGCTACATCGGGGATGGTACCTTCATAGACGCCAACGTTACCGTAGGCTACCCATCCAAGGACAAGCTCATGAAGGCGGAGTTCAAAGGTCGCCAGGTGCTGGAAGTTTTGGACGAGCTGAGCAACGGTGCCAAGATAGGCGAGAGGTGCATCGTGAGACGCGGCACGATCATCTACGACGATGTAGAGATAGGGACGGGCGTGCAGATGGGCCATAACGTTCTCGTGAGGTCAGGCTCGTACATAGGGGATGGTTGCATCATAGGTACTGGAACCCAGCTCGATGGTTCTGTGAGGCTCGGTAAGAACGTCAGGATAGAATCGATGGTATACTTGCCGCACTTAACAGAAATAGGCGACGACGTATTCCTAGGACCGTGCGTTATGGTGACTAACGATCTGTATCCACCAAGCAAAAGGCTCATCGGGGTTCATATAGAGGATGGCGCTTCGATAGGCTGCGGGGCGATCCTTCTGGCCGGCATAAGGGTTGGGAGGGGCTCTGTCGTAGCCGCCGGTGCCGTGGTTACGAGGGACGTACCGCCAGGCGTCGTCGTAAAGGGTGTCCCTGCCAGAATACACGAAAGCAAGGACGAATTTCTGATGAAGAAGTCGGATTACGAGGCCAAAAAGTCCAAGAGCTTTTAAAAAGTGACTTTACGGTCAAGGATGGGGTTCTGAGCTAAGTTTGTAATCCGCACTTTATTGTATCCTTAATAAATAAGAAGGTAAAACTGCCGTTCTCAGCAGTTTCAAAACAGATAAGCTTAAATAAAACTTATTTCCTATATTACCTTAATGGCTTACGAGGAACTCATTACTCCTAAGGAGGCTAGGGCTCTACTAAAGGTGAGCAACAAGACTTTGTGGTCATGGTACAAGAAGGGCTTGATAAGGGCTGTTAGGCTTCCGAGCGGGAAGCTCCGCTACTACAAGAGCGACATCGAGAAGATTCTGAGGGGTGGCGAGAGTGGAGGCCATCAAGGCGGTAGCGTTCAAGCATAGCTCCGACACCAGGCCTTTGCTCCAAACGTTCAACGATATGGTGAGCGAGTGCATACAGTACGCCATAAATCACAACGTAAGCTCGCCCATGAAGGTCGAGAGAGCCCTATACGAGGAGTTCAAGCGGAAATACGGCTTCGCAACCCACTACTGCATCTCGGCCGCTAGGGTCGCCTGCAACGTAATCCGCTCTTGGAGGAGGCTAGTCAGAAAGGGAAGGGCCGACCCGAATGTCCCGCCGACCTTCAACGCCCTATCCATGAGGCTCCAGAAGGAGCTCATGCGATTCAAAGGAGATAGGATAGTCGTCACGACGAAGCCGCACCAGCACATCGAAGTACCGCTGACCGTCGGCCTATACCAGAAACGATTCGTTGAAGCATGGAAGAACGGAGAGCTGACCGTCGGCGAAATAACGCTCCTGCCAGATAGGGCGGTCGTCGTCTTCAAGAAAATGGTCGAGGAAATGG
>NDWU01000012.1 GCA_003056285.1 Candidatus Terraquivivens tikiterensis
GACTTAGTTAAGCCTCTTGAGGAAAGGAGGGAGCAGGTCGGGTTGATGGAGGATGCACATATAGCGGCTAGATATCTAGCGAGAGAGTATTCAAGGGAGGAAGCAGAGGTTTTGGTGAATTTAGCGGAAAAGGTGTTAAGTTATGGAGAGATACCTTGACATATTATTGGAAAGGGCCGCGATGGTCGAGAATTGGAGAAGATACGTTATCAAGATTTATGACGCCGCTAAGAGTATTCTCCCTGATGCGTGCGTGTATGTGTTTGGTAGCGTGGTGATGGGTGAGGCAACTGGGGGAAGCGATGTCGATATACTCGTGGTGTCAAAATCTATGCCGAGAAACGGCCTAGAGCGTATGAGGGTAAGGATTGAGATAGAGAAAGCAGCAAACCTTCCACTACACCATCCATTCGAATTCCACTTGGTTAACGAAGAAGAGGCAAAATGGTATTTTGAAAGGGTTTCTGAGCTCCAAGATGTTAGCAGCATCGTTAAATCATCTAACCAATAAGAGGTGCGCAGCTTATAAGCATGTTGAGAGTATGTTTTTCATGTTAGTAACGAAGGTTTCTCGTAAGTCTTACCTACTTCTTACGCTTCTTCTGCTGCAGCTCTTTGTCCTAGCAAGCCTTAAGCCCTTCCTTATCGATCATCTCATCGAGGGCTTTTCGGCCGAACCCCGCATCCTTAGCTTACATTCCGTTAGGGAATTGAAAGTCAATCGTTATGAGTACGCATACGGCCAGATTTCATATAAGAGATGTTATGATGGCCGCTGCGTTTAGCATACACATACAGAAAAGCGTGTGACCTAAAGCCTGCGAGAAGAGGACTTTTTCTGAGAATTGAAGAGGGACAGCGTCTATCGATGAAATTATCGAGGAAACTAATGGGTACGGTATGGTTGCGGACATGACCAAGACGGCCAAGTTTAAGCTTATGGTGAAACCTACGTTAAAGAAGATGGCCCTAACGGCAGATGCCACGCCCCTGCGCTCTTCAGGCACCGAGCCCATGATATAGCTCATGTTCGGCGAGGAGAACATCCCTATTCCCGCTCCTAGGATGATCATCTGCGTTACAACGTAGTGAGAAGGTGTGTTAATACCTATGCTCGAAAGCAGAAACAAAGATATACTTGTCAACGTCAGGCCAAGAATCATGAACTTCCTCTGCCCAAATTTGTCGGATAGCCTGCCGCTTACCGGTCCAGCTATTAGGAACGCTAATTCAAACGGGAGGAGCCTTACCCCGGAATCGAAAACGTTTAGACCTTTAACTATTTGAAGGTAGAGGCTTAGTAGAAGCATCACCCCTCCAAAGGCTGTAGCGTTCAAAGCAAGAGATACTATGCCGCCAACGAACTTTCTTATTTTGAAAAGTTTTGGATCCAATATTGGATGTTTAGTTCTTCTTTCATGTAGTATGAACAACACGAGAGTTGCGCTTGCTGATAGAACAAACCCAAACACCGCCGGGTATTCTGCGATGCCGTATGCGCTGAATGTTAATGCGAGGAGGAGGCTCGATAAGAAAACCGTGAAAATCGCGAAACCTAAAAAGTCGAAGGAGGCCCCTCTTTCTGCATGAGATATTTCCTTCAGCCTTCTATGGGCCCACCATGTTCCGAAGATCCCTATAGGTATGTTGATGTAAAAAAGGGCCCTCCAATCCAAAACAGAAAGCACTAAACCGCTAAGCGTCAACCCTGCCATCGCGCCGAATCTGAAGGCTATTTGGTTTATACCCAACGATAAGCCAAGCTCTTCTTTCGGCGTAGCATCCGTTATGATTGCCACGCTGTTCGTGATAAGGAATGCTGAGCCGAAACCCTGTATTGCCCTGAAGATTATGAGTTGCGTAGGGGATGTTGCCATGCTTGCAAGCGCTGAACCAACCGTGAAGATCGCAAAGCCTACGTTGTAAATTTTTACACGCCCGACCAAGTCGGTTAAGCGGCCGATTAGCAGAAGCGTTATGGTGCTGGCTAAAAGGTAAGCTTGGGTAAACCATACCGCCTGCTCCGCATCGGCTTTTAATGCGTAAGCCACCTGAGGTAAACCAACGATTAGTATCCTAGAATCAACGCCAGCCATTAACACGCCGACCGTTGTAACCGTCAAGACTACCCATTTATACTTCATGTTCCATACCTCTAAGGCGAGGTTTATCCCTTTGAAAATTTCCACATATACTTATATTCCGCGCTTCGAAGCGCAGAGATGTATCCACCCATAAAGCTTGGACGCGTACGTCGTAGAAGAATACGCGTCTTGATCGGATTGAAAGAATTGCTTTAGACCTTTATCCTAAAGACCCTCAGCGCATTCTCGGTCGTGACCTCTTCGACCTTCCATAGCGGGATGCCCTTTATCCTGCTGACTGCCTCAGCCGAGATCTTTACGTTCGATGGTACGTTCACCTCCCCGGGCTTCGGCGGTAGCGCAGGAGCGTCCGATTCCAGCAGGATGTTCTCTAGCTGGACCCTCTCAACCAGCTTCTGCTTCTGGGCGCTCCTGACGACGGAGGGCGGTATGCTGAAGAAGTATCCGTTCCTAACGCCCGACATCGCATGGGATGCGGAGCCGTCGAACGCATGCATTATCACGTCCTTCGCGCCGCACTCGCTAAGAACCTCCAGAGCATACTTTCCGGCACTCCTGGAGTGGACTATGATCGGAAGGTCCAAGTTTATGGATAGCGATATGAACTCCTTGAAGACCTTTCTCTGGAGTTCCCTGTCCGTCCTAGCGCCCAGGTAAAAGTCGAGGCCGACCTCGCCTATGGCAACTATCCTTCTCGAGTTCTTCTCTATTAGGTCGAGCACCATCTCGTACCCCTCTAGCTCGTAGGGCATGACACCGAACGACGGAAAAACCGTCCTGTAGTCAGATATCTTAAGGACCTCTAGGCAGTCTTCGTAACCAAGCCCCGACGTAACCATCGCAGAAACACCTGCGTTCCTTGCATCCCTTAGTATATCCGGGAGCCTCTCCTTGAGAACGCTATCGGTCAAATGGCAGTGCACGTCGACGAGCATATCCTTAACCCTTCTGACAAAAGCTTCCTTCAAATATAACATTTATAGTGTCTGTACGGTTCATACGACCGTGAGCGGCCGACCGGAGTATCCGTTAGCAAGGTTCCAAGAGAGGATGGACTCGGCTATAAAGTGCACCGCCTGCATGAGATTCTGCAGAATAAGGGAAGGGGGTAAAGGGATATGCGGAAACTACGCAAACCTCGGCGGGAAGCTCCTGAACGTTGGCTACGGCCTCTTGAGCTCCATCGAGAGCAGACCCATAGAGATAAAGCCCTTCTTTCACTACTGGCCGGGCTCCTCTGCACTTACCTTCTCAAACTGGGGCTGTAACCTATACTGCCCATGGTGTCAAAACCACGGCATCAGCTTCAGCAGGCCACCGTTAGATGAAGGCACAAGGTACGCTCCAAACGATTTGGTGAGAATGGCTAGGGCGCTCGGCGACGAGGGGCTTTGCGCCAGCTTCAACGAGCCGGCTACGCAGGTCGACTTCCTCCTCGACGTCTTCTCCCTCGGCAAGAAGGAGGGGCTCTACTCAACCGTGGTCACGAACGGGTACTTCAGCCGCGCCTCGCTCGAGGCCCTAATCGAATCTGGGTGCGACGGCCTCTCCGTAGACGTCAAGGGCTGTCCAGAGGCCCACGCCAGGATTCTGAGGGGTGTAGACCCAAACGCCGTCTTGAGCAACGCAAAGTACGCGATCGACCTCGGCGCGCACGTTGAAGTCGTCTTCCTCGTAGTCCCTGGGTTCAACGACGACGATTGTTGCATAAAGTGGATTGTAGAAAAGCACGTCTCTATGCTCGGCGAAGACGTCCCTCTGCACATTAACAGATACTACCCTGCGCACAAATATACAGCGCCTCCTACACCCCTAGAGAAGCTTTTGGCCGCGAAGAAACTGGCTAAAGAACACGGCGCAAGGTTCGTATACGTGGGGAACGTCGGTCTATCCGAGCTCGAGAGCACATACTGTCCTAACTGCGGGAAGCTCCTGATAGCTAGGAGCGGTTATAACGTTTTAGCGTACGATCTGAGTAGCGACCATAAGTGTCCCAGATGCAACACGCCCATACCCTTGAGGGGGAGTAGGGTTAAGAAAGGGAGGAGGTGGCGTGTTTTATTCTAGATACGTAAATTGCCGGACGGTGGCGTGCTTGCCCTCGCGAAGGTTGCTCCTCGTCCTTCCGGCTTATCCTATCTGGTTTGTAGTCTTCAGGACGGAATTTCTGAATTTCTGGGCCAGGATGATCTTTGCAGTATCGCTGCTCACCCTCATCGCCCTCGTAGGAAAGCCTGAGTTGCTTAGGTTTCCTAGGATCAGAATGTCCAATATATTAATCGGGTTAGTGTCGGGTTTCTTACTTTACTTTTTACTATATCTTGGGTACGCTATTTTTAAACCGTTTGTTGCTGAGAGTGCTGGAGAGGTCTATGCGTTAAGACGCGAGGCACCGCAAGGGCTTATCGCTCTATTCCTCATCTTCACGAGCTTTGGAGAAGAGATCTACTGGAGGGGCTTCATCCAGCATGAACTTCAAGGAATGTTGGGAAGCGTGAGGGGACTGCTCGCTGCCTCTGCAGCATACTCGACGGTACACGTTTGGACTATGAACGTGCCCCTTATGGTAATTGCATTCCTCATGGGCCTTTGCTGGGGTGCAACATACCTTAAAACGAGATCGTTACAAAGCATAATCATATCGCACACCGTATGGACTGAGTTGGTCTTTGTCTTTCTGCCGCTTCTGTAAAATTTATTAAAAGAAGTTTTTCATGGTTAGGTGGAAGCATGAAGTTGAAGGTCTGGCTTTTAGCCACAAGGCCATGGTCTTTCGTAATGACCGGCGTATCCGTAGGTTTAGCGGGTTCGCTCGCCTGGAGGGCCGGCTCCTTCGAGCCCTTGAACTTCCTCCTCACGCTTCTTGGACTAATAGCGTTCCATGCGGCTAGCAACATGCTGAACGACTACTACGACGTGAAGCATTCAGTTGACAAGCACGGCGCGCCCACCACTAGGTACAGGCCGCACCCCTTGGTATCTGGCCAGATAGGCGTTAGACCATTTCAAGCTGCCGTCGCATTCCTGTATACGGTAGTGTTATGTGTCGCAACGTATCTCTCCACGGTAAGGGGGCCTATCGTTCTGGCGTTTACTATGGCTGGTATGTTCTTCAGCTATTTCTACACGGCCGACCCAGTCCCGCTGAAGCATAGAGCCTTGGGTGAGGTTTCTGTCCTATTAACGTGGGGCCCCCTCATGGTGGGAGGGACCTATTTCGTGCTTACTGGAAGGGTAGAGGTTTTGCCGGTAATTGCATCGTTGCCCATAGGCATCCTGGTGATGGCTGTCCTATTTGCGAACAACATGCGTGATGTAGACTACGACAAGGCGGTCAAAATTAAAACCCTTGCTATAATACTAGGGAAAGAGCGGTCCCTCAAGTTCTACCAGTACTCCATCTTATCAGCCTACCTGATACTCTTTGCGCTAGTGGCCGCTGCCATGCTACCTCCGACGGTACTCCTCGCAATCTTAACCATGCCTAACGCCATCAAGCTTGTATCCACGTTTAGGCAGGGCGTGCCAGATGCCGCAGATCCGCTAACCGCGCAGCTTACCCTTCGCTTCGGCCTCCTCATGATAGTGGGCATACTGATAGGATACGTTTTAGAGGCGTTCGGGTTCAAGCTCCCTGTCTTCTTTGTAGGTTAAACATCCACAAACCTCCTGTACTACTCATATTTTTGTTTAATTGTTTTTCTAAAAAGTAGAGAATTCTTGCGATACTTTTTATGGCTTTCCAGCTTTCAACGAAAGGAACAGATTCCATTTTTATCGCGGTAAGATACCCAGAAGCAGGGAGGGCCTCCGTAAACCTAACGTTACGGTATTGCCCTTAGAATTGCTTGTCATGGTCCAGAGACCGGGCATCCTAATCGGCCGAGACGAGTAATAGTTTAAAAGAGTTCTCTTATTTTCGCCGTTGCGTAAGGCCGAGCCGACACCAATTTTCCGTTTTTACGTCGGCTCTGGATGTACTTTATGATCTTGCTTGTTAAAAGTTCGGAAAAAGCTTAATAAAGGTTACGTAGGTAACTAGTTACGTGGGTAACCATGCTGTTCGACTTACACCCCAAAGAGAACCTTAAAGACCTTTTTGACAGGGAAACGGAATACAATACGCTCTCAGAGCTGGTTAACTCAGGCCGATGGGTCGCGGTCTTGGGTAAAAGAATGACCGGTAAGACTAGCTTGGTTAAAACTTTCGCAAAGGAAAACGATGGTATATATGTCAATTTGCTCGGAGCTGGTGGAATCGAAGGTTTTGCTAGAAGGCTTGGGGCTACCGGGGGCTTCGGGCTCGAGGAGATCGGAATAGACCTAAAGGTGGTTCACCTCAAGTGGGGGAAACTTGCCGAGGGGCTTTTCGAGAAGTTCAGCAATAAGATAATCGTTTTGGATGAGGTTCAGGACATAGCTTCTCCACATTTATTGAAGTTGTTGAAGTACGTGTGGGATACTTATAGGGTTAGAATCATCTTCTCAGGCTCCTGCATAGGTTTGATGAGGAGAATCCTAGAGCCGTCATATACCTCGTCCCTCTATGGGAGAGAACCGGCTAAACTAGTCCTTAAGACGTTTACGCCTGAACTGTCCAGAAACTTCCTCTTAGAGGGGTTCAAACAGTATCGGGTGAGGCCTAATCCTGATGAAATCGAGGAGGCCGTCGAGAAGCTCAATGGGTATGTAGGCTGGCTCACCTACTACGGCAACTTTCGATGCGTCGAGAAAATGGATCATCAAAAAGCTCTTCAAGCGACAATACGCAGAGGAGTAGCCATAATTAAGGGGGAGTTGGAGAACTTCCTGAAAAACAGGCGTAGGGACCTATACGTCAAGGTTCTGAGGATGGCCGCGAGGGGAGTAAGATGGAGCGAGCTGAAAGACGAGCTAGACGTAAACAATAAAGTTCTCAGGGACGTTCTCCAAACGCTCTTAGACGTAATGATACTCGACGCGGAGAACGGATACTACCAAACAAGCGACCCTATACTGCGTGAAACTGTAAGAAAGCTACCAATAAAACGATAAGAATATCCTCCACAATCCTCTTGGATGTGTTTAAAAATAGCTATCAAGCGGCGAAGTTGAGGAGTGTATCGAAGATTTATTTCGCGGATCAAGGCCTGAAACCTCATTTAGCTCGAGAATGATCGAACCCTCTTCTGTCAGCTATGGAGAAGGATGGGGTTATCTCTCGGCGGTCCCCGCGACAGCCCGCCTCAAACTCTACGCGGATAGACTACGGAGTTAATATGCCCCTGCCTGACGATAACAGCATATTTCTGTTCGAAGTCAAAACGCCTCTAAAATATGATAAAAAGAGCGGACACGCCTTTCACGTAAGCATCAAAATTCAGATTGGGGTCGGCTCGGCTCTTCCGACATCACACCTCAGTCTGGGACGGCAGCCTCATCCCCCGAAAAAACTAACACGTATCAGTATAAAAGCATGTAAACGGCTTTATACCCTCCCTAACCGTAGATAGAGCAGCCTTGAAGTGGTTATGGGCCCCTTGGCGAATGGCCTACATAAGATCTGGCGGAACTAAGGAGTGCATATTTTGCACAAAAGGCGCTTCGTCGAACGAAAAGGAGGACCTGGTCCTGTTCAAGGGCAAGAGGTGCTTCGTGATGATGAACCTATATCCGTACAACACCGGCCACCTTATGGTTGCACCCTACAGGCACGTGGGTAACCTGACGGAGCTGGACGAGGATGAGCGAAAAGAGCTCATGGAGCTTATAACGAAATCCGTAGCCGTCTTGCAGAAGGTCCTGAACCCAGATGGTTTTAACGTCGGCATCAACCTGGGCAGGGTTGCGGGCGCCGGCGTCGAAGGCCACGTCCATTTTCACGTCGTCCCCCGCTGGTCCGGCGACACGAGCTTCATGACCGTTATAGACGAAGTGAGGGTCATACCCGAGCTGCTGAGCGACACGTACGAAAGGCTAGTCGTCCATTTTTCTAAAGATAAATAGATCAAAAACCAGGGTTTTACGTATGGGGAAATTCAAGGCCATAATATTCGACATCGACGCGACGATATGCGACAACACGGAAAGGAAGAGGAGGGCAATCGAGCTAACGATGAAAGTCCTAATTCCCGATGAGGTCTACTCTCGAATAAGACGGAGAGGCTTTCCGGATATCCTAAGGGCACTAGGGTTCGAGCCGAGTAAGGAGGTCGTGCAGAAGGTCGAGGGTAGGTTTCTCGAAGACGAGGAGCTTTACTCGTTGGATAGACCAGTAGAGGGTGCTGTCGAGACGTTAAACGCTTTAGCATCAAATTACAGGATAGGTTACGTGACGGGCAGACCGAACGAACGGCTCGCCCTGAACTTCCTAAAGGGATACGGTTTCCCCTTGGGACCGGTGTTAGCGAAGAGGATAGGGAGCGGCGAAGGTATGAAGAAGGCGGAGATGTTCAAGGAAATGCTCAAGAGGCTGGATGTGACGGCCTCGGAGTCTATCTCCGTTGGCGACATGCCAGAGGACGGTCTAGCCTCAAGAGCCTCGGGCATACTCTCCGTAGGGGTTGCAGAATTTTCAACAGTAGACGTGGAAGTCATGAAGAACCATTTTGACCATGTGATCGAAAGGGTAGCGGACCTCCCTAGACTCCTTAGAGAGCTAGAGAGCCTCGATTCCTGAAAGCTCTACGTCGGGCTTTGCCAGCAGCACTACCCTGCTATCGGAATCCTCTGTGACCAGGGCATAATTCAAAAACTTTCTCAGGGCTTCAGCAAAAGCCACAACCTCGTCCATGCTTGGCATGGCATCCCTCGGCAGCCTTTTTTGCGACTCGCCCACGTGCATGTAGGCCTTACACTCGACGAACTCTGGCGTAGCGATCTTTATAAGCTCGGCATACTTCTCGGCCTCCTTCATCGTGTAACCCTTTACCAAAGTCAACCTAACGACCCTTCTACAGCTGAGCGTACTCATGAGCTCTAGGCTTCTCAGCACCCTCTGCCAGCTCTCCGCTATGAGGGGTCTCGTCACCTGCTTATGCGTCGCCTCGTCTGGTCCGTAGAGGCTTATGTAAAGGTTGGTCGGAAGGACCTCTAGCTCTCTAAGCCTGTCGGGCATCGTTCCGTTCGTAACGAGGAAGGTCGTCATGCCCCTAAGCTTAGCCTCCTTTATGAGGTCAGAAAGGTAAGGGTACAGCGTCGGCTCACCATCCAGGGATATGGCTACATGCCTCGGCTCCATTGCCTCCCTAAACCTTTCCATCGTGACCTTAGGGTTTCCCTTGAAGCCCGAAAGAAGCTCCCTCTGCGCGGCTATGCAGCCCTCTAGTATGCTCCTAGGTTCGTCCCACTCTCCACTGTAGGGGCTAGCCCTGTTCACGCTATGAAAACGCCAGCAGAATATGCACATCATGTTGCAGTACTGTAGCGCCGGCGTCATCTGAACGCATCTGTGGCTCCTTATGCCGTACCACCTCTTGTAGCAGAGCTTGCCACCTTTCAGGGCAGTCTTCGTCCAGTGGCAGACCTTAACGGCGGAATGTCTTCCGACTATCCTATATCCTGCCTTCTTAAACCTCTCCAGGGCCTTAAGCTCATCCCTCGACCGGCCGTATACTGGGATCGTCGACATTCAAGCTAACGTTTACTTGGCAGCATATATGCTTAACAACAGAGGGATAAGTTTATACGGAGAATATGGGCGATCAGGATGCTGATGGTGGCATAGGCTTTGAGGATAACCGACGTAAGGCTCGTTCCGCTTTACTCGCCCTAAAAGAACCCATGAGGTTATCTGTTGGTATGCTCGAAAGGAGACCTTTCGCGCTCATCGAGGTTCATACGGACGACGGCACGGTGGGTCTTGGAGAAACCTTTGTGAACTTCCCGCCATGGTCGCTCGAGGAAAGGAAAGTAACGGTCGATAACGTGAAGAAGCTCCTGTTGGGCGAAGACCCTACGGACGTTGAGGCCCTTTGGAAGAAGATGTATGTTTCCTTGGTGAAAATGGGGCTTCAGGGTGGATGTAAAGGCGCCATCATCCAGACCATCAGCGGGATAGACATAGCGCTTTGGGACCTGCTCGGCAAGGTAAAGAACCAGCCCGTATGTAAGCTCATATCCAACAACCCAAAGCGGAGGCTGAGGCTCTACGCCACAGGGCTTAGCGGAAGGGACCCGGCGGGACACGCGAGGAGGCTAGTCTCTGAAGGGTACGATACGTTGAAGCTTAGGATAGGGTTCGACCCAGAGAAGGACGTGGAGTTAGTAAAGAGCGTAAGGGAGGCCGTGGGCAAAGACGTTAAGCTGATCGCCGACGCTAACATGGCATGGGACTACGAAAGGGCGCTGGAGATGGCTAGGAGGCTAGAAAGGTACGAGCTCTTTTGGCTCGAGGAACCCATCCTGTGTGACGACTTAGACGGGATGTCAAGGCTGGCGGCTGAGCTCGATACTTGGATAGGTGCTGGGGAGAATGCATACAGCTTGGATGAGTTCGAGAGGGTAGTGAAAAAGAGAGCCGCTGATGTGCTCATGCCAGACGTGAGCAAGGCTGGCGGTATAACCGAGTGTGTCAAAATAGCAGGGCTCATAAATTCGAGCGGCCTGCCTTTCTCGCCCCACTTCTATGGCTCAGAGGTCGGGTTTGCTGCCACGTTACACTTCGTGGCAGCGACTGAGGGTTCTCAGCAGTTCTGAATAGTTAACTTTATATAACACTTATTACCACTTGTTTACACAATGACTGAGAGGTTGCTAACACTTAGCGAAGCCTGTAAGAGGTTGGGCATTCATCCGAATACGCTCAGGAAATGGGATAAGCAAGGAAGGATCAGAGTCGTTAGAACCGTAGGCGGTAGAAGGAGAATACCTGAAACCGAAGTTGAACGTTTGATAGGTATCATCGAACCAGATATATCCAAGAAGGCTGTTATCTATTGCAGGGTTTCCTCTAATGATCAGAAGCAGAAAGGAGGCTTGGAAAGACAGAAACAGAGCCTGTTGGAGTATGCCAAGCTTAGAGGTTATGAGGTCGTCTCGGTTCTAGAGGATGTCGCTAGCGGGCTTAACGAGGATAGGAAATCTTTGAACAAGCTCTTTGACATGGTTGAGAGACGGGAGATTGGAGTGGTTGTTGTCGGATTTAAGGATAGGCTTACGAGGTTCGGCTTTAGATATTTAGAGCGTTATTTCTCTTCTCACGGCGTAAGAATAGAAGTGGTTAATGGTGAGGAGCCTAAAGACGCTTACCAAGAGCTTGTAAAGGATCTAATAGCCTTAGTTTCAAGCTTTGCTGGAAAGCTCTATGGATTGAGGAGTCATAAATACGAGAAGGTGGTTGAGGGTGTCAAGCAGCTTATTGCTGAATGTGCTGAATGAAACCTGCAAGTTCAGGCTCGAACCCGAAGAAAGGCAAGTAGCTATACTTGAGGAGCTTTTCAGGGCATACTCTGAAATGGTTAAGGCATGCTTGGATAAAGCTATGCATCTAGGTGTGACCTCTAGGAAGAGGCTTCACGAAGCCGCTTACAAGGAGCTAAGAGCAAAATACCTCGAATACCCGTCACATTACATTTATACAGCCATAACGCAGGCTCTAGCAATATTCAAGTCCTATAGGGGGCTTTTTAGGAAGAGAAATGTCATCAGTCCGCCAAGAGTTGAAAGCTTGAACACAATCCTCTTGGATGATACACATTTGTTCTGGTTCGGCTGGGGAAGCCTGAAGCTGGCTACGCATAGAGGGCATATTGTAATACCTTTTAAGGTTCATGAACATTCAAAAAAGTTTCTGAACTGGCAAGTTAAGGGCTCAAGGCTTGTGAGGAGGAAGGGTAACTTCTTCCTGCATGTGACCTTCAGAAAGATCGTTGAAGAAAAGAAGCCTGAAGGTGTGCTGGGCATAGACGTTAACGAGAAGAGCATAGACCTAGCCGTAGTTAAGCCCGATAGTGTTATGTTCATCAAGATAGATGTAAGCGAGGCGAAATACATCAGGGACAGGTACTTTAAGAAGAGGAAGAACATACAGAGTAAAACGTCAGGAGAGATGAAGGCTAAGCTACTGACGAAATACTCTGGAAGAGAGAGGAGTCGGGTAAGCGATATACTCCATAGAGCTTCAAAGATTGTAGCTTCTATAGTCGCCAAGGAGAATGTTAAACCTGTAATGGAGAAGCTCACGAACATCAGGGAGAGAATACAGTACGGCAGGAAAATGAACAGGAGGCTTCACAGCATGCCCTTCAGGAAAGTCCAGTCATACATCGCATACAAATCAATGGAGCAAGGCTTTAAGCCAGAGCATGTCAAGGCCAGGAACACGTCTAGGACATGCCCGATATGTGGCGAGCTGAACAAGCCGAATGGGTATGTCTTCAAATGCAGAGCATGCGGCTTCCAGGCGGATAGGCACCTAGTAGCCGCTTGGAACATAGCCGCAAAACTTTCGATGTGGGGTGCTTTACCGTTGCCCCCGAAAGCCGCCCATGAGGCCTTTAAGGCCGAGGTGGAACGGATAGTTATAAAGCTACTATCCGACAACGGTTGCCTCATAGCCCAAAGGACGTATCGGACGTGCCCCTCTTCAAGGATATGCTGAAAGAGCCGATAAGGATAGAGGACGGCTACGCAGAGGTACCAGACGGCCCTGGCCTAGGCATAGAGCTCAGTTGGGATAGGATAGAAAAAGTATCGAGTGTGTTAGCACTACCGATCCGTTTTCAAAATTTCTCAAAATTTAAAAAAAGAATAGTTTTTTAGCTAACGCTCCTTCGTTTGCGTATCCAATATCTCCAAGAGCTCCCTCAAAAGCCTCTCGTTGGCAACAGCTATGTATCTCACGTCCCCTCTGTATAGGAGGTCCAAGCTATCCAATGGACCGTCTAAGCACTTCACGATCCCACCAGCTCGCATCACTATGTATGCCGCGGCCGCCATGTCTACGACCCTTACGCCGTCTAGCGCAAGGAAACAGTCCAACCTCCCGCAGGCAACGTAGGCAGTCTCGAGGGCTGCGGATCCCATGAACCTCGCATACCTGGCCCTGGATGCAACGCGCTCGGCGAAGGCGGATAGCACTCCGCCATGCTTGAAAACCTTTAGGTCGAAAGAGATCACGGCATCCCTCAAGGCGTCCACGCCAGACGGCGTGACTGCTTTGTCGTTAAAGCGCACGCCTCTTTCATCGGCCATGATAAGGTCGCCGCTGACTAGGTCGATTATGCCTGCTGCGATTATATCCGAAAACCTCTTCCCCTTCGATATAGCTATCGCCGCAGAGTAGAAGGGTAAACCCCGCTTCAGGTTTACAGTTCCGTCGACTGGGTCTACGATGGCCAAGTACTCGGGTTTGTCCACGTTTCCGAGAACCCCTGCCTCTTCGCTGACTATCGTCACCCCAGGTAGGCCGCCCATCAACACCTCCACTATCGCTCTTTCTGATGCCACGTCGGAAACGGTCGACACGTCACCGTAGGCGCCGACGCCCAAATCCTTCCCTTTTTCCTCTAAGCCATTCACGGCTACTTTTGCTGCCTCGAGCGCCCTCTTTATTATCTCCAAGCCGAGCCTCTTTCCTATATCACTTTGACCTTATCGAGGGGCCTGACCTTCATTACATCAGGGTTGAACAACGAGATTGGCTGCTCGCCCTTAAGGACCTTAACGATGTTCAGCGCACCCGTCTCCGCCATCGCATACCTGGCCTCATATGTCGCGTTACCTATGTGCGGTGTTACTACGACGTTGGGGAGCTTTAGCAAGGGGCTATCCATCGGGAGCGGCTCAACCTCGAAGACGTCTAGGCCAGCGCCGGCTATCCACCCTTCCTTAAGAGCCTTGATGAGAGCCTTCTCGTCGACGACAGGTCCCCTCGACGTGTTTATGAGGATGGCGTTCTTCTTCATCATCCTCAGCCTCTCCTCGTTTATCATGTGGTAGGTATCCTTCGAGAGGAACGTATGTATGGATACGAAGTCTGAAGTCCTTAGGAGCTCCTCGAGGCTCACGAACTTTACGCCCAGTTCCTGCTCCAGCTTCTGGTTCCGAACTATGTCGTAGTATATGACGTTCATGTCGAACGCTTTAGCCCTTTTAGCCATCGCGCCACCTATCCTGCCGAGCCCGATTATGCCGAGCGTCTTCCCCTTTAGCTCCCATCCCAACATCATGAAGGGCGTCCAGGCGATCTTCCACTTCCCTTCCCTGATGTATTTATCACCCTCGACTATCCTCCTGGCAACGGCTAAGAGCAAACCCATGGCAACGTCCGCGACAGGCTCTGGGGCGACCGGTGAGTTGGTTACGTATATTCCCTTTGAGGTGGCGTACGCGACGTCGATATGGTCAGTGCCCGCTGTCATCGTGCTTATTACTCTTAGCTCTGGTGAGGCATCTATGATCTCTTTAGTTACTTTTGCCGTCAGGTGACAGAATATTGCATGCGGCTTCGTTTCGGCAACGCTCTTGAGGAACTCCTCGTGCGGTATGGGCTCGTCCTTCTCCCTGTAAATTACCTCGCACTCCTTCTTTAGAATCTCCATGCCTGACTCTGGCATCCTGTTCGTGACGAATACCCTTGGTTTCATGTATTTTTCGAGTTTTTAGCTAGATATAAATATCATCTTCTTTTTTTCAAAAGCTGCTCTGCGGCCTTCGAAAGCTCTGGCCATCTTCTTCGGACCTCTGCCTCCACCATCTTCGCTATTTCGTCGCTTATGCTATAGCGGGGTAGGAGGTTTTTCCTGTAGTTGAAGACAGCGGCCGAGATGGGCGAGTAAAAGGTAAGCCTAGGTTGCTTCATGGCTTGCTTTATTGCCTCGGCCAAGAATTTCTTGTTCAATTTCTCTCCTTTTTTCTTCAACGTCATTCATGTGAAAGAAAAATTTGAAAGTTATAAGGTTTACCTTAAAACGTAGATGGTAAACCATGCTAATTCAAAGATTATTGCAAATCAGTGGCAGACGAATAATTCGAAGCATTTTAATTCAATCTATATTGAAATAATGTCCATGCTCCGCCCTTTCGGCGGGTAGGAACCCTAAAGAAAAGGCCTTTTTCGTGCCATAAGCCGGATTTTGGATGCGAATCGGTTGGGGAATCGTGCGGTTGTAAAAATAATGCGGTTTTGAATGAATTAACTAAAAGTTCCTATTATGTTTACGTAACCAATATTTATTTTGTCAAAGGTTTACCTAAAAAGGTAAAAGGTTTACCTTATAACAGTTTCTTGTCTTTCAGCACCTATTGATAGGTACTTTATCGGACATGCCAGGAGACTTTCCAAAAAATCGACGTACTCTCTTAGCTGCTTTGGAAGGGCATCAAAGTTTCCCTTCAAAGCCGCGAGCTTTTCCTCCCTCGAAAGGGCCTCCCAACCATCCAGCTCAGCATAAACTGGCTTGCACCTTTCCAAGACATACGGTGAGCTAGGGAAACTCTTAATTTCTTGACCATCGAGTTCGTAAGCCAAGCAGACCTTGACTGGGTCTATGCCAGCAAGGCAGTCTGCCTTCGTAAGGGCTACCGACGTAACGCCATTTAGCATTATGGAGTATCTTACGGCCACGGCGTCGAACCAGCCGACCCTTCTGGGCCTTCCAGTCGTCGTTCCGTATTCCCTTCCCCTCTCCCTTACCGTAGAGGCGACGGGCTCCTCCATCTCCGTAGGGAACGGGCCCTTGCCAACCCTCGTTGCGTAGGCCTTAGCTACACCGATCACCTCGTCTACCCTCTTCGGCCCTATGCCCACGCTATTGCACGCGGCGCCTGCTGTCGTGTTAGAGGATGTAACGAAAGGGTACGTGCCGTGGTCTATATCCAGCAAGGTTCCCTGCGCGCCCTCCAGTATGACGAACCCGCCCCTGTCTAGGGTCTCGTTAACGAGGAGCGACACGTCCCCAATGTACCCTCCCAGCCTTGAGGTAACCTCATGGAGAAATTGGGTTACGCGCTCGACGTCCAGCTCCGCATCCATGTTGTATACTCCAGATAAGAGAGCCCTTGCCATATCGATAGCCTTCTTAAGCCTGGGCTTGATCGATTCCGTATCGGCCAAATCGGAAAACCTTACGCCGACCCTCGCACATTTGTAGGTGTAGGCCGGCCCTATCCCTCTCTTCGTCGTTCCGACACCCTTGCCTGAAGACTCCTCTGCCTCGTCCAGCAACTTGTGGATGTCCAGCACTATATGGGCCCTGCCATCTATCGTTAACCTCGGCCGTATGCCCTCCCTGCTTAAGGACTCCAGCTCCTCGATGAGCTTCACTGGGTCTATTACCATGCCCGAGGCTAGACAGACGTGTTTTCCCCTGAGCGCAGCTACGGGCAGGTGGTGAAAACGGTACGTTCGTCCGTTCAGGACGACTGTGTGCCCTGCATTCGCACCTCCCTGGTACCTCACCGCCAGATCAGCTTTTTCCGATATGAAATCCACGATCTTACCCTTGCCCTCATCGCCCCACTGGAGGCCGACGACCACTACGGCAGGCATGGCTCACTCTATTACCTCCACGTCGTGCGGGTAGCTTTCCTTTATTCCGGCCTCCGATATGCTGATGAACTTTGCTTTATCCCAGAGCTCCCTTATGTTCCTTGCGCCGCAGTAGCTCATGCCGGCCCTTAGCGCAGCCACGAGTTGCTTGAGGAGCTCGGAGGCGCTTCCCCTGTAGGGTACGTATGCCTCGACGCCCTCTGACGTGTAGGCATAGTCTGCGACGGAATCTAGCTCTACCTGCTTACCTTCCTTGACCTCCCTAGCCAGCATGGCATAGAAAGATGCCATGCCCCTGTAGACCTTGTACTTCCTGCCGCCCCTCGATATGGTCGTACCGGGGCTTTCGTCCGTGCCCGCGAGGAGGCTGCCGAGCATTACGGTAGACGCTCCGGCGGCAAGCGCCTTGACCAGGTCACCGCTGTTCCTTATCCCGCCGTCGGCTATCATGGGAACTCCCAAATCGAAGGACTTCTCGGCACAGTTGAGTATGGCGGTCAGCTGCGGTACGCCAACGCCGGCTACTATCCGCGTAGTGCATACGGCTCCAGGGCCTATTCCGACCTTGACGGCATCGGCACCGGCCGATGCCAAGTCCTCGAAACCTTCTGGCGTAGCCACGTTACCGGCGACTACCTGGACATCGCCGAACGTTTCCTTAAGCTTTCTCACGACCCTTATCACCTCATCCGTATGACCATGGGCAACGTCGACGACCAAAGCGTCGGCACCTGCATCCAAGAGAGCCTTTGCCCTTTCAAGATAGCCCTCCTTTATCCCTATCGCGGCGGCCACCAAAAGCCTGCCCTTCCGGTCCCTTGCAGCGTTCGGGTACATGCTTTTGATCATGATGTCCTTCGCCGTGACGAGGCCGACGACCCTGTCCTCTTCGTCCACGAGCGGGAGCTTCTCGACCTTGTGCTTTTTGAATATCTCCCTTGCCTCCTCCAGCGTTATCCTGCCGCTAGAGACCACAAGCCTCTCCCTGGGCGTCATGACTTCTGTTATCGGCCTATCGTTATTTTCCTCGAAGAGTATGTCGCGTTTCGTAACTAAACCCCTAAGCTTCCCATCCTCGTCGACCACCAGTAGCCCTCCAACGCCATACTCCTCCATGAGCGCCCTTGCCCTTCCCACGGTGCTTTTAAGGGGCAGCGTGTAGGGCCTTTCTATTATGATGTTCTCGGCTCTCTTGACGCGTTGAACCTCCTGGGCCTGCTTTTCGATGGGCATGAATCTGTGTACGACGCCTATCCCTCCGTGCCTAGCCATCGTGATGGCCATCTCTGCCTCTGTAACGGTGTCCATCGCCGAGGAGACTATAGGAATGTTCAGCTGGATCCCTTTCGTGAAGAAGGACTCTGTTGATACCTCCTTCCTAGAGTGTACAGAAGACCTTTGGGGCACGAGGAGAACATCGTCGAAAGTTAACCCTTTCTCTATGTTCTTTACGACCACCTAATCCCTTAGCTCCCTTGCTCGTCAGCCCAATTTAAGGATTAACTAAGTCGTGACTTTCTTTAGGTTAGATGTTTCGAAGGCCTCCCTTATCTCTCTGGCTATCCTCCTGCCCATGCTCATCCCATCGCCGTACAGTAGGTAGGCGTATGGCGAGCCATTGATGAATAGGTTGGTGCCGGCGACTATCCTGGCCGAGAATTCAAAGACGACTACGTCGTCTGGAGACCTGCAGACTGCCTCTATGCAGAAAGGCCCTATCACGCCCGGAGGTACGAGCCTCTTCGTGGCATCGACGAACCTCTCGGCCATCTCGTAGAAGCCCTCCAGCATGGATTCCCTCAGGACGATTGGTATATTACCGACGACCTCGTACGTTGGCTGCAGGCGGAGGCTCAGCTGGTCCGATGCCGGAATCCTTCCTAAGGAATCGACGTTGGTCTCGTACCTCCTGTCAACGCCGAGCAGCTCTACCTCCCCTTTGAGGGGGGAGTAGAAAAAGTGAGGGTAGACTGTAACGCCGACGACGTACTCCTGTAAGTAAAGCCCAGCCTTAGCCCGGACGCCCAGGCTTTCTAGCTTCTTCGATAGGTCCTCTCTCCCGCTTGCGAGGAAGTAGCCCCTTCCACCTTCTGCGCCTGGTAGCTTGACTATGACCGGGCAGTCTACCTCATCCGGTGAGCTAAAGGTCCTCGGGACCCTTATACCCGCCTCCTTCAGCAGCCTCTCCTTAAGCTCCCTGTCAGCCTCCCAAACAAGAAGGTTCCTGTTCCCGAAGACCGGGACCCTGAAGCCCTTAACGAACCTTCCGATATCGACGTCAGCTATTATCGTCCCATGCGGCACGAGTATGCCGCTCATTTCCGTTAGTTTCTCCTGCACATCCTCCCTCAGCAGGTCCTCCACGCCCTCTACCAATAGCACCTCGTCCGCCAGCCTGAACCTATCGTAGAATCTAAGCCGGCTCCTAGGGCACAGGAGAACAGCCTTAAGCCCCTCGTCCTTAGCACCCTTCAGTATCTGAAGGGCAGAGTGGGAACCATAGGTCGCGACGGAAGCTTTCAAGTAACCACCTCCTTTAACCTGTCCTGCTCCGCCGCCCTCCTTATCTCCATGGCTATCCTCCTGCCGACGCCTAAGACGAAGCCGTAGTGGTATTTTGAGTATGGGCTCGTCGTGCCCAGCATGGGGCTTCCCGGAACCCTTAGCGAGACGTCGAAGACGACGAACTCTAAATCCTTGTTTATCGCGCCCTGGAGGGCGAAGGGCCCTATTACGCCCGGGGGGTACTCTTCCCTCACGGCCTCTACGAACCTCTCGCCAGCCTCTATAACCTTCTCCAAGAGCGACTCCCTCACGGATGCAGGCTGATGGCCCACCTCTATGTTCTGGATAAGGATGTCCGCTTCCAGCTGATCCTTAGCAGGGAGGTTGACGAAGTCGTAGAGGTTCGTCTGGAGCCTCCTGTCGGCACCGAGAAACTCTAGGCTTTCGTTAATGGGCGAGTAGAAGTAGTTAAAGTTGAAGAGCGTACCTACTACGAACTCCTCTATCACGGCCGAGGAAAGCTCCTCCTCGGATATCAGCCCTGCTTCCACCCTCTCCCGGGCCTTTCGCCTGTAATCCGATGGCGAGGATGCGACGAAAAAAGCCCTCTCTGCCCTCCTCTTAGCTTCTTGGACCTTCACTATCACCGGCCTGTCTATCTCGTCAGGCGAGCCGAACCTCAAGGGTGTCCTAATGCCAGCCTTGGATAGGAGGTAGTACTGGTTTTTTTCAGCCCACCTCTCCTCAGCCTTTAAAAGAGCCCTGTTGCCGAATATGGGGACAAAGAACCTATTCTCTATGCCCTCGTATGGCACATAGGTTGTAAAGGACCTGTTGGGAACGAAGACGGAGCTCAACGCCCTCAGCCTTTCCATAACGTCCTCCCTCAGGACGTCGCTGAACCTATCGACCACGATTATCCTATCGACTATCCTCTTGAAGTGTGTGTAGGCCCTCATCCTGTCCTTCTGACAGACGGCTACCGTCGAGAGCCCCTCGTCCTTAGCACCGTCAAAAACCTCCAAGGCTGAGTGGCTACCTATGCAACCAACGGACAGCGCTCCCCTGTCGTATCCCTCTATAAGTTCAAATACCTTAGACCTATCGATCAACCTTGGCACCCGGACAGAGCCCTGAGGTATAGATCAAAAGATAAAGGTTTAGGTTTTTTCCCGGACGGTTACTGTCCTGAAGGTGACTGATGACCTGTCGGCGAAGTGCTTCGTGTACTCCCTCGGAGCCAACCCCTTGACTATGTGCTCGAATGCCTTCTCAGGCTGGCTTTCTTGGCCGCAAGTATAGACGTCGACTGTCGCGTACTGGTAGTCGGGCCATGTATGGACGGCCACGTGACTCTCAGTGACCAGCGCTATAACAGATATCCCGCCCTTTTTGCTGGAGAACCTCCACGACTTGAGCTCTACCAGGTGCATTTTGGCTATGTCGACTGCCTCCCTCACCAACCTTCTTATATACTTCTCGTCCGCCATCAGCCGAGCGTCGCATCCGTATAGGTTTCCGTAAACGTGCTTACCTACTATGACGTCGTCCTTCTTGGATGCGGTCAACTTGTAGCTACTCAACATTTTTTGTCTATTTGCTCTACAAACCAAATTATAAATATTAACTCACGCACGCTATCTCAGGACACCTTCGGACAATTTTTCAAATGCCTGTGAGCTTCAAGAGCTGTGCATACACGTTATCACAAATTGCCGATTTTGTTGACGATCATGTTTGAAAACAGAATAAATTTTGCGCATCGTCCAGGCTTCGAGATAGAGGGGAGCGTGCTTGGGCGCATGCTGACCCGCTGGCTTGGCCATGAAAGGGCAGAGCGCTGAGCATCGCGTCCGCGGCTGAGGCTGTCAAGGTTTTTTAAGCGCGAGTGCGTAGCTAAGACGGGTCGTCCTGTTTTGCCGACGAAGGAGGAGGTCGTCCAGGCCCTTAAGAAAGTCATCGACCCCGAGCTTGGCATCGACATAGTCTCTTTGGGGATGGTCAAAGAAGTCGATACGAAAAACGGCTCGGTCGAGGTAACCCTGGAGCTGACGACACCGGCCTGCCCTTTTCGTGCCCAGCTGAAAGATCATGCCGAGAAGGTTTTAAAGGCATTGCCAGGCGTGTCCTCAGTAAAGGTGAGCGTTGTCGCCCGCGTACTGCCCTCTAGGGCCGGTGAGAAGATCCTTCCGGGCGTAAAGAACATAATCGCCATAGCTAGCGGCAAGGGCGGCGTCGGAAAATCTACAGTCGCCGTGAACGTGGGCCTGGCCCTAGCCGAGCTTGGCTCGAGCGTAGGCATACTCGACGCAGACATATACGGGCCTACGGTACCCAGGATCTTAAACGTCAAGGTAGGGCTTGCCAACGCTGGCGATAAGATAGCTCCGGCGATAAGCTACAACGGCGTGAAGGTGATGTCCATAGGTTTCCTCCTTCAAGAGGACGAGCCCGTAATATGGCGCGGTCCGCTAGTGGCAAACGCCATCAGGCAGTTCTTAACGGATGTGGAGTGGGGCGACCTGGACTACCTCATAGTGGACCTTCCGCCAGGCACGGGCGATGCATCGTTAACGCTGGCACAGAGCATCCCCCTTACCGGCGTCGTAATAGTAAGCACCCCCCAGGATGCCGCCCTCAGGATAGCCACGAAGGCCTTGAACATGTTCAGGAAGCTTAACGTCGAGATAATAGGCATAGTCGAGAACATGAGCTACTTCGTCTGTCCCAACTGCGGTCATGTATTCGAGATATTCGGGAGGGGTGGCGTAAAGGCCGCTTGCGAGAGGCTTGGTACGAGGTTTCTTGGCGAGATACCGCTAAGCCCGGATATAAGGGCTAACGGCGACCTTGGAAAGCCTGTCGTGATCGCGGCACCAAGGTCGGAGTCGGCTGAGGCGTTCAGGAAGGTGGCCTACGAGATAGCCGGAAGCGTTTCAGTTATAGCCTACAAGAGGGGAAAGGATAGCAGGGGTTGAGGGATGGCGGCAGGGCAGAAAGTCTTACCTCCGCCCGGAGTATACGGAAGGGATGAAATCGACCTGTGGGAGATGCTATCAAGGATGCAGGGCATGTTCTCTGGCGGAAGCTCCGGAGCGCTCGTCAGCTTTTTAGGAATCGTCAAGTCCGTCGGCAGCAACGGCAAAAGGGTCGAGCACTTGGAGATAGAAGCTTACGAAAAGCAAGCGAACCCAACCATACAGAGGATATGCGAAGAAACCAAGGAGAAGTTCGGCCTAGAGTTCGTGGGCATATGGCACCTAAAAGGCAGGTTCAGGGCTGGCGAGCCCCTCGTCCTAGTGGTCGTGGCAGGCAAGAGTAGGAAGGAGGTCTTTCCAGCCTTAGAGGAGGCCGTCGTTAGGTATAAGACCGAGCCGGCCCTTTTCAAGAAAGAGGCTTACGATGACGGTACGTACGCCTGGCTCCACGGTGAGCGTTAGCGAACGTTATCCTAGAGCTAACCGAAAGCCGTCTTGCGATCCATCTAGGACGAGCCTTCCTGCTTGGCTAGCTGAGGCAGAAGGACTTTGATGAGCCTCTCCTCGCCCGCCATGACGTGATAGCTAGGCGACCTGACCTTCTTATCCCCGACGAACACGTGGCCGTGAACTATCAGCTGCCTGGCGTGGTGTATCGAGGTAGCCATCCCGAGCTTGTAAACGACGCTCTGGAGCCTCCTTTCCAAAAAGTCCCTGACCGTTAGCCTTAGCACGTCATCCAGCGTTGCGGTCGGTGGTAAAACTCCGAGCCTGGCTAGCTTTCCTATCAGGCTCCTCTCCTTCTCCTTCCTTTCCTCGCCGCTAAGGACGAAGAGGGACCTAGCTATCGTCCTGTACTTCCTGAGGGTCGCTGCTACCCTCCAGAGCTCCCTCTTGTTCCTCAGCCCGTACTCGCCCAAGAGCTTCAGCTCCTCAGCTAGGACCTCGGCCCTCCAAGGGTGCCTCGGCGTTTCGTACTTCTTACGATGCCTTTTAGGGTCTCCCATACCTAAAGGCTGCATTTTTCCGTCCTATTTTAGCTTTCGGGCCAAAAAGGAAGAAGTTTATACATCCTCGCTCCAAGCTACCTGCCATGGACCGCGGCCCATCAAGGTCTCTCGCAAGCCTTCAGAACCTGTTCAGGGAGGTTTACATCTCTAGGGACTTGAGCAGGGGTGCGGACAGGACTTTGCTTTGGCTGGCGTCGGAGTTGGGCGAGCTGGCCGACGCCTACCTTAAGCGGGATACGAGGTCCATGAGGGAAGAGGCTGCCGACGTATTCGCATGGCTTTGTAGTTTCTGCAACGTGGTCGGAATAGACCTCGAAGAGGCTGTAATGCAGAAGTATGGTAACGGTTGCCCTCGATGCTCCTCCTCGCCGTGCAGGTGTCCCATGGTATAAGGGTCCTTACAATTTTATATCGCCGTTCACCAAAAGCCTACTGGCTTGGAGCAAGAGTACAGGTTTGGCGAGCTTGAGGCGATGGGAGAGCGGAGAGGTTTCTGTCCGGTCTGTAACGGCAGGCTCTCCGCCTGCAGACCGGCCGTATGCCCCTTCGTCAAGAGGCTCTCTGCTTGGATAAGCACGGAGAGGTTCCGTGACAGGACGGTTTTTGGCGCAAGCCCGCCAACAGTGTTCGTGGGCGAATGGGGGTACCCAAAGGTAAACATCGGTCCTGCCCTGTCCACGATGGGAAAGGAGGTCGCCGGGATACTGGACGCGCACGAGAGGTGGCTGGAATTTTCAATGGGCGAGCTCCTCTTCATGAGGCTCAGCCTGCTCCACGGCAAGAAAAGGGCCTCCGTTGCTGAGGCAAGGATGCCGAGCAGGCTTGTAGAGTCTTTCCAAGAGCTGGCCATGTCGTCTAAGCCGGTGGATGCTGAGATGGAGCTGGAAAGCAGGCCTACGCTAAAGCCCTCCTTTCACGTAAGGGAGCCGCCCATAGGCCCCTCCGCGCCGATCCTAAAGGTAAGGCTTGCGGAGAATCCAAGCGTACCAAGGCCTGTTGAGAAGGCAGTATCGGACAGCGACCTGAGAGCCACGGATGCCATTTTGAGCATGTACCGTTCGGGTATAAAGCAGGAGCAGGTGACCAGGCTCCTATCGGCCGGCCTCCTCGGCATGAAGGGTGAAAGGAAGATGGTTCCTACGGAGTGGAGCATAACCGCCGTTGACGACGTAATCGGGAGGGCTCTCAGGGGGGAGGTTTTGAGGTACCCTTTGATAGATTGCTACGAGGTTTACGGGTTTGAAGCCTTACACAACAGAGTCCATATCCTACTCCTTCCGTTCAGGTGGGCCTTCGAGGTCCTTGAGTACTGGCACAGCATGCCCACAGAGCTCCCTTACGCGGACCATGAGTACCCATCCTTCCCTGAGAGGTATCCAGAGAACATCGGCGGCGCGTACCATGCGGTAAGGCTTCCTGTTTTGGAGCACCTGTCGGCTAGGAGGAGGCAGGCGGCGGCCATCGTCTTCGTAGAGGTCTTCCCCGGCTGGTTGCCCCTTGGTGTCTGGAGGCTCAGGGAGATAAGCAGGAAGGCCCTCGGCATGCGGTGCCTTAAGGCGAGCACGCTAGGGGAGGCGCTTTCACTCCTATCATCGAAATCGAGTCTTCCCATCGAAAAGTGGACTTGTGCAAGCTGGTTGCTAGGGTTCCTGAAGGGCCAGTCCAGGCTTGGGTAGTCTTCTAGGCACCGGGGCTCCTCGTTTTACCCGGAGAGCATCCGACGGTAATGGGTGAGGAAGTTGCTTATATTCGCGCAAAAACAGCGAAGGCGGTGGACTGGATGCCCAAGAAGCCTAAGGACGTGCTTTCTCCTCGATACAAGGCTAGGATCGGTTACGAGAGCGAGTACACCCTCGTAAAAAAGCTGGTGAGCAAGGGCTGGCCCGGATGGTATGCCGTAAGGACCCCAGGGAGCGGGAGCGGGAAGATGGCGAAGCCAGACATCATAGCCGTCGAGAACGGAGAGCTGTATGCGATAGAGGTCAAGTCCAGCAGGAAGCCATACGTCATGCTGAACAGGGAGCAGGTCAGGAGGCTCCTCGAATTCTGTAGAATGTTCCGCCTAAGGTGTCCGCACTGCGGAAGGGAGATCGCAGCAAAGCCTGTAGTGGCGGTTAGGTTCATGGGTCATGGATGGGAATTCGTCCAAGTTCCAGAAGAGGCCGACCGACCGATAATAGTAAAGAGAAAAGCTAAGGGCATAAGCTCCTAGACGCTTTCTGATCGTTAACGCCCGTAACACCCCTTTCGCCTTTAGGCCTTCGGGCCCTAATCGATGGCTTTTTGGACCTGCCTTATACCGTCTGGCAGCGTTCGTGCATGGGGTTGCATCCGTAACGCCCCTTAGCCGTGCCCATTCGGCGCTAACCTTCTAAGGCATAACGGACAACGGGCTTGAAGCGTCCCTATCCTAGGCCGTGCTCTTAGGTTAAGAGAAAGCTTGGTTACCCATTTTTTCTCATTTTGCCTTGCTCTACCGGATTGAGCCTTATAACCCTCTCCTCGCGGGTTTGTCCAAAAACCCTCCTTTCAACTTCGCCAAGCTCTATCAGCAAAGGGCTGAGAAAGTGGCTGAGCGACTGCGAATTCTTGAGCCATTTCCTCTCAGAAGGTTTTGAAAGGTATCCTATTTGGACGAGTGCTTGAAGCAGGTTCGATATGCTCCTTCTCTTTTTCTTATCCCTCGTGATCTCCGGTGGCAAAAGCTCGGCCACCTGCGTTAAAGTGAAGGGTTGGGCATGCATGTTTGCTATGGCTGCCAAGATCATCTCTATCTCCTCGGGCCTCAGCAACCTTGTTTTCCAGCTAAGCATCGTGACTATTGGATGGAACCTACCCATATGCCATTCCTACCTCTGGTAGAGCTTTAGGATAACTTCCGGGTCTATGACGTTGTCCCTCTTGCAGGAAGAGCACACCATCTTCATAGACTCCCCGGCACCCTTAAGCCCGACCAACTCCTCAACGCTGGGCATCCAAACCAATGTTCCGGCCCTACAGTACCTGCATATTATCTTGACCCTCTTACCGCTGGGCGCTTTAGGAACCCTTTCCCCTGTCGTAGCCTTTACAAGAAAGGCCACCTGTTCAGCGTCCTTAGATGTCTCGGCGGATAGGTCAACCTGCATGGACTTGAGGGAACTCTTTAAGGACTGCAACTCCTCCTCCAGCTTGGCCCTTTTCTCCACCAGGCTCTCGAACTGCCTCTCCAACCTTTCGAAGACCCACTTCGGGACAAACTCACCGGATAGGGCGGGCATGACCAGCTCCACCAGCCTTTTTCTAGTCTTCTCTAAAAGATGGCCCTCCAGAGGCTTCAGCATCGGAAGCTCACCACGCTTTATCTTCAGTATGTTGTTCAGCTGTTGGATGAGAGCCTCGATATCCTCTGGCTGGGTAGTTTGAGGCTCTGATAGCAAAGCAAGGAGAGACCTAGCGGCGTTCAGCTCATCCTCGAGCTCCTTGAGAGTCGTCTGCCTTTTCGAAACCTCCTCATCCAACCTCTTAAGCTCTTCTCTCTTATATTCCAGAGCCGAAAGCAGCTCCTTCACGGTCCCCTTCATCCCAAGTAGCGATGAGTACTCGGCGTATAGGGCCTCATGCAACCTCTTCAGCTCCTCAACCTCCTGCTTTAGAGCCTCGCGTTGGGCTCTTAGATCCTCCAAGGCGGATTTTATCATGCTTGCATCCGACTTGACGTTAAGGAGCTCAGCACACTCTTGAAGGAGAGAATCGCGTTTCATGCTCGCATCGTTCACCGATGCCTCAACCTCTTTAAGTTTCTGCTCAAATTCCGTGATCTGCCTACTAAGATCGCCAGCTTTAATTATCTGCTCGACAACGTCCTTAGGGTCGCCCCGGATGCTCCTTATGGAGTTCAGCACAGCGACGAGCCTCTCGGCATCCTCCAGCCCTAGCCCGGATTGTTCCAGAACGGAGAGCAGGGAGTTAACTTTGCTCACGATTTCAAGAGTGAGCTTCCTTTGCTGCATGTAAATTTCCAAATCCTCCTCAAGCCTTACCCTCTTCTTCCTCAAGTCCTCTATCGCATACTCTATAGTTACGAGCTCCCTTGCCTTTTTCTCGTACTCTTTCAGCAGGGCTCCTATACTCTTCCCCGTCTCCTTTTCCAGCCTTCTCAACCTGGTCATGGCCCTCGCGTAATACCTGATCTTCGAGGGCTCTTTTCCGACGCTCTCGAGGGCGTCGAGGAAATCCTCAAGCTTCTGTAACGGTACGCCTATTCCGTTCAGCCTGCGTACCAGCTCCTCTACCTTCTGGGCCGGCTCGCTTTCTTTAAAGACTCCTTCCTCTGTCAAGGGCTTTTCTGCCGAATCTATTCGAATAATGAATATAAAAATATTGTTCGGAAGTTTGTGATGGACCCTCGGCCTAATACCTAGGTATCAGTTCCTGCACGGATTCTTCATCGTTACATAGTAACTCTGTAATACCCGCTTTCATCATTCGTCATAACGTCGCATAGCGGTCACTAATTAGCGTTTTGGCTCAAGAAGCCAGTAGCCGCCTGGCCCTCTAGTTTACTTCTGCCTACCTCTCCTTCCTGTCTGGAACCTTCTTCCACGTGGCCTACCGTAACCTTCTTCAGGGGGTAAAGACCTCGTCGAAAGGTTGTTTTCTGTGTTGACGGACGGTATCTTCTCGTCAACGACCTCTATCGAGCCGTACCTTCCAAGGTTCAGCTGCATAAAGCCCTTGAATGGTTTTACGAAGGCATTAGTGATCTTAACGACGTCTCCCTCGTTTATCTTATCTACGTTTTCGTCCCAAAGGACCAAAGTTATAGCACCGGTCTCGTCGGCAATCAGGGTCTCAGTAAGCCTATGCTCCCTCTGGTCGAACTTCGAGGCTACAAACCTCTCCTCATCCTTTTTTACAACCTTCGCGAGAAGGTTTACGGAACGCGACCACGGGTTCAGGTTTCCGATTTTTACTAACCCGCTCAAACCTTTTTTACCACGCTTTTTTTGTCAGTAGGTTCCTGGGGATGTATTTAAGGGTTTGCGGCGTAAGATGCTCTGGTTTACCAATATGGTGGATGGATCGCCGAAAATTTAAAACGCTGAATTTCTGAGCAAGCCGCCCGAGCGCCGTATGGTATGGAGATAAGGGTGTGTGCCACTTGCTCCTAGCGTGGAGGTGGGAGGGTAAAAAGCTTGACGGACGAGGCCGATGAAGGACTTAGAGGAAATGATGCCAAGGCTTAAGCCGTGGGAGTGTCAAGTCGAGCGCAGGTAGGGCTCGAGTAGCCTAAGGGCCTCGTCCTTGCCGATGTCGAACAAATAAGGGCCTAACCTAGGCCCCCTGGGTATTCCCAAAAATATTTCGTAAAGCTTCTTGAAGAATTGCTGGGGCTCTATCCCGTTGGAGCGGGCGAGCTCGAAGATGCTGTGCTGGAGCTCCTCGGGGCTTTTCACCTCGAGTATCTTGGATGCCAGCTGCCTGACTGCAGCCCTCTCGTTCTCGCTCAGCTCCACCAAACCCCTCTCCACCCTGCCAAACCTTTGCGCGTAGTTCATCGCCAGCTTAAGCCTCCTCAATACCTCATCGTCCACCTTGTAGCCGTACTTGAGGAGCCTAGAGATTACGAATTCCTCGGCTTTCCCCCTAGGGGCGAACATGGCCAGATCAACTAGCAGGTTGTAGGGTACGTGCGTCTTAGGCTGGCTCGGCGGCCTAAGATGGTGTATGTACTCGTACAGGCCTTTTAGGCGCATCTCGACAGTCTTCGTGACGCCTTTCTGCTTACCGAAGTAGACGTCCTCTATGTAGTCAACCTCGTCCATCAGCTTGGGTATGCTCTTATAAGAGAGCCTCCTACTCCCGACGTACCTTTTGTACACGAGAAGGAGCAGGCTCTCAGGTGTTCCGTACTTCAGCCACTCCTGCGGGGTAAGGATGTTGCCGGCGGACTTTGATATCTTTCTCCCGTGCTCGTCAAGAAACATCTCGTACCTTATGTGGTATGGCGGCACGAATCCTAGGATGCGTTCGGCCACTAGGTCGTTAACCCTGACGGAGTCTGCTATGTCCTTCCCGTAGGCCTCGAACCTTATGTCAAGCCTTGCCCACCTTGCCGCGAACTCAACCTTCCATGCCAGCTTCCCCTCGCCTTTTCTAATGTCCGCCTCGCCCTCGTATCCGCAACCCTCAAGCCTCCTTCCCTTTATCTCGACGCCCTCGCACCTGTACTTCACGGTGAACCTTTTTGGGTCATACTCGTAGGCGTTCGCGGTGTATATCCTGCCGCATCCTTTGCATACCGGGAAGTACGGAAGAACCTTCATGAATTTATCTTGTCCTACGGTTTCGTAGACTATCCGACCTACTGCGGACGAATTCCTTAGAATCTTGTCTATCTCGCCAACGAGCACGCCATCCTCGTAAACCCTCTTGGCAGAGAAGAACTTGTACTCTACGCCGATAGCATCTAAGGCATCCCTCAGCATGCCGCTCATGTGCTCGCCGTAAGAGTCGTGACAGCCAAAGGGGTCCGGTATGTATGACACGGGCCTCAGCAAATGTTCTTGGAGCCAAGATGGCATGCCGGAGGGCACCCTCCTCAAACCATCCATGTCGTCCGCGAAGGCCACGGTCTCGGAATCGTAACCCATATTCCTGAGGGCCAGCGTGACGCCGTAAGCCCTGACAGCATCGGCCAGGCTTCCAACATGCGGTATCCCGGAGGCGCCGAGGCCGCTCTCGGTCCTCACCATGCTCGTATCTCTACCCAAAGATTTTTCGCGCTCGATTATCTTACTGGCAACAGAATCCAGCCATGTCCCTTTTCCGATTACCCTATTCTTTTCCATTCGGCAAAGCCTCGTGGTTAGACGACCCTAAAAAGTTTTAACCGTTGAGACGTAAGCGGAGCCGACCCTAGCTCCGCTTTCCTTGTTACCATACTCGGCGAGAAAGCCAACGTCCTTTAGGCGTGGGATGAATCGCCGATACATGCTTTGCGATAAAAGTTTGAGCGAGTTCGCTCGTATGCGGCCTGGATGCCCAAAAGCCCGAATAAGGCTCCAGTGCCAGAAGCTCGGGCAATTACACGGGTGCCTGGCATGCGGCGGATAAGCCGAGTGGGCATGAGGTGCCCGGAAAGCCGGCATGAAACCTTTAAGGCCGAGGGGCAGCCAATCATCCGGCGACGGTCAGCGGCCGAGTGGACGTGCGACGACGCTCATTGAACGCTCATCAAAAAGAACAGAGAAGCCCGCCTCCCTGAGCCTCCTCATCACGCCCACTTGGATCCTTATTCCCCTTTTCATGCCCGGCTGGCCGACATAATGGACCAAAACGCCGCCCGGCTTCAAGACCGCAGCGAGCTTCTTGTAAAAATCCGCGCTGTATAGGTGTCCGGCAAGGGAAAAGCGCGGGGGGTCGTGTATTATAACGTCAAACTCCCTATCAAAAGAGTCCACGACCTCGTATACGTCGCCGAGGATTACCTCAACGCCCTCTTCGGAAAGCCCCCTCGACCATGGGTTGATCCTAGCCAGCTCCAGCACGTTCCTGTCGACCTCTACGGTTACGACCGAGGCGGCACCCCTAGAAATGGCACCTATCGCCGTGTAGCCCAGACCCATGCACGTGTCCAGAACCCTCTTTCCGCGAAAACTTCCCACGTTCCTAAGCTTAAGCTCCGTATCCTTGTCTGGCGTGATGCCCTTAACCCTATGCATATGTATTCCGTCGATCTCCAGCGTCGGCGGCCTCCTCCACTCTACCATAACGAGCTTGTAAAAGTGCTCGCCGACTATTGCCGCGGGCTCCGCTGCCCATTCCCTCAAAACGTATACGTCCCTTGGCCTTTTTGCCGATTTCTCTATTACCGCCCACTCCACGAACCTACCCCTGACCTCTACCCCCTCCCTCGTCAGCCTACAAACCTCCTCCGAGAGCGCAAGGTCGAAAGATAGCGTGGCCTCAGGAAGCTCGCGCTTTCTCGCCTCTAGCAGCATTTTCGCCACGGGCTCGGCGAGCAACGGTTCGTCGATGGGCTCGAACCTCATCTGAAAACGATTAAAAGCAGATGTTATTTAAGCAAACTCCGTGATAAAGGGAAAAGCCGCCATACTGACTTCTACGAAGGACGCTGCATCGATGCTGACAAGGAGCATTCTCATAGAGAACTTTGGGTTTAAGGAAAGCGATCGGCTCCTCGACGGCAACCCTGTCTTCTTAAAGAACGACATCCTCCTCGTGACGCTCGACGTGCCGTTAATACACGCGGAGGGCGTGGATGAGAAGCTGGACGTCTCCCTCATCGTTGCCGTATCGAGGCACGTATCCGAGAGGGGCATCAAGGCCTTGCTTACGCACCCCGTGGGGAACTGGGGATCCGATGCGAGCCAAGGAGGCAGGGCCTTTAAGGTTTCCAGAACTTCCTGCGCTGCGCTCACGGCGTCCCTAATGACGCTATACGAGGCATCGTTAAGCGGCTGGTCCGTCGGTCTCGAGGTAACGCACCACGGTCCTTACAGCATGAGGCCCTTGATATTCGTGGAGTTCGGGGGTTCGGAAAACGAG
Source organism: Candidatus Terraquivivens tikiterensis (assembly GCA_003056285.1). Classification (GTDB taxonomy): domain Archaea; phylum Thermoproteota; class Nitrososphaeria_A; order Caldarchaeales; family Wolframiiraptoraceae; genus Terraquivivens; species Terraquivivens tikiterensis. The sequence goes on from NDWU01000012.1 coordinate 31,622, forward strand.
CTGAGCAACCCCGATGCCGCAGAGGCTGTGGCGGCTGCGGCGATGGCAGCGATCGAAAGGCCAAAGCTTTTGGAGCCAGCCGTGGGTTTTGGAGGCGGACACTACGCCCCACTCTTCACGAGGTTAGCGCTCTCGGGCGAGTACTCGTTTGGCCACATGATACCAAAGTACGCCTTCCCCATAAACAAGGACATGCTGGCCCAGGCGTTTGAGATGACGGTCGAAAAGCCCGAGGTTGCCGTGATAGATTGGAAAGGGCTCTCCGCTGCAGACCGCCAGGCGCTTCAATCGGCTCTAGAGACCTTAGAAAAGAGGGTCGTAAAGAGAAAGTAGTTTTCTGAATAGGCACAGCAAACTTTTATTATCGTATGCTCGTAAGGGCTGGACAAGTGCTCGCCGGTATGAGCGAGGTTAGGAAAATAGTAAAGGAGTCCACGGTTGCCGAGATACTCTCCGTCAGCGGAGGGGTAGTGGCGGGCATCATCTTATCCTCGATGACGGGCATTCTGGAGAGGGTTCCCGGTTTGCTAGCGGCGATACCAGCCTTCCTGAACATGAGGGGGGCCGTTTTTTCCTCTTTCGGCGCAAGAATCTCTACAAGGCTTCACATCGGCGAGCTGGAACCTAAGTACAGGCTGAGGGGTCTTGCCCTTGAGGAGGCCCTTGCAGCATTTACGCTGGGGATATCCCAATCCGTGCTCATAGGCATGCTTGCATACGTTGTATCGTTGTTCATGGGCACGAGCCCATCGTTGCTTCACTTGCTAGGAATTTTCGCGATTGCTGGCATTTTATCCAACGTGATCATGATCGTGATCACATTCTATTCAGACGTATGGCTTTACCGACGTGGAATAGACCCAAACAACGTCATCGGCCCGTACATAACGACGATAGGCGACACGATAGGTCTTCTGACGATCATAATCTCAGTAGAGGCGATGGGTTTATGACAAGAGTTTTTTGGAAGGTGTTGAAGGAGGGGCGCGTGTCCCTAACCTTAGCTGCCGTGGTTGAGATCCTTTCGGGGGCCTTGCTGCAGAGCCGGTTAGAGGCCCTAATCTCCCTACCCATACTGCTGGCGATAGTCCCGCCGCTCAACGATATGGCGGGCGATCTGGGTACGATCGTCGTAGCGAGGCTTACGACGGCTTTCTACCTAGGTTCTATCGAGCCGAGGCTGCGCGAGAACAAAGGACTGCGCATGAACTTATCGTCGCTCATGGTGGTCTGCGTGCTCACAGTCCTTTACATAAGCATGCTCAGCACCCTATACTCCACCCTCCACTTGGGTGTGTTCGATGCTGGAATCCTATTCAGGATTATAAGTATAATTATGCTCGCTGGAATGACTGGCGTCTTCTTTACCCTAGTATGCGGCACTTTGCTGTCCGTTGCGAGCTTCAAGAAGGGATACGACCCTGACACTATGGTGATGCCCGTTATAACGGTTATAGGGGATTTTTTGAGCATCGGGAGCGCCCTGCTCATCTCCAGGATGTTCGGCCTCGTTTAGTCTTTATAAACGGCGGCGTTAAATTATATATTCAGCTTCTGCTAGAAAGGTAGCGAGGTTAGGAGGTACAGTTGTCTAGGACCTCCAAACGGCGGGGGCTAAAGCCTGTAAATTTGAAGGATATAATAACACAGATGAAGGATACTTCGGAATTGATGCTAGACCTCGCCTTCTCGACGATCCTCTTCGAGGAGGAGTACTTCGCAGAGGAAGTCCTTGAGCTGGAGAAAAAGATGACAGAGCTGTGCTTCAAAGCAAGAGAGGTTGTCATGCTTGCATCCAAGGGCATAAAAGAGGTTGAGAGCCTCTCAGCCGTCCTCCAGATAATCCAGGCTGCCGAAAAGGTAAGCAACGCAGCCGTTGATATAGCGACGATAGAGCTCAGGGATATCGGCCTTCCAAAGGCCTTCTTCAAGACCATGCACCTCATCGAAGAAACGATAACGTCCTTGGTCGTGCCAGAAAACTCTGCGGGCATCGGAAAATCGCTGGATTATGTAGAGAAGGAAACGGGCATGCAGATAATTACGTTGAAGAGGGACGGCCAATGGTTGATAAAGCCCGACGGCAGGATAACGCTGAAGGCGGGTGACAAGCTGATAGCAAAAGGGCCGTTCGAGGCCCTTTCCAACTTCGAGGTTTTCATGCTAGGTAAACATGTGATGGTCCCAAGCATATCCGAGCTGATGGAGCCCGAATCCCAGAGGAAGATAAGGGAGATGTTGGTAGAGATGATGAACCTTTCACAACTCGCCGTAGACCTGGCATACTCCTCAACGATATTCTACAATCGGGAAATAGCCGAGGAGGTATCAAAGGTTGAGGAAAACATGGACCGGATGCAAGAGGCCGTCGAACACGAGATCTTGCTCTTTGCAAAGGTGACAGACAACGTAAAGCTTTTGAGGGGCCTGCTGAGGCTTGCGTGGGCACTGGAGACAATAACAGACGCTAGCGTCGAGATGGCCAGCATCGTACAGAGCGGCGTAGCCCTTCACCCGATCTTCATATCGGCGATGGAGGAGAGTGATGAGGTAATAGGCAAGGTTGAGGTTAAGCCGGGTAGCAAGCTGGACGGTCTGACGGTTACGGAGTGCGGGCTCCAGTCAGACATGGGGATCCAGATAGTGACGATAAGGAAGGCTCGCACGGGTAAATGGGAGTACCATCCGAAGGGCGATACGAAGATAGAGGCGGGCGACGTCCTAATACTTAAGGGGAGGAAGGAGGCGATAGACTCCCTTACCAGTTTGACGGCGATGGAGAGCGCTCCCAATGAGCCCGGGCAGGTTTAACCTGATCGTCACGACGCTAAGGGGCATGGAGCCGCTTTCGGCATCGGAGCTCGCAGACATACTAAACAGAATGGGCGACCCATCCCCTAGGATCGAGCAGACCAGGATATCAGGTCTTTTAACTGCTAAAACCTCTTTGAACCCCGTCGAGGTAGTAGAGAGGTTGAAGGAGCTCGTCGAGAAAGAGCCATGGCTTCTCAGAAACATACAGAGGGTTATACCGGTCGAGGAGGTCGTCGAGACGAACGTCGAGAAGATAGCAGAGGTTGCCCATAGGCTTTCCCAAAGCATACCAGCAGACCACACGTTCAGGGTCACAGTCGAGAAGAGGCATACGCAGCTCTCGAGCAAGGAGATAATAGAGGCCGTTGCTACTAAGGTGAACAGGAAGGTCAATCTGGAGAAACCGGATTGGATAATCCTCGTCGAGGTCCTTGGCGGTTTAACGGGCATATCCGTAATCAGGCCAGACCAGGTATTCAGCGCGTCGAGGCACGGTTAAGTTTTAGGCCGGATCGGGCTAACCGATGTAACTCCTCGCTATCCTTAATGCTTTTCTGGCGACGTCCGTGGCCGATTTGCCGAAGACGTACGTCATGGGCTCCAACCCAACGCCTCCCCTGTCGAACACAACATCCAGCTCACCATGCTTCTTGAAAGCCGCGGCGACAGCCTCTATCACGGCCTCTTCGTCGACTACGTTGCCCTTTTCCGTGTGGGCCACGTTCATGCCGACCCTTTTTGCTGCGCTCTCAACACCCTCATCGTACTTCATGTTCATGACAGCCCTGATGTCGTCCCTAATCGCCCTAACCCGTAGGAGCACCCTTACCATGTGCCTCGAGGCGCCGAACTCGGGCTTACTCATGGACTTCGGCCTATCCCTCAGGGCCACGATCCTTCCTGGTACGGCGGCCACGTCCATCTCTGAGGACGCATCCTTCAACGACATGGCGATGTTGACGGCAACCTCAGGTATCAACCTTGCAAAGTAGCTTGAGCCCTCTAAAGCGTGGATTGCGTGCTCCAGATCCCTTAGGACCTCGGCGTGCTCGACTGACGGGTATGCCGGAGCCTTGAGACACACGTCGCAGTCGCCAAGCGAGGGATAAATTGTTCTATGGTACCCGCAGAGCAGGCCCCTCGAGAGCAGGCCTTTCCAGAATGCGTAGAAGGTCTCGTTCGCCTTTGCCGTACTGCTCAGTAAGTCGCTCGAGACCAGCTTCACGAGCTTCTCGACCTCTTCCAGCGGTATGCCTATGGACTGGAGCCTCCTCTTATAGTGGGCCGCATCCTTCGATAGGTATAGGCTGACGGCGGCCTGCGTTATGCCTAAGAGGGTAGCTATCCTTGATTGGCTCAGACCGCTCCTCCTTAGCTCAAGCGCGACTAGCCCCCTTATATTCGGTAGGAAATCCCTAACCATTATCTCGCAAGGAGGGAACATCTTATCCTTTCATCGTTTGCTTAAGCGTCTTATAACTTTCCATCATGCCGATAACGGTAAACGTATTTGTCTGACCTCCTCTACGGATTCCTGCGGGGCTGAGTGATTTGGCCCACGTCATGGAGCTGCCCAACATAGTAATCATCGGAAGGGGCCTGATAGATAAGGTTGTGGAGGTTGCGCTTACGGCATCTGGGGGTCAGCCCATACTAATCGTCACAGGAAAGACATCTTACAGCATGTACGGACGCTCGGTTTCTGAAGCTATGTCAGAAAAGGCAAGCATCGAGGTGCATCAGGTCGAGGCTGATGCCTCTCAAGAGGTCGAGGTCATACGTAAAATCCTTTCTAAGAACAAGTTCGGCGCAATCGTAGGAATAGGTGGAGGTAAGGTAATAGATATATCTAAGGCATCCGCGCACGAGGCAGGTATAAGGCTCGTGAGCGTTCCGACAGTAGCATCCCACGACGGCATAGCTAGCCCGATGGTCTCTATGGTAGACAGCGGCCAACCATACTCCAGGATGGCAAGCATGCCGTTTGCCGTGGTGGCAGACGTAGAAGTTATAGAAAAGGCTCCGCACAGATACCTGGCGAGCGGTTGTGGGGACCTCGTGGCAAAGTACACTGCCGTTAAGGACTGGAAGCTGAGCCACAAAATTACTGGGGAGTACTTCGGCGACTATTCAGCAAGCCTCGCCTACATGAGCGCCGAGATAATCTTCAGGAATGCCAGAAAGATAGGTAAAAGGAAGGAAGACAGCATCAGGACTGTCGTGGAGGCTCTGATAAGCGCTGGCGTGGCTATGGGCATAGCCGGGAGCAGCAGGCCTTGCAGCGGCTCTGAGCACCTGATAAGCCATGCGCTGGGCCGTCTGATGGAGGACCCGCCTTTGCACGGTGAAAGGTGCGGTGTGGCTACTGTATTGATGGCGCTCCTGCATAGGGCCGCATGGAGAAGGGTCAAGTCGGCACTATCGTCCATAGGTGCTCCCTCAGACCTATCAGGGCTGGGCGTTGATGAGCAGACCTTTGTAAAGGCTGTAACGATGGCGCCTGAGATAAGGCCGGATAGGTACACGATCCTGCATAAGATAAGGCCGACGGAGTCGGATGTAAGACGTATGATCAGGGAGGCCGAGCTTAGCTAAAGCCCTAGCTTTGCATACGCCTCTTTCAGGTTATTCCCGATTTTCTCCTTTACTTGCTCGTAGTAGTTGTTCCCCTTCGAATCTATGATAACGAACAGGGGCCCGAAGTCCTTTACCTCCATGACCCATATAGCCTCTGGAACGCCTAGGTCTAACCAATGAACGCCCGCAACCCTCTGGACGGCCTTTGCGCCCAAAGCCCCTGCACCCCCTGTGAACACAGTATAAACAGCGCCGAACTTCTTGCAGGCCTCCGCCGTACGCTTTCCCATACCGCCCTTTCCGATGATTATCCTCACGCCTGACTTCTCCACGAAGTCGTACTCATACGCCTCTATCCTAGTGCTCGTCGTGGGGCCTGCGGAGACGACCTCCCATTCGCCGTCCTTCTTTTTCACTATCGGACCCATATGGTATATAGCCATTCCCCTGAAATCTACCGGAGTTTTCTCTCCCCTCGCCATAAGCTCCAGCGCTCTCTTATGGCCCGCATCCCTCAGCGTGTAAACGGTTCCTGACAGGTAGACTATGTCTCCGACCGAAAGCTTTCTAACCTCCTCCTCACTGACCGGCGTCCTCAACCTGTATTCCGTCATACCCATCCCTCCTTCTCGAGAAAGCTGTGACTTGGATAACTAACCTTCCCATCCGGGGCTATCCTCATCGTCGCCCTCCTAGCAGCCCAGCAGTAAACCATGACGGAGACGGCGAACGTAGCAGGGTGCCTCTCTGCTACCTCCACGTGCACATCCAACGCCGTGGGCCCGCCGCCTGTTCCGTGAACCCCCCATCCTATAGTGTTTACCGCCTCAAGAAGCCTCTCCTCGATCTCCGCGATCTTTGGGTCGGGATGCCTTTCGCCCACGGGTCTCAGTAGGCCCCTCTTAGCCATCTTGGCTGCTATCTCACCCGTGGCACCTATACCCAGGGATACGATGTTTGGTGGGCAAGTCCTAGGGCCGGCCTCGAACATCGTGTCTAATACGGCCTTCAGCGCCCCATTCAAGCCCTCAGCCGGTGTAAGGACCTTCATCATGCTCACTGCCTCGCTACCGCCGCCCTTGAGCATCACGGTTATTTCGGCAAAGTCAGCATCTGGGACTATCTCCCAATCTATCCACGGTAGGTATTTACCTACGTTGTTACCGGTGTTCTTGCCCGTGATGACGTCCACGACGTTAGGCCTAAGGGGTATAAGCTCCGTGGCCTCCGCGGTCGCCTCGCGCAGTACCTTCGGAAGCAAACCGATGTACGGGAAATTTTCGCCCACTTTAACGTAAAAAATTATGGCACCAGTGTCTTGGCACAGAGGCCTCTTCTCCTTCTCGGCGATCTCGAGGTTCTCGAGGATCGAAAGGAGCATTTTCTTTTGTAGCTCGCCCTTCTCTCTCCTATATGCCTCCTCCAAAGCATCCTTAACGTCTTTCGGAAGGTATACGGCAGCAGCCATTAGGAGCTTAACCGTGCTTTTCTTTAATTTCTCTTCCAACCCTTGATGAGACATACCAGCCCTAACCGAAGCCTATCAAACATATGTTGAAAACTACTCACGTATATATTTATCGTGTCAAAAGGTTTCGCTGAGAAGCATTGAGCAAAAATGAGCTGTCGGTGTACGCGACAACATCAGGCTTAATATACCGTGACTGTGTAAAGCGATGCGGTGGTGAGTTGATTGGGAGGCGTAAAAGTTTGGACTTTGAAAGCATAGGATACGAGGTTATAGCAAGGGTCGTAAACAAGATGCTGAGGGATAGAAGGAGCATCCGCGAGGCTTTGGTGGAAGAGCTCGGAACGAACCCCTCCGAGGTGTATCGTATTTTGGATTTTAACAGATTGACTAGGCCGGGAATCTTAAAGATCAATAAAAGGTAGGCTCGGTCTCAAATGTCTGCAAGCTTGCTATCCTTTTAAGCTGTAGCAGGACCTTATCCCTTATCTCTCTAGCGGTGGGTAGGCTTGCGACGATCCTGCCCTGCTTTATCAAGGGCTTAAGCAACGGCTCCACCGGTCTGTTACATTTAGGACATGCTTTAAGCTCTTTCGTCCAAGGAACCACCGTATCGTGAAACGCATCGCACCTATAGACCTGCTTCCTCCCTGGGAGCTTGCCCTTTTTCGACCTTGGCTGCCCGTTTACCTCGACCACGTCCAGGGCAATATCAACAGACGGTGGAAAGGCTATAGACGTTCCGATACCGAAGCCGTCCACGACATCTGATAGCCCTTTGATGTCGGATTCGTCGATCCCGCCGCTGACGAATATCTTTACTTTTTCGTGCCCTAAAAGCTTAAGCGTCCACCTCGTCTCCATTGCTATCTTCCTCATGTTCCCCCTCCTGGAGCTCGGTGTGTCGAGCCTGACACCTAACAACCTATCGCCAAGGCTTTCCGCAGCGAGCGTAGCCTCTATCCTCTCGTCGAACCATGTGTCGCAAAGGGCAATCCTAGGAACGTCCGGTGGCATGAGCTCGTCGAAAGCCTTCCAAGCCCTTACCTGGTCGCCGAAAGCTATTACCATGGCATGCGGCATCGTTCCCACGGGCTTTTCGTTCATCATCTCAGCGCCGAGTATGCCAGAAACGGCATCGCAACCGCCTATGAACGCAGACCTGTCTACCATGGGTGCTATGGCTGGGTGGACGCACCTTATACCGAAGAACAGCAGCATCCTGTCGCCCGCGGCTAGCCTGCACCTAGCCGCCTTAGTTACGATGCTAGTGCTATGACGTAGTATTCCGAGAACCGCCGACTCCATCTGGCCGAAAGACGCATACTTCCCTTCCAGCCTCATAACGGGCTCCATAACCTTGAAGACCGTCCCCTCCTCCATGGCGTATACGTCGACAGGCTTGCCCTCGAGGATATAGGCTACCTCCTCTATGCCGCCCAAGACCGCCCATTCGTAACCCGCTGGCAACGAGTAGGAGTGCGCCTCCATGGCTACTGAGACGTCATCTAACTTAGATTTCCTTATGACCTCGGCAGCCCTTTGGAAGTATACGTCCGTAACCCTACCTTCCTTTATGTCTGACTCATGGGCAACGTAGAGCTTAAGCAAGCCCATCGCCCTCATGGCACGAACTCGAGAAGGTCTGAACGCGTCAGTATGCCCTTGTAGAGGAACGAAATTTGTCGGAGGGTTGCGAGCTGGTCGAACTCGGTGAGGGCGGACACGCAATCTACCGGTAAGTAAACCCGGTAGAGGTTGAGGGCGGCGGAGGCTGCCGTGTGCAGGACGCAGATGTTGGAAACAGTTCCTGTAACTACAACGTTCCTTATCCCCTTTATCCTGAGTACGTGGTCTAGCGACGTGCCGAAGAACGCATCGTACCTCAGCTTCTTTATTATTATCTCGCCCTCTAAGGGCCTCAACTCCTCGATTATCTCCGAGCCCCAGGTATTGGCGACCGCGTGCTTCCCCCATATCGGGAACTCTGGGTCATCTTCTAGGTGCCAGTCTTGCGTGAATACGACAGTAGCGCCGCTTCCCCTTGCCTTTTCCAGCAAGCGTTTTATGTTTGGAATAGTGCGTCTAGCGGCCTCGCCGACGTATAGCTGGCCTCTTTCGTTCACAAAATCGTTCTGCATGTCAACGATTATCAAGGCTGAGTGTTTTGCGTCTAAGCTTGCTTTCTGCGGCTCGGGTATGCTCGGTACCTCAACCATCCTCAAGGACCACCACCATCGTTCTTCCATATACGGATATGGCCTATCTTTAATCGTTATTTATAGGCAAAAAATTCCTTACCTCTTCACTTTCGTGCATGTTATGCTAAATCTCGAAAAAGGCCGGAGCTGGTCGTTAGGGATCTACAGCTGAAGAAAAGGATAAAGCCCATCCGTTTAAACGGGTATTGAAGCAACGTGAGAAAAAAGATAGTTTACTATTGCCTTGATTGCAGGCGTTTCATAATGGAAAGAGAGCCAGAGGAGGAATTACCCGAGGAACTGCGCAAAACTTTCGATCCCCCCGAGCTCCACGAAGGTCATAAGCTCAGCAGGGTGCCGTTGTCGGATAGTTAGCATTTCATAACTATCCGTTCCGCCTCTACCCCAAAGGCCTCATGGTCGGCTTTCGGCAACCTCATCCTGGGCATGCTCAAACTTGGCGTTCTCGTACCCGACCTACGCTCCAGAAGCCTACACCAATCCGGAGCTAATGCCTCTCCATGCATCGGGTATAGGCCTGAGGTTCCTCTTGGATTTACGTAGCCATATACCCGATATAGAACTGCAACCTTCCGAAGCCTCACGGGTGCAGCCTTCGGTTTAGCGTTCTACCGTACTTTATCCGCCTTATAGTAGAGTATACTCTGGACTTTATATATGAAGTTAACTGTTCAGAAACTGCTGGCTGACCTTAAGCGCTTATTTAGCCCTAAGCATAGGAAAAGTCGATCGGCCATGGAGATAAAGCAGGTTGATATCTCGGGGAAAGTTGCCGAGAGGAGGGTTGCCATCGCGGCGGGTCGCATAAGGCTTAGGCCAGAAACTGTGGAGCGGATAAGAAAGGGAGAGGTGGAGAAGGGCGACCCCCTCCAGGTTGCGAGGCTGGCCGGAATACAGGCCTCCAAGCTCACGCCCCTTCTCATGCCTTTATGCCATCAGCTCAAGCTGGAGCATGTCGAGCTGGAATTAAAGCTTACCGACTCAGGGGTAGAGGCAAAGGCAAAGGTAACGGCTACAGAGAAGACAGGCGTGGAGATGGAGGCGCTCACCGCCCTCACGGTTGCGCTCCTTAACATCTGGGACGTAGTCAAGGCGTACGAGAAGGACGAGAACGGCCAATACCCGGTCACAGAGATAACCGGCATAAGGGTTCTTAGTAAGGTGAAGCAACCACTTGATGTCGCATGAAGTTCATAGGAGAAGCGCTTCCAAGAGGGTCAGCGTGGCCATAGTGACCGTAAGCACCTCCAGGTACGAGCAGAAGGTAAGGGGTAAGGGGTACACGGACGAGTCTGGCGACATACTTACGGAGGGTATGCTCGCCAAGGGCTACGAGGTAGCATCCCGCGAGCTGATTGGTGACGATGTTGGGCAGATAAGGTCGACGTTGATCGCCCTGCTCAACAGGGATGATGTGGATGCGATAATATTCTGCGGCGGAACTGGGATAACTGGCTCGGACGTAACGGTAGAGGCCGTCGAACCGTACTTAGAGAAGAGGCTTGACGGTTTTGCCGAAATATTTCAACTGCTAAGCTACCAGAGAGTTGGCCCCGCTGCCATGATCTCGAGGGCCGTTGCTGGTGTCGCAAGGAAGAAATTGGTCTTTTGCATACCCGGATCGACGGACGCTGCCAGAACCGCCCTCGAGCTAATCGCTGACGAACTACCGCATATAGTTTATATGGCAAAGAGTTGATAAAACGTGAAGCTCATATTCCTCGGTACTGGCTCGATAGTGCCGACGGCGTACAGGTTTTCCTCAGCAACGCTCATAGAAATAGGGGACGAGAAGCTCCTCTTCGACTGCGGCCCTGGAACCATAGAAAAGCTAAGGAAGGTTGGCGTAGACCCTAATACGATATCTAGGACGTTCTTAACCCATTATCATGTGGACCACGTCTTAGACCTTATAGCGATGGTAAAGTTAAGGGCCTTCGACCGCTCCGGCCACCCATCACCAAACCCATCACGCCTTAAGGTCTACGGTCCGGTAGGCCTAAAAACTTTGGCAAGCTACCTCTTTGAAGAGATACCCCACTTCAGGTACATCTCGAGAAACCTTTCGTGCTACAAGTATCTTGAGTTGAAGGAGGTCACGGAGGGCCTCGTGGAAGATGCAGGGGCGTGGCGCGTGATGTGCACACCAGTTAGGCATTACGATGGTGTGGCATACAAGGTCGAGGCTGAGGGTAGGAGCATAGTCTACTCTGGTGACACCATTCCGGATGAAGCCCTGGTAGAGCTTGCAAGGGGTGCTGACGTCCTGATACACGAGTGCTCGTTTCCAGAGGAGCACCTTTTGGGGCTTCACACTTCGGAGAAAGGGCTGGCCGAAGTTGCCGTAAGGGCAAGGCCCAAGATCCTGATAGCCACTCATCTTTACCCGGCATGGGAGGGGAGGGAGGATGAGCTCGCGAGGTTTCTTAGCAAGGTTTTCGATGGACGGGTTTTTGTGCCAAAGGACTTTGAGAGCTACGAGGTTTAGTTAACCATACATAGGCTTTCTCTCTGCTGCCTGCGCGACCTCCCTTAATGAGCGGAGCCTGTCCTGTATTGCCTTCGCTTCTCGGTAGAGCGGTTCCAGGTCTATTTTTATTCTAGGCACGAGCTTGGTCAGGGCCTCTAGCAGCATCGCGGCCGCTGCGAAGAGCGGCGTATCCTCGCTCGCCTCTACCAACAAAACTACGACGTCAAAGTTGTTCCACCTTCCCTCACAAAGCAAGACTCCTGGCACGCCGGGCACCACGCCTATAGCCAGCTGCTCTATGCCTGCCTTCGATATCATTTCCCTTGATCTTTCTGTACTGCCTATACCATAGATCACAGCATCGCCAGACTCCTTGGGAACGCTCAGAGTCGATATTACCATTTCGCAGCCGTTCTTCAAAGACCAATCTAGGAGCGAGTTGGCTACTGCTCTTGATAGCCCCAGCGGTATGTTGAACTCCGACACGAACGCCGCCAGCTTTAGCTCCTCCTCGACGTAGACCCTGGCAGGGTATCTTGGTTTGCCCCCATAAACGAAGGCAACTGGAGGGAAATGCGCAGACTCTACGAAGGCAACCTGGTCCATTTTCAAGTGAGCTACGAGGTAGCTGGCTACGAGTGACGTTACGAGGCTGGAGGACGGGAAGCCGTCTATCACGATGCCTCCCCTTACGTCAGGCCTCTTATACTCCTTGATTCTTACGTCAAAAACCCCGTCTGTCATGGAATATCTCATACATCGTTTACTTATAAGAGTTGTTCGTGGTGTTCTGTTAACTTACCGTCGATGCCAACGATAAACAACTCCTCCCTCTTTCGCTCAACCAGCCTACCCACACCCCTACACAGGATGTTGACGTTCTACATAAACGACCACGGCGTTATCCGTATCAGAAACGTAGCTTAGCCCAGAAGGCACTCGATGCTTCCTTGGATGTTCCTTCATACGCTAGGATAAAAAGGCAGAAGGATCCCTGCCCATGCGCTCAAGGTAAACCGATAAGCGCATCCGAGGGGCTAGGCCACGAAAACCCTTATAGGTATTGGATATAATGGTGAGGGACATGCCTGCCGAGGCGGAGCCCCTGATGGCTTATACACCGGCAACAGCAGCCGAGCAGGGAGATCACTGGCTTATAGCCATGGACGGCTCGCAAAGAAATTTTCATGAAAAACTCCGGTCGGAGGAGGTTGTATGGCGATACTGAGTGACCTGGACCTACTGAACTACATTAGGAGTAAAAGGCTATTGATAGAGCCCTTCGAGGAGAGCAC
>NDWU01000013.1 GCA_003056285.1 Candidatus Terraquivivens tikiterensis
CCCCCGATGGATGATCGCGATGAAAAATAACGAGGATGTAACGGGCTATGCATTTTGCCTATACGGCAGCCCTGCTGACCAACCGGTTTGTCTTCAAAAGTCCTCTTTTATCAGGGTCTTGCGGCCGTTGGCCTGGCACCTTTCGACGGCTTTTTTGATAAGCTCCCTGACAGCCTGGTCGAGCCCCTCGAGAGCGTCCGATGCTAGCCTTATACCCTCTGGTAGCAGCTGCCTTACCTTTGACTCGACTATTACGAGTTCCCTAGCCATTTCCGCTCGGTAATGCTGGTTCAGAGGCGGTAAAAGAGCGTTTCTCAGCCAGCCGGTCCTGTAGGGCGTAAGTAATACCTAAAAATATAAATATGTATTACGTTTTGCTAAACGGCTATCTCCCGGGATAGCGCTGGCTCTACAACCTTGGATTTCACCCCTTGCCTCCCGAGCAGCTCTTGAAACATTTTGGGGTGTTCTGTGTGCACGGGGATTATAGTCCTCGGCGAAACCCTCTCGATGGTGCCGATTACCTCATTCTGCGAGGCATGCCCAGAGGCATGGATGTGCACGGGTCGCATGCCAAGTAGCTCTAACCAGTTGACAACCTTCTCCCTCTCTATCTCCTGCTCTTCGTTGTGGGGCTCGCTGGATGAGAACAGGAATATCGAGCCTGGCTCCGGCCTGATCGAGACGAGCTCCGGCAGGTCCTCGGTCTGGCATAGCGTGAAGACGTACTTGTCCTTTTGCCTAGCCAGCTCTTCAGGCGTTACTAGGCTTACGCCTGTGTCCATACACTCCCCTAAAAACTTCTTAAGCCAGCCTCGGTAGTCTTTTTCGGGGTCGTATCCACCTGAGCTGCTTGGCTCCAAATAAACCGACAAAACCTTACTCCTGAGTTCTGGTACCCGGATGTTCGTTGCCCTTTTTGCAAGGCGGTCTATGACGTAGGCCAATTTTGGTGACAAAACCAATTCTCTGCCGACGTGCTCAGCAGCGGATATCAAACTTTTCAGCCTATCAAAATCAAGAAGGCCTATGAGGGCCACGGCAGCCTTTCCTCGAGCATCCCTCAGCGAGCTCATCATGCTAAGCATCACGTTTTCTTCAGAGTGGATCGAGGGGTCGTTAATCCTCGTCCCCTCGATTATCAACACGTCCACGCCTTCTGCCGATATACGGTCTATAAACTCCTCTGTCATCTTATGCATGGGACCGTGCAGCCGAAAGTCACCAGTATATGCGATGCAGGCCTCGTCCAACTCAAGCACCAGCCCATAGGATGACGGGGTCGAATGGTCAACGTGTACCGGGATAGCATTTATATCCCCTATCCTGAGCCGCTTACCCGTCGAGAAAGTCTCTATCCGCCTCCTGTATACCCTACCATCCCTGTAATCCTTCATTTGGACTATCTGGTCCTCCGGCTCCCTGCTCGTCTTGGTTTCTTCCCTCGCCTCCAGCAAGACTGTCGCCGTAGCTCCGGCGTAGAGCTTTACATCCGGCCTAAGGAATGAGGCGTGTCCGCAATGGTCTAGGTGGGCGTGCGTGATTATGCATGCCTCAACGAACGGCTCGTCGGCCTTTAGGTGGTTTAGGCCTCCGAGCAGATCCTCCCGGTATATGCCTGGTAAATTGGGAAGTATTCCCGTCAGGGTGTACTCCTCGAGTACCCTGAACCTCTTCGCCTTTATGAAGCCGCCATAAAACCTTCTCTTTGCCGAAAAGCTAGTACCGAAGTCTAGGAAAACCCTCGTACCTTTCGTGCTAATGAGTATCTTGTTACCACCTATCTCACCCGCTCCGCCATAAACCCTTATGCCAACCAAACCCATTCGAGATGGGCAGGCAGACTTTAATGGTTTTCGTGATCTGGATCACTCGCCGATCACGAGCATCGTGAGCGTGCTCCTGACCTTATCCAGCCTTCTTATCTTCCAAGAAACTATCTCTTTGAGCTTGTCCATGCTATCTGCCTCAACCTTCACTATAACGTCATAAACGCCGTAGACGATAAACGCTTCCTTGACGGCGTCTATCTTCCTTAGCTCGTTAACTACCTCTTCCTCAGAGCCTCTCGAGCCCCTTTATTCTACAAGGGGTATCTCGGTGTTCACCAAGACAAACGCCTTTGGCATCCCGACTCACGATATGATTTTTAACGTTGACGTTTATAAACGTTTTCAAAGAGAGCCGCATGAAGGACAATCAGGATCCCTCTCGACCTTTATCTCGTAGAAAGCCATCTTAAGAGCATCGTAGATTATCATCCTTCCAACGCAAAGCTCTCCTACACCGAGTACGATTTTGATAACTTCTGTTGCTTGCAACGTCGATATTGTTCCTGGGATCGTCCCGAGGATCGGGAACGCCCTTCCCTCCGGCGGCTGTACGGGCACGATGCACCTATAGCATGGTCCTTTGCCAGGAATGATCGTCGTTAATCTACCCTCGTATGATTGCACGCAAGCATGGACGAACGGTATCCTATGCATGATGCATGCGTCGTTTAGCGCGTACCTTGTCCTGTAGTTGTCCTGACCGTCGACTACGACGTCGCACCCCTTCACAACATCTGGCGCGTTCTCTTCGTTTATCTCGAGCACCAAGGCCTCCACTGATATCTCTGGGTTCAAGGAGTTCAGCCTCTCAGCCGCAACCCTTGCCTTTGGCTTTCCTAAGTCATGCGTAGTGTAGAGGACCTGACGGTTCAGGTTGCTGAGCTCGACTGTTTCCTTATCGACCAACACGAGCTTACCAATGCCCGCCGCAGCCAGGTAAAGCGCCGACGCCGTACCAAGACCCCCGACGCCCGCGACGAGTACTTTTGCGGCCTTCAACTTCCTTTGACCATCTACCCCGAGGTTCGGCAGCCTAATCTGCCTGTCGTACCTCTCCAGCTCCCTTTCGCTCAGCATCACGCCGTCAAACTCGTACCGGAACTAAATAAACTGCACGGATGATGCTGTTAGGCTTGAGATGGTGGGGCTTTTCCTGTACGGATGACCCTAAGCTCGAAAGGACCTAGGAAGAGGACGTACCGGGCGGGTTCGACCCGAAAGGAGCAAAGCCCTATGAAATGCCCCATATGAACCTGGATGAGGGCGGTGAGGCTAAAGGGCTGAGCGCGGAACCGCGCGTATCCATGCCTAGCCCAGAACCCACCTGGAAACTGTTAACCGACCATGTCTGGGAGACTTTGACGTGAGGCCCATGGTCGAGGGGCCAAGGGACGATCCCGGTATGCCTAAACGCCGAATTTCTCTAACCTTTTCTTGGCCCTAACGGCAACGTCAGCGCCGATGCTTATCTCCGTCTCGCCCGTCTCGACAGTCTTCCGCTTGACGAACAGGCCGCATCTTCCGTCAGGAAGCAGCTTGACCTGTATACAGCTTGCATACGGACAACGGTAGCCCGTGCACACGCCGCCTACCCAATCGCACCATGGAGGGTTTTGTTTGTAGTTCAGGGCTTTCTTAACGCACCTGAAAAACCTGCAAAGGGGATTGCATACTAAAGTTGGCTCCCTACTAAAGGTTTGGCTCAACCTTTACCCCCTACCGTCGGCTACGCAGGCCGACATCCTCGGCTTATTTAATAAACGGTTAGCATATTAATGTTTTGGGTACCGTCTGTAGGATAATAATGCGCCGGTCTTATCTGGAAGCTTATTTAACGGTCGGCTTGGTGGGCTCAAGCATGGTTGCCGAGGACTCGGCCCGATGGTTGATCGGGACGCCCCCGGATATATTAGGTGCGGCGCTGAAGGCAGTCGTAGAGGCCTACGCGAAGCATGAGGAGACCCGGTACTCTCTAAGGTCATGCCTCTATGAGGTCGCGCGCGAAAGGAGCTACCCTGCTAAGTCGATAGAGGTCGCAAGGAGGTTAATCTGGGAGCACGGTACGAAAAGGAACCTCCTAGCCAAGATCGTCGATAGGGTGACGATGGGCGAGCGGCTCCCGACCGATCGGAGGGTCCTTCTGGAACTCTTTGCCAATCAAGCTGTCGTAAGGGGGTGCAGCAGGCTTGAGGCTACAAAATTCGTCCAAGCGGCCAGGAGCTCCCTCGGAAAAGATTGGATGGCACCATTAGAGCCTTTGCTCGGTAGGCTGTACGCATTAAAGCTCGAAGGGAAGGTTGTCGAGGGCGGGGACGAGTTGGAAGAGATAAGCCTTGAGTACGGACATCCGAGATGGTTTGTCGAGTACCTCTTCAAAATCTTGGGCAAGGCCGAGGCCGTTAGACTGATGCAGGCTAGCAACGAAAAGCCACCGACGTACTTCGTCCTCAACAGGCTGAAGGCATCCGAGGAGGAAATACTGGAGATGCTCGAAAGGGACGGCGTCAAGTTTGAAAGGGACAAGAGGGCGCCCTTGCTTTACAGAATGGTATCGTCTAAGGCTTTAAGGGACGTTGCGGCATACAAACGCGGCCTCATAGCTGTCCAAGACTTCTCGAGCGTGTTCTCCGTCGTATCCATCCAACCCAAGGGCGGCATGGGGTTCCTTGACGTTTGCGCAGCCCCCGGCATAAAAACTTCTCTGATCGCGATATACGCGCAAAACAAAGCTAGGATACTTTCCGTTGACGCCTCGCCGCATAGGTTGATGACTTATCTCTCGTACACACGACGTTTAGGGGTTGAGGGCACGGATGCCGTTCTATGCGATGCCACTACGGATTTGCCGACACGGATGAGCGCTGACGTCGTGATACTCGACCCCCCATGCAGCGCTACGGGTCTGTTCTGGCGTGAGCCGTCTTACAGGTGGGTTATCAAGCCTACCACCGTAAAGAGGTTTGCGGCTATACAGAAGAAAATGTTGGGGAATGCTGCGAGGCACGTAAAAAACAACGGCCTGCTCGTCTATTGCACTTGTAGCATCACGATCGAAGAGAATGAGGGGCTGGTCAAAGAATTCCTTGAGTTAAACCCTGGCTTCAAGCTGGAAGAGCCCCCCACAAAATCAGGCTCGCCAGGGCTTTTAGGGTTGGAGGAATGCAGAAGGCTATACCCGCACCGTGACGCGTGTAATGGCTTCTTCGTGGCATTCCTTAGAAAGGCAGGCTAACGTTACCCGCATGGGTATTCGACGGAAATCGTGTACTGCTTTCCGTCGAAGAGTACCCTAAAAGATCCATCGTCAACCTTCTTAGCAGTCCTTTTTTCTAACTCTACGATTAGCTTGTCGGCATCCTCTAGCGGAAGTACCGCGACGGCAGGGTGCACAAAGAGCTCGTAGTACTCTGGTGGATAGGTTGAGGTTTTTTCTTCGAAAGAGGCGTCAGCCTCCTTAAACGCATGGATTAGCTCCGGAAAGAGGCTAACGACCAGCTGGGTTACGTCCGGCCATTCTTGGTCAGCGGACTCCCTCCTTATCTTTATCCTGACGCTATCTGCCTTTATCAGCCTCTTGATGCTGCCCATCACGGTGATGTTTTCTCCTAGAGGATTTAACGTTTTCTCGTTGCCCGCCGGCTTCAGCCATGGCTAGCTCGCCGTCCAGCCGGAAAACGCTCCAGTGGTTTATGGATGCTCCAGCTGCTTCTGTATCAGACGCCGCAGGAGAACCCGCCTTTGATCCGACAACATAGCTTATAATCATCCAGCTCGAGGGGTCTGCTAAGATGGTGGGGCGTTCATGGGTAGGCCGCTCCTAACTAACATCTACAGTAGGGAGGAATCGAACGTCGTTGCCTTCGGCGTAATCTTAGGGAAGAAGGCTGAGGAGTCCGTGAGGGCAATAAGGGATGCTAGCTGGTTCATAGAGACGTTTGACATAACATCCAGGAGGAACCTTCTCGAAAGAGCAAGGGTTTACGACGTCGGCGACATAAGGCCCGCTTCATACGCGGACCTGGACTGCATCACAAAAACAGCATCTTCCATATTGCTGGAGGGCAAGCTCCCCCTAATGCTCGGCGGCGGTCACCTCGCGACGTATTACGCTCTAAAGGCCATGCCAAGGGACGTGACGCTGGTTGTTTTTGATGCCCACTGCGACCTACGGGAGAGTTACATAGATGAGAAGATCGTTGAGCTCGACTACATCGGCGAGGACGTAGAGGTAGATAAAAGGTTGAACGACGCGACGTGGCTCAGGCGGGCATCGGAAGAGAAGGTGTTCAAAAGGGCTGTAGTGTTGGGCGTAAGGTCCGGCGACGAGGAGCAATTGGATTATTCAAAGAAAGCTGGAATACCTCTTATAACCTCTGAGAGGCTGCTGTCGAAGAAGGGGTTGAACGCCGCGGTCAGGACTTTGTATAAGCTGACGAGGGGTAAGAAGGTGTACGTGTCATTGGACGTCGACGTGTTCGACCCATCGATCGCGCCTGCCGTTGACCATCCGGAACCCTCTGGCATAGGCTTTAGGGAGTTTACGAAACTCGTTAGGAGCATAAAAGGGAAAATCGTCGGTTGCGACGTCGTCTGCCTTCGCAAGATTCCGGATAACGAGGTGACGGAATTCTTGGCGGCAAGGGCTGTGCTAGAGTTGCTATCGCATGCGGTTTAGCGAAACTTTTTTTACACGATAAAGGGCGTCCTTATTAAAAGGGGGTGGCGGCATGGACAAAAGACTTCTGGCAGTACTCGTAGCTGGCTTATCGGTAAGGCTGGCCGTTGCTCCCTTTTTTGGCCACCCAATAGACATGTTTACTTGGCTGAAAGCAGGGGAGATGACGGCAAGCTATGGTGTAAACGTCTACCAGGTCGAAGAGATACCCAACTATCCTTGGGGCTTTTACACTTATCCTCCAATCTGGCTGTACTGGGTTTCGTTATCGTCTTTGGTGTACATTCTAACGCAGAGTCTAAACGCTTTTGCATTTTTTGTGAAGCTGCCCATGATGATCTCAGATGTACTCATCGGGCTCGTTCTTTACAAGCTCGTCGTGCTGCTTAAAAAGGACGAGCGTTTAGCCACGAAGGCATCGGCCCTATGGGTCCTGAACCCGCTTCCGCTTTTCATCTCCGCTGTGTGGGGTATGTTTGATTCCGTCGCGGCCCTTTTTGGCCTCGCGTCGATATATAGCATGTTTAAGGGAAGGTGCAAGTTAAGCGCCATCCTGCTCGGTACCGGTGCGGCCGTGAAAATTTTCCCAGCTTTGCTGGCCTTACCGATATTGCTTTACATCAAGAGGACCAGGGCTGAAGCTTTCAAAAGAAAAGCGGCGGAGTACATCCTGTATGCGCTCATAGTGCCGGTTATATCCTCGATTCCCTTCCTGTACGACCCGTCATCTTACTTTGGCAAGCTTTTCTTTCACTTTAGCAACGTAGGCCAATTCACGTACTGGGTAGTGCTTTCTGGGGTCGTGGGCTCGGCGGGTTTGGGGTACGTGAGCATGGCCATTTTTGTCGCGGCCCTCGTGCTAATCTTCCTTAAAATCTTAGCACGAGAAGCCGACCCAAACGAGTTAATGATCAAAGGTTCAGCGTTAACGCTCCTGGCGTTTCTTGCAACATCCGTAAAGGTAAACGTCCAGTACTTAACGTGGGTCCTGCCGTTCTTGCTCGTGTACACACCGTTTGACAAGAAAGATTATAAGTTGAACCTGCTTATGCTGAACGTTAGCGCTTACGCCTTCCTAGCCGGAAGCTTTGGGTTGTGTAATGAATACGACCTGGCATACATCGGAAACCTTACGAACTTAGGTTTTAACGAAATTAGCGTATACGGTGCCATCCTCATAGCGGCAGGAATATTCGGCTCTAGCAGGATAGTTGCCCTCCTTTTCGATTTGTTAAACCTTCAAAGGATTAATCTAAGCATGCTGTCCAAGTGGACGGTCATAGCCATCGTCATACTTTTCTTCGTCACGATAGCGACATTTCCAGCACCCGCCGGAATCAGGGCTCCAAGCCTGCCGATAAGGGTTGGCGTAGTCGAAAGCCTGGACTCTGCTTTTGTTCTGAAAGAAGGTTACGGTGTGGATGAGTTCTTGAAAAGGTACAACGTAACCCACGTCGTCATACCGTTCAGCATAGACTTCGTTAACACGTACAGAGGGTACGACGAGCGCGTACACGTAGCGGAGTATTCTAGGTTCACGATATCTTCCTTCAGCTGGTCGGTTCGGGACTTGAAAGGTTTAGTTGGCGAGCTGAAGAGGAGGGGCGTTTCTGTCATGCTTGGCGTATACCTCGAGCCTGAAAAGCTAAGCATACGTTACGGCGTACACGGTTACAGGTCTCCTTGGCTGAAGGAAATTCATGGGGAGGTGCTGAACAAGTCCGGGTTTGTAGAATTCCAGAGGGAGCTAAAACCAGATGGGACGTACGTCTTGTTTGAGCAGGCATATGCAGACTACTTTACGTCAAAATCGTTAAACGTGGTTAAGGATTTTAACTTTGACGGTATATGTCTGCTGGGCGATTTTCGGTATAACGACGAGGCACGCGTAAAAAGCATACTTTACCTTCTGGACAGGCTCTCACCCGTTTTCAGGGAGCACTCAAAACAGGTAATGATGGGAAGTTTTGACGTGAGGATTGGGCCACAATACGTAGAGCTTCTTGGCAAGAGGCTCGACTATTTGATACTAAGGACGTCATCATGGTTGGATACGTTTTACTACAGCAACCTTAAGAACGCTACTACGTTTGGTAGCTACAGAAGCCATCTGCCCAAGCTACTATCTTCCTTGCCGGATGATATAAAGCATAAGCTACTATTCAGCGTTAGCGCAATGGATATCGCAGAAGGCTGGATGAGCCCAGCCATAACCCTTCAGGAGGACATCGACGGGCTATCCCGGTTTGACACGATGGGCGGGTATGCGATATATCATACAAACAAGTACCTACCGTATAGGATAACGCTTTCAGCCAGATAAAGGCATCTTGAGCTCAGGTCTGCTGTAAGCGCCTCCACTTAGGTACCTGGGGGTAAACTTTTCCGTCCGCTGAAACCCTTCCGCAGCCCAGACACAGCCCTCCGTAGGATGCGACGACGTACTTTGCCAAGATAGGCCCCTCGAGCTGTATTGGCGCCCCCTCCATCCAAAGCCTAGCCTGCTCCTCGGTCAGCTCTATCCTGTTCTTCTCGATGCTTTTGCAGAGGAGCTGTGAGCCTTCAATAGAGAGGACAACGTCCTGCCCAACAACCTTCGCTACGTATATGCCCAAAGTTTGCACGCCCCGCATCCTCTCTGCAACCCTTATCGTATCGCTCGTGGTCAGCCTGACCTTCCCCTCGCCAACCTGTATCAAAACTTTATCAGAAAAATCTTTAGCGCCGTACTGTCTCTCGAGCATGGCCTGGAAGGCTGACCTTTTCGAGGAGCTTAGCAGGATGATCTTTTTCACGGGCCATCGCCTTCTTTCGATATCTTCGCGATGAAGAACCCCTCGGCCTCGTGCTCGTACGGGTAGACCCTAACGCACCGCTCGACCTCTGGGTTGAACCTCATTTTTTGCCACTCCGAAAGCCCCTTGCTCATCCTTAAACCCTCGAGCTTTATCGTCTCAAGGCGGGCATCCGGCCTGCTCGTGAGCAGCCGTTCCACGACCCACTCGTTTTCCTGCGGGCTAAGCGTGCACGTGGCGTAAACCATCGTGCCGCCTGCCTTCAGGCAATCGAACCCAGAGATCGCTAAGCTGAGCTGTAGCCTGGATAAGCGCTCTGAGGCTCGGAAGCTCCAATTTTTTGCAGCCCCCCAGTCCTTGCTCACTATTCCTAGCGACGTGCAAGGCGCATCGACGAGAACTTTGTCGAAGAGGCCTTTTGACCATAAAGGAAACCTCCTACCGTCTGCCTGGGTGATGATGCAGTTTATAACCCCGCACCTCTGAATGTTGGACGAAAGTGCCCTTATTCTTTTGACGTTGACGTCGTTAGCAACTATCACACCCTCCCCATGCAAAAACTGCCCTATCTGGGTAGTCTTGCTACCTGGAGCGGCGCATAGGTCCAGGACGAGATCTCCCGGCTTGGGCGATAGGACCTCGACCGGTGCCATGGATACTGCGCCCTGGATGTATATGAGGCCAAGCATGTGCTCCAGAGTGTTTGCCACGTTCACGTCGTTTACAACCCAGTAGCCGTGGCTAGCCCAAGGTATCTTCTCGAGCTCTACGCCTTTTTCCCTCAGCATCCTGACCACGTACTGCTCCTCTGCCTTTATCGTGTTAACCCTGATGGATTGTCGCATGGGTTTCCGATAGCTTTCCAGGAGGCTTTCGACGTCTACCTCCGGTAGGCTACGTAGAAGGTTGTTAAGGTCCTCGCTAATCCTAATAGCGCTCAGGGTACCATCACCCGGTTACGCTACTTGAACACTTCGCCGGTCTTGTCCGCCCACATTACAAGGTCAAGGGCCTCGGGCTTTATACCCAAATCCGCTGCAAACTGTATGAACTTCTTCTCGAGCTCAAGATACTTCCTCTTCGTCAAGCTTTTCGGTAGCTCTTTTATGATGCCGGCCTCCCTCATACCCCTAAGTATATGCCTGTCCAAGATCGCCAGCCCCTCGTAGCCTACGTTCCTTAGGAAGTGGCTCGCCTCCTTATAGCCCAGACCCCTTATGTTTTTGACGAGCCAATCCCTTGCTTTAAAAGCGTCCGGGGGGAGGCTTTTTAACGATTTCATGTAAGTCCTTGCAGCAACTATGTATCTGGCCTTCGACTCAGGGAACCTAACGCCGTTCCTCCTTAGAACGAGCGCTATGCTGCTCTCGCTTCCACGAAGTAGCAGCGACCCTTCCTTCATGCTCGATATCGCCCTTTCCGCGGCCCTCGCCTTAGTTTGGGGAGTGCATATGCAGAAACAAAGCTCTGCGAATACCTCCTCCTCGCTCCTCCCTAGCATCTCCTTAAATTCTTTGAGCCTTCTCTCTACCTCGTCGCGCCTCTCTTCGTAAATCTTTCGATACCTGTTCACGGCATCGCTCATGCTTCCCGCTCGCTTATCGCCCTCGCGATATGTAGATGTTCCCTGTCGTGCACGTCAAAAAACAGCCTAGTTTTACCCATGGTATCGACGTCGACCTCCCTAACCTTGACGACGACGGGTATGTCCCTAACCAAGTAGCCTATGAGTAAGCAGTAGCGCGGGGGCAGGGAGGCTACGATGGCCTTTACGCTCTCGGAATCCATGCGGGAAGTCCTGGCTATGGCCTCAAGGTCCGCCTCGTTTGTGAAGTTGAAGAGTATTATGTTATCAGCTTGTCTGTATATCGTCTCCGGTATGGAGTCGGGCTGGTTCGTCACGAATATCGGCGAAAGGCCCAGATGCCTCATCCTCGTTATCATGTCGTCCCAGTACGTATCCCTTAGGTAGAGGTGCGCCTCCTCAGCCACAAGAAAGATTGGGGGTATCCTCCTCGCGTGCAAAAGCTCGGTGAGCTTGCTGAGCAGGTACTCTACAACCATCCTCCTCGTCGAGGGCAGGAGGTCCCTAAGGTTAACCACGATGATTTTGCCACCCGTGTACTTAACGACCTCCTCAAAGGAAGGTACTTCGTATTCCTCATCGGCAAATATGCCCGTGGCCTCCATGGCCATAAGCCTTGTAATCAGCGCCTCCTTAACGGATTCGTGCAGTTGTGCCCTTTGGATTACGTCCATAAGATTTCTCAGGGTAACGCTGCCCTTGCTTTTCTTTACCATGTTCCATATCCTGAAGAATTCCCTACAACTGCTGGATGGCGTTTCGTAAACGTGTATCAGGATGTCCATAAAGGTTCTTAGGCCGACGTCTTCCGTTTTGACCCTAAAGTTCCTGCCCGGCTCCAACACCTCATGCCGAAGGGCTAAGCTGCTCTGGCCTCCGTCGACTTTCCTCTTTAGGTTCACGTATTCCCCGTTGATATCAAGAACTATAACGAGGGCTCCGTACTCGACCAGCGCAGTCGTTATCAGCTTCGTTATGTGGGACTTCCCCGTCTCCTTCTTCCCTGTTATTATTGTCAGCCTGCCGTCGAAAGATTCCGCGTCTACCCAAAAATCCTCGCCCCCAAGCGTCCCGATTCGAACCCTCCTCCTACCCATCAACCCCATCATATTCCTCAACTGCTCTGCCCTTGCGGCGTACACTTCAGACCTAAACCTCGAGGGTAGCCATGAGCTGTTATGCACGACCCTGCTCCCTTCCACGATGCACCTTATCTTACACTTTATCATCCTCGCATCCTTTATCATCATGGTCAGCGAGCCAGTCTCGAATGGATCGAATACGCTCTCATGGTTAACGGCTTCCAAAGAAACTTCCCGGAGCATGTCCTCGAGTATCCCTGGAATCTCAGCATAGTTCACGTCTATTACCTGGGCGAGCATAAACTTCTCTCCCTCGCTCACGACGAGATACTGGCCTTTCTCGACTAGGGCCTCGGAAGGGAACGCCAGTATATCCAATGCGTCCCTCTGCTTGGAAAAGACCTTCATCCCTAATGGCCGTCCAAAGGGTTGAAAAGGCTGCTCCTTACGTCGCCCAACTCAAAAACCTCTATGTTAAATTCCTGCCTAAGCAGTTTCTGGAGCGCCAAAACGTCGACCTTGTTAAAGGTGCAGTAGTTATGGGCTAGCAGCAACGTCTCTGGATAGCCGTATACCAGGGCATCGCTGCTGAGGAGGTTGCCTATCGCTAGCAAAGCATCCTCCACTTCCCTAACGCTTACGTCAAGCCTGTAAGGAAAGAAAGTCCTGGATAGGTGCGATACGAGTATCCTGCCGAGCTTGTGCATTTTATTGGGCGAGCACACCGCCTCGCTTACGTCAACCACGCATGGGGGATCCAGGCTCGGTAAGATGGAGGTTATCCTGGTCCCAAGATAGGATAGGTTGGTCGATTTTGAAAAGGCTAGCACGACGTTACCGTTCCGCTCCGCCTCGCTCAACGTCTCACGGATTAGCTGTAAGGAATTGTCCGCCGGCCCTGCCGTCAAAGAGCCATCAAACAGGAGTATCGAGTCTGAGAAAGTTGACGCCAATGAGCGCTGGAGCCACTTCTCGAGTAGGCTGCTGAGGCTTTTGTGTATGCTCTCAAAATCTTCGTTCATCGGCTGGACGCCCATGATCTCCGAGACGAAAGCTAGGAGGGGCCTGTTGTCGTCTAGGGATACGAAAAAGATGAGGGGGCCGATCACCCAAGATTCGACCCCTCCGGAACCCCTCCTCCTCACCACAGAACCCCTTAGGGCAGCGATATAGCCGAAGGGGCCTTCAGCTAGCTTTATGACGGAGGTATCGCAGGCAACCACGTCGCATGCTCTGCCGGAAGGTTTTGTCCTGTAGGCCTTAATGGAAGACATATTGTCCAACTCTAGAATGACATCATGGCCAACATGGTATCCGTCTAACCTGATAACCGGTAGTACTCCCTTCAGGCTTTCCATGGAGCCCAGCCCCATCTCGGAAAATGCTTTAAATATCCCTAAGAAATTCTCAAAGATGGGTGATTGGATGTTTACGAGCTCGCCCATCGCACCATCACCACCAGATATAAGAAACCATGTGCTTATAAATTTTGCGCAATTTGGGTAAGTTGTTCATGTCACAAGAAAGAATAAGGGTCAAGATAACGGTAGGAAGGGCGAACGTGGAGATAGAGGCGCCTCCGGAGCTGCTGGAGAGGTCCGTAAGGGATGTTATCTCGGCCCTCGGCGTTTCTGAGGCGGTAGAGCCCGGATCCGGGCCGCAAAGGCGCGTAAGGCCGGCCGAAAGCTCTACGTGCAGGGCGTTGATAGAGGGTATCCTGAACGAGGGCTGGTTCTCCACGCCAAGGCCTCTTTCAGAGGTTGTGTCGGAATTGGCCAGAAGGGGGTACAACTACGACCCTACAGCTGTGGCCCATGTCCTGCTCGACCTGGTAAGGGAAGGAACTTTGGCCAGGATAGGACGCCCCAGAAGGTACTTGTACGTAGCACACCCCGTGCCAGAGGCTAGGTTAGAGGCTGAAGAGGGCGAGCCTAGGAACGGATAGCTACTTCTTCTCCATCCTGCCCTCCAGGAACTCCTTGATGCCTAGCGTCGTTACGACGTAGTCGCCCCTGTCTAGGCGTCTTATGTAGCCTTTCCGAAGGATTAGGCTCAGCTTTCCGGATATCGTCTTCTCGGACTTGGCTATGCTCTTTGCGAGCTCCGAGGCGTTTATAGAGGGAGATTCTGCCAGGCCAAGCCCATGCTCAAGGTACCTCTTTATGCACAGCAGCATTATCGCCTCGGAAACAGACAAGGTGTTCAGAGGTTTGATTAGAAAGATGCCCTCTGCCTGGTTGTATGCCAGATAGTCCCTCAACTTTTCGATCAAATCCTGGATATCCACAGAATACGCTATCCTGCTCGCAAGCGAGTACGCAGGTATGGCTCTTTCCATAAAAGATATGATGCTTCTGTAGACGTCGTCAGGCTTCCCCTCAAAATCTACCCGAACGTCTTTATACTGTATCGAAGCTTTCATAACCTCATCGTTCATGATCAAGCCTCCTCCGCCAGCACGTTAACGGCGGATATATTAAAGGCATACCTTCCACCGTCGACTTTTGCAACAAGGCCGAGCCTCCTCATCTCGCTTAGCCTAGCCCTCGTGACCCTTTCCTCCAATCCCGTAGCTACCGAGACCTCTTTAGGGGATAGGGCCTCTCGTTCCAAAAGCCCGAGTATCTTTCCCACGTACGCGGCCGCAAGGCATAGGAGGATCTTTTTCTTGGCATCCGCCTGCGCTGTGACCGTTACCCTGCCGTTAACAACCTGGGCCTTTCCTGAAAGCAGGGACATTAGGTAAGAAACATCGACAGCCCCTACAAACCTCTTCAACAGGGATAGGGACGGATAAACCTCCGATAGGTATTTGTTAACGCTTAACCATACCTCCTCGTAATTTCCATCAAACTCGACAGAAACGTCATCGTGCTGTATCCTTACCTTTAGAACCTTAGCGCTTTGCAAATTCTTCAACCAAAATAAGCCTTGGGGTACGTGCATTAAAATCTATCGTTTATGCATCTTTGGGTTTAAGCGTCCTGACGGCTTTCAGGAGCATGCTATTCAGGAGAGCGCCGTCGACCCTGCCCCTGTACTCTTTCATAAGCAGGCCCATCAGCTTGGCTACTGCCCTTTTTTCGTCGGCGGAGATTTCTTCTTCATGCTCTTTGACAAGCGCCCGAATCCTTTCCTCCACCTCGGACGGAGGAGGGGACCAGAGGCCAAGCTCTTCCACAACACTGTCTACTTCCTGTCCCTTTTGGGCAACGGCAGCCAGCACATCCCTAGCGGCCTCCTTCGCCACCTTTCCAGATGAAACGAGCTCGAAGAACCTCATTATGTGTGCCTTCGTGATCCTCTCGACGTTCACACCATCCCTCCTCAAACTCCTGAGCAGCTCAGTAAGCGTAGAGGCCACGACAGTATAGGGCGCTCCGGTCTTCGATACGATATCCTCAAAGTCCTCGACCATCTCGCTGTCCACAAGGTCGTTTGCAAGCTGCTTGCTGAGCCCGTACTTTTCCATGAGCTGTTGGGCTACGGTATCCAAAGTCGGCGGGAGATTCTTTTTCAGGCGCTCGATGCGTTCCCGTGGGACTATGATGGGCGGTATATCAGTCTCCGGGTACATCCTGGCCGAGCCAGGCCTTGGCCTCATGTAAACGGTTGTTCCGTCAGGCCTCGCACCCCTCGTTTCTTCCGGTACCCCGTCTAGGGCCTCGGCCGCCCTCTCCTTGATTACGTCCATCGCATCCAACGCCCTCTCCCTTTCTGCCGCGACTATGACGACGGCATCCGATTCCCCAGCACCCGTTAGATCCCTTACTGATCTGACCTCCTCGATGCTTATGCCGTAGCCTGGGAGCTCGTCCGTGTGGAATACCCCCTCTACCTCACTCCACGCCCTTACCCTTCCAGCTATCTCTGCACCAAGCCTTATGCCGGGCGATGGCTGTAGGCCTAACAACCCAGCAAACCCTTTTAGCGCGATGGCGTAAACGACCCCGCCAGCCTCGAGTTGCTTTCTGATTATCTTGCTAGAGGTTTTGGAGAATACGTGCGTGACATCGACGGGCTTTGCTTTCAGAATATCGTCCTTGCTAACGCCCCGCCTTAACAATTCCTCCCTTATAAACAAAAGGTGTAGTTGCCGCTTAACCTCGTTCTCCACGACCTTCTGAACAAGCTCGAGCTCTTGGACGCCCTTTATCTCAACAGGGGCTCCGCCCCTGATGGATACGTTTAAGTCCTGCCTGACGGTCCCTATCCCCCTCTTAACCTTGCCCGTCGCCCTAAGGATCCTACCTATGGCGTAAGCTACTTCCATTGCCTCTTTGGGCGACTCGATGACCGGCTCTGTAGATACCTCTATCAGCGGTATCCCAAGCCTGGATAGGTCGTAATGGACCTCTTCCTTCCTAACCTCTATTATCCTTGCGGCATCCTCCTCGAGCGTTATCGTCTGTATGGGTACGACCTTGTTCCCTACCCTTACGCTGCCCCCTATTCCGACTATGCACGTGCGCTGGAATCCTGTCGTGTTAGAGCCGTCTATGACTATCTTCCGCATCACGTGTATCTCATCGACAGGCTCGGCACCAACCAAAAGGGCGACAGTTAGCGCTAAATCAAGGGCCTCGGGGTTCAAGCAATGCGGGGGCTCCTCATCCATCTCGACCATGCAAACATTTTTAAGCCTAGCATGGTAAACGATCGTCCTCTGCTTTCTAGACTCAAACCTTGCCGCAGCGTCTACCGTACCCATTTCGCTCTGGACTTCCCTCAGCCTTCTGACGAACTTTATACACTCGCCGTCCCCGACCTCTTCCGTCGGGCAGTCGCAGAATAGCTTCCTCTTCGTGTCAAGCTGTCTGT
Source organism: Candidatus Terraquivivens tikiterensis (assembly GCA_003056285.1). Taxonomy (GTDB): domain Archaea; phylum Thermoproteota; class Nitrososphaeria_A; order Caldarchaeales; family Wolframiiraptoraceae; genus Terraquivivens; species Terraquivivens tikiterensis. Next base: position 16,791 of record NDWU01000013.1, read on the forward strand.
GTACCTCTAGACCTACCTTTAGCCCTATGCCGGAATAATCCTCCACGACTACCACCCCTCTACGTTAGGCAGGCTCCTCGAGTAAATCTCCCCGGCTATGTTGGTCAGCATGAGTTCCTTGACCTCTTCCAACCCTGCGCCCTCGCCAAGGTTTCCCAGTACCCACATGAGCTTTACCAGAGCGACCTCCGCCAGCATGTCGTCTAGCGGAACGACGCCGGCCCTAAGCAAGTCTCTACCGCTATCGTACACGTACATGTTAACCCTTCCAAACTTGCACTGGGAGCTCATGCCCACGAATATCCCCCTCTCCGTCAATTCCTTTACTACGGGTACCCAGTCCGAGGCTACGTGCCCGAGCCCCGTCCCTTCTATCACGAAACCCCTTATGCCCCTGTCGGCTAGGATGCTCAGCACGTCTGGCTTCATGGACGGAAAGAACTTGACGAGGAACGCTCTCTCGTCAAACTTTGGCCTGTATACGTATTCGTTCGACCCCCTCGGGTTTAGACCTTCTGCGACCACCTTGAGCTCACCGTTTTGGTAATAGGCGATAGGCCTTGAGTTCACCGAGCGAAAAGCATCCCTGCTACTCGTATGCAGCTTGACGACCCTGGTTCCCCTATGCAGGGCTATGACGTCGTCAGAGTGCCACTTATGCATGGCAACGACGACCTCGCCGAAAGGCGCTTTGGCAGCTGTTGCGACGGCAGCTATCAGGTTTGTCGCAGCGTCGCTGGAAGGCCTGTCCGAGGACCTCTGCGCGCCGACTAGGACGACCGGTACTGGTGGCCTTTGGAGGGCGAAGCTGAGGGCAGCGGCCGTGTATCCCATGGTATCGGTGCCGTGCGTTAAGACTACGCCGTCCACGCCCTTACGGATAAGCCGGTCTACGGCTTCAGCCATCCCAGCCCAATGATAGGCTTGAACGTTTTCGCTCCACACGTTATACAGTATCTCGGTGTCTACCCTAGCGATCTCTGCAAGCTCTGGAACTATCGCCAACAAGTCGTCTGCGTTCAATGCTGGTCTAACGGCTCCAGTCCTATACTCCACCCTGCTAGCTATGGTCCCTCCCGTGCTTACTATGACGACGCCCGGGAGGTTGTCAAGGATCCGGGGTTTGGGTGGCCGCACGAAAGCTGGCTTCATTCCGGAAGATATTTTGAATAGGCGTGTATCTCTTGTCACCCTTATCCCTATGTTGTAGCCGTTGTGCAGTTTCAGAGTTATGTAGTTAGGGTCCGAGAGCTCGTACCTAGCCATCAGTATTCCCCTGTACCTCCTGCCGTCTGATACGACCTCGACCTCGTCCCCAACGCGTACGTTTTCCCGCTCTAAGATCTCTTTAACGGTGCCAGAGTATCCCTGCAACCCAGATTCGTCCATGTTGCCCAATCGACTCACGTTTTTCCTCATGCGGCGCTTTTTATTAATCTATGTATCCGAAAGTTTTTATACAAAAGATGTACCTGAGGTTTCGAAAGTTCATGAAGGGGTTATCCAGCAGATCTTACAGGATAACTCAGGAAGGCGCTTTTGCCGTTCTCGCAAAGGCAAAGGAGGCAGAGGCAAGGGGAAAAAACGTGATACACATGGAGATCGGTGAGCCAGATTTTGACACGCCGGAGAACATAAAGAGGGCGGCGATGGATGCCTTGGCTAAGGGCGCAACGCACTACACGCCCACCCCCGGGATAGCTGAACTCAGGATGGCTATCGCAGAAAAGGTATCCGCGGATCTTGGGGTTAACGTCGATTGGAAGAACGTGCTTGTAACCGTCGGTTGCAAGGAGGCGATATTCGCTTCCATCATGTCCGTCGTGGAGGATGGCGATGAGGTGATATACCCGAACCCCGGATACCCTGCGTACGAATCCGTCACGGCATATGCCGGAGGAAAACCCGTGCCGTTAAGGTTGAGCGAAAGCAACGGGTTTAGAATGACACCAGAAGAGGTTAACGAGCTTGTGACGAACAGGACGAAGGCCATAATAATCAACTCGCCCCATAACCCATGCGGCTCAGTCCTAAGGAAGGAGGACGTGAAGGGCCTAGTCGAGATAGCGGAGGATGCTGGCGCATTCCTGATATCCGACGAGATATACTACCCGATACTTTTCGATGGGCTAAAGCACTACTCGCCCCTATCCTTCGCAAGGGAAGATAACGTAATATTGGTGGATGGTTTCTCGAAGAGGTACGCGATGACAGGTTGGAGGCTTGGGTACGCCGTCGTCCCCTCAGGCCTCGTGGATCCGATGACCAAGCTATTGAACAACATGACCTCATGCCCAAGCCAGTTCGTACAGTATGCTGGCATAGAGGCGCTCAAGGGCCCCCAGGATTCTGTGAGGAAGATGGTAAACACGTACGAGAGCAGAAGGAATGCTGTGTTGGAGGAACTTAAGAAGGTAGAGGGCATTACGTACCTGAAGCCCCAAGGGGCTTTTTACCTGTTCATCAACGTCCAAAAGGTTTTATCGCGGGTTGGTATGAGCTCTGAGCAGCTCGTCGTTAAGTTAATAGAGGACTATGGCGTAGCCGTCCTTCACGGCTCATCCATGGGCTCTTACGGTGAGGGGTTCATCAGGATAAGCTTCGCCAACTCTATCGAGAACTTACTCGAGGGCATATCCAGGCTCGGGAGGGCGTTCAGCAGTATGCTAAGCCAGTAGCCTCGCCTCGAAGACTACGGCCGTCCAGCATGGCCTCATGCATTTGTCGTATACTATGCTGGCGTTCGGCAGCTTAAGGATGTAGCTCTCCAGGCCCCTTAAGAGCCTGCCGAATGGAACGAGGGCGTACCCTACGCACCTATAACTCATTCCCAGCCGTGCAAGCATGCTGGCCGTTATGTCTATGCCGACTATCGATACCGTCGGAATCAAAAGCTTTCCGCCAGGTCTTAGATGCTCCCTCGCACCCTTCAAGATGGCATCCAGGACCATCCTGCCGTCCGCGCCCCCATAAGTTTCTACTTTTAAGGGCTTTGGGGACGGTGTCATGGGCGGGTTGGAGATTATCAAGTCGAAGAGCTCGTGCTCTACGGGCTCGTATAGGTTCCCCTGCCTTACCTCGATGTTGTGCGCGTTGTTTAATTCAGCGTTGAGCTTAGCCATGGCTACCGCTGCTGGCGAGACATCCGTAGCCACACAGCTTCCTGCGCCGAGCTTAGACGCCACTATCGCCAAAAAGCCGCTGCCTGTGCCCAAATCTAAAACACGCTCACCGCCCTTCAGGGAAATACAGCTAGCGATCAGCTTCGAAACGGCTAGCGGTCTATAAACCCTCTTGTCCTCGTAGAGGTTAACGGTTAAGTTACCGACCCTTATGGTTGTTAATTTTTTGTACATGCTGATACGGTCTTTGTTTAACGTTGATTTTAATGTTAAAATATAACTCGTAGAACAATAACCAAGTTAAGCAATGAGGTTGCTGATTACTGGGTCGGAAGGTTTTGTCGGTAGGAACCTCAAGCGGTATTTTAAATCGTTCGGGTACGAGGTCGCAGGCGTCGATATAGTCGGCTCAGCAGAATACGTTGCAGACGTCACGGACAAGGATGCCGTCTTTCATGCGGTAATGGACTTCAAGCCCGATGCCATCGTTCACCTGGCTGCCGTAGTGAGCATACCGAAGTCCATAGAGGACCCGTACAACTGCTACCGCGTTAACTGCTTCGGCACGCTAAACGTCCTAGAGGCGTCCGCAAGGATAGGGCTGAAAAGGTTCGTGTATGCCTCCTCGGCGAACGTTTACGGTTTACCGAAGGAGTTACCAGTCAGGGAGGAGACGCCGATAAACCCCAGGTCGCCCTACGATTTCTCGAAGGTTATAGCCGAAAAGCTTGTCGAGAGTTATGTACGTCACAAAGGGCTACCGGCAGTCATACTCAGGTCTTGGAAGCTTTTCGGCGAGGAGGACGTGCCAACCTCCGCCATAGTAAGGTTCGTGAGGAGCTGCCTTGCCAACCAGCCCCTGCATCTCTACAACGCCGGTAGGGACTCAACGGACCCAACGTACATCGAGAACTACTGCGTTGCGGTCAAGCTGTGCCTTGAAAGGGAAGAGGCAGTCGGCCAGGTCTTTAACGTCGGAACGGGGAACGAGGTCACGATAAGGCAGCTGGCAGAAAAGATAAGGGAGCTAACGGGTTCCTCTTCAGAGCTCGTCCTGCTTCCGCCTAGGACCGAGATGGAATCCGAGCCCATGCGTAGCTATCCGAGCATAAAGAAGCTTATGGGCATAGGCTACAGACCCGTCGTAAGCCTCGAAGAGGGACTAAAAAGGGTAATAGACTATGAGAGGAAGATGGTAGGGTTCTGAGTTAAGTAGAGGTTCGTAATGCTTTATTGCTTTCATTACCTCTACCTAACCCTTCCCTCTCGATCATCTCATCGAGGGCCTTCGGGGCGAACCCATGTCCCCACATCCTGAGTATGTTTATGCATGCCACGAAGTGCCTATCCGCTTCGTAACCACAGTGTTTGCATCTAAAGACCTGCCCATTTGTCTTGGACAAACGCCCGCATCTTGGGCAGGCCCTGCTTGTGTTCCTTGCCGGAACGTATTGCACTTTGTAGCCCAGCCATGCCATCTTGTACCCAATGAGGCTCTGGACTTTCCTGTACGGTAGCGACGCGACCTTGCGGTTCTTCCGCTTCGTACGTTTGTTTCTCGTGGCGTTATAGCTCAAGCCTTTAAGATTTTCAAATATGGGAGCAAGCCCTTCCTGGGATAGCTCTTTAACTATGCTCGTGGTTATCTTGTGGAGAATGTCGTTCACCCTTCTCCTCTCGCGCCTGGAGTACTTCTGCATGAGCCTCTTTGATGTTATAGGTTTATGCTTTGAAAGGCTTTGGATCTTCCTGCGCTTCTCAAAGTAATGTACTCTGATTCCGTATAGCTTCTTTAAGTCGACCTTCCGATATTCTGCTGAGTCTCCTTTTACCTTAAGGAAGTCTATACTCATCAGGTTTACGTCGATGGAAGCATAGCCTATAGGAATCTTATCCTCGACTGCTCTCTTGAAGGTTACCATCGCCCTGTCCTCTAGTAGAGTTACCTCGCCTAAACTCAGCTCCCCATTCCTCCATGCATCGATGAATCTTTTCTGATATGAGCCTATTATTAGCGGAACCTCAACGTAACGATGCGGCATCGTCGTAATTACTATCCTATCTCCTTTGAATCGCATGAGCTCCTTCTGGAGCCTCATGGATAGGGCGTTGAAGGTCGGTGGATTGTTCGGGTCGGCCCTTCTCCTCTTAACAAGCCTTTTCCAGGAGCGGATTACGTTGCAGGCAACCCTAGCGGCCGAGATGCAGTAGTGGGTTGCGAAGCCGTACTTCTGCTTGAACTCCTCGTATAGGGCCCTCTCAACTTTCATAGGGGAGCTTACGTTGTGGCTTAGAGCATACTTTATGCATTCTTTCACCATATCGTTGAACGTTTGGAGCAAAGGCCTAACGTCGGAGCTATGCTTGAACGCTACCGCCTTTACGGCCTCCAACCTCCTCACCTTTCAGGATCCTTTCGATGTCGCTCCTGTAGTAGCGAAGCTTCCCGCTCGGAAGCCTTACAGCCCTTATCAAGCCCTTCTTGTACCAGCTCCACAGAGTCTTGTTGCTGACCCTAAGTAGAGCCCTAGCCTCCTTAGGAGTAATGAGTTCCTCGTAAGCCATTAAGGTAATATAGGAAACAAGTTTTATTTAAGCTTATTTATTCTGAAAATGCTGAGAACGGCGCTACGGGATGAGATGCCTTCTTGCCGTTAGAAAAAGTTTCAGGATATGCACAAAGTCGTGATCCTATCGTAAAAAGCGCGGACAAAGCTTGGGATGTAGGGCCTTCCCCGTACGTATGACCCAAAGCTCGAAAGGGCCTGGGAGAACGTACGGGCGGGTTTGACCCGAAGGGAGCCAAGCCCTATGAAATGCTCCCCAACGAGCCCGGAGGACTGGGCATCTAACCAGAAAAATGTAAAGCCCTCTTCGCCCGGCCGAGCACAAAAAGAGCACACACCCATTAAAACCCGCTCAGCTTAGATCTAACAAAACAAGGCTTATCTCACTTCCAACCAAGAGAGAAACCCAATGCATTGTTGATGGTATTACTTTTTTTATTTTTGGTAATACTTATATAGCCGACAACTTTTAGAAGTTTGGCATGAGATTTGACACCAAAAGGGCAAGCATGATTGCTCTATTTACGGCGCTTATTTCAGTCTGTAGCGCTGTAGCTCATGTAATAGCTTGGGTCGGGCATCCCACAATAGGGGCAATAGTAGTAACTTTTCTTTATCTGACGGCCTTCGGCATCACAGGTAGAGGGGCTACAACGGTTATTGGTTTGCTCGTTGGTATAGTGAATAGTTTTATATTTGGTTCACCGTTGTCCGTTCCTGTGCATCTTGTTCGAGGTGCAATTTTCGACATTTTCTTTACCATAACCCATCACAGGTTATGCTGCCGAAAGTGTGCTATCGTGTCTTCCATGCTATCTTTTTACGTGACTATGGTTGTGATATTTGCGCTTTATACGCTTGTCGGGTTGCCATTCGCTTCGTGGGTTGTTTGGTTTGTTTTGGCTGGTATACCCAGCGTTCTCCTAACAATTCCTGGAGGGTTACTTGCGCTGAAATATAAGCAGACATTTCAACGGGTCGTGGGAGCATGGGCAAGTGCATGATAACCATGATCGGCTATCAGTTTAGACCCTGCTTATTGGAGGCTGTAAGAAAAGTTAATGATATCGTAGGAGGGGTTCTGGACTTCCGTTTTTACAACACCTACGATGTTGATGGGGAAGTGGTTGACGTTCAGAGGTTTGCTGAGGATTTAAGGCGTTCTCAGGTCGTTTTGATTGACGTTAGAGGCGGAGACCGTGTCAGCAGAATTATCTGTGGGGAGCTTAAGAATCTGAGGAACACCGTCGTTGTTTTCGTCGGAGGATCGTCAGAAATAATCAACCTTACTAGGCTTGGAAGCTTTTCCCTTCACAAATTTGCAAGTTTAAAGGAGAAGCCTCTAATCGGGAGAATTTTCAAGGGAGGCAAGATGGATTATGGAGCGATTCTAAGGATGCGTGATAGGTTCGAGAAGCTTGGAGGCAAACTGCCAATCGGCATGCTTAAACATGCTAGGAACTACGCTCTGCTCCTGAAATACTATGACACCCCGACGCTTCAAAACTATTATGCGATGCTTCTACTTTTGCTGAAGGAGTATTGTAAGGTTAAGGTCGACGTCGAAATACCTGAGCCTACCGTCATGCCCCCTATGGGAATTATGGAATTCAAGACTGGAAAAATTTTTACAGATTCTCAAAGCTACCTCCAATCGTATAGGTTCAGGGATCGACCCTTAGTTGGCATACTCTTCTATGGCGGTTACCACTACGACCAATCCTATCCAGCGGCGAAACTCCTTGCAGAGAAGCTTGAGGAACAAGGCTTAGGCATCATGCCTGTCTTCTGCTCCGATTTAAGGTATTATCTCGCCATAGAAAAGTTCATGCTTTTAGATGGGAAACCCGTTATAGATGTTCTCATCGACCTTTTATGGTTTAGGCTGGCCGGGGGACCTATTGGCGGAGACCACAACATAACTAGAAGCGTCCTCACAAAGCTGGATGTCCCTTGCTTGCACGGTATTCATCTATCGTCAAAAACTGTTGAGGAGTGGCTTGAATCGAGACACGGCATCCCTCCAGTAGAAACCGTTACAACCGTTATCCTGCCAGAACTTGACGGAAGAAACGAACCCATAATCACCCATGCAGTAAAAAAGAGGCTTTCCGAGGGCGTGAAGCTGGAGGAATACGTTGCCATCGGAGATCGTGTCGAACGGCTTGCACAGAGAGCTGCCAAGTGGGTTAGCTTGAGGAGGAAGCCGAACAGCCAAAAGAGGATAGCAATAATAATCTACAACTACCCACCAGGGGAGGAGAACATTGGGAAGGCCGCTTATCTCAACGTCTTCGAAAGCCTCTCTAGGTTGTTAAAGGCTTTAATGGATAAGGGTTATAACGTAACCGGCGCACCTTCGGGCAGGGAGCTAAAGGATCTGCTAATCTCCAAAGGGGTTGTAAACTCTGGGGAGTGGGTGCAGCCATCGAGATTTGATGAGGCATTCCTTGTTTCCGCCGAGAAATATGGCATGTGGCTTAGAAACCTCCCTGAGAAACCCCGAAATCAAATGCTGAAAGAATGGGGCAAACCTCCAGGACAAATCATGGCGCATAATAACTCACTATTGATTCCTGGATTAACCTTCGGAAACGTGTTCGTAGGACTTCAGCCCACGCGCGGCGTTCACGAAGACCCATCCAAAATTTACCATGATAAGGATCTTCCACCCCACCACCAGTATGTTGCCTTCTACAGGTGGATAAGGGATGAATTCAAAGCTGACGCCATTATACATTTAGGAACCCACGGCACGCTTGAATTTCTGCCTGGAAAGGAAATTGGCCTTTCATCTGAATGTTTCCCAGACTTGCTGATAGCCGACCTCCCCAACATTTACGTTTACCATGCGGTCAACAACTCAGAGTCATCAATAGCTAAAAGGAGAAGCTACGCCTTAATAATAAACCACGCCAGCCCCCCTCATACGGATAGCGGCCTTCATGGAGACTTCCAAGAAATTGAAAGGTTGACGGCTGAGTATTTTGATGCTTTGCAATACGGCGGGGAAAGGGCTAAAGAAGTAGCTAAAAAGATACTGGAAAAAGCGGGAAAGTATGGGCTTGGAGAGTGTGTTGAAGAGGTATATGATAAAATACAGGAGTTTAAGCGTTCAATAATTCCTAAGGGGCTACACGTTCTTGGAGATAAACCATCGTTAGACGACGCTATCACCTATCTAACCTTCCTGTCAAGGTATGATAGGGGCGAGATTAGCAGCTTACACAGGCTTATCATAGAGTCTGAAGGCTTAAATTATATTGAAGTTTTGGAGAAGCCGCATAAAATGGCTCCGGATGGGAGGACATACGCGAAAGTGCTGAGCGATGCGGAAGAAATCGTTAAGGAAATTTTAAGGGATTATCTGGTGAATGGTTCAACGTCAATGTTGAGAAACATCAACAAAGATGAAGCGATAAGGGCTCTGAATTTTCTGAAGAGAGTCTACGAAAGGATGATGATGTCAGATGAGATAGGCGCTGTTTTGGATGCCCTTGACGGAAGGTTCATTGAGCCGGGTCCAGGCGGGGACTTCGTTAGAACCCCGGAAGTTTATCCCACTGGAAGGAACATGTACCAGCTTGACCCAACGAACATACCTACGGAAGTGGCTATGGAGAGGGGAAAGAAAATTGCTGATGATTATCTTAAAAGCTTCTATAGGAGACATGGAAGATACCCTAGAGCAGTTAGCGTTGTTCTGTGGGCCTTTGAAACAATGAAGACCGGGGGTGAAACCCTGGCTGCGGTTTTCCACCTTCTAGGCGTGAAACCGGTTTGGAAGAGCCTGTACATTAGAGAATTAGAGGTTATTCCGCTCTCAGATCTCGGCAGGCCCAGGATAGATGTTGTGGTTACCATCTGCGGCATCTTCAGGGACACATTCTACAACGTTGTAGAGCTTTTGGACAAGGCTGTACGCTTGGTAGCAGGGCTTAAAGAGCCCGAAGACATGAACTTTGTGAGGGCCCACGTCAGAAAAATGGAAAGCGTCCACGGCGAAAACGCATCCCTCAGAGTGTTCGGCCCTCCTGAAGGCCACTACGCCACAAGCCTAACCTCGATAATAGAGTCGTCTAATTGGAGAAGCGAGGCTGAGCTGGTAAACGCTTATCTGGAAAGCATGAAATTTGCTTACGGAGAGAGAAAGCGAAACGTAGAGTCGAGGAAGCTGCTAAGCTCCCTACTTTCAAACGTTGAGGTCGTAACGCAGGTAAGAGACAGCGTTGACTACGAAATAACGGATTTAGACCACTACTACGAGTTCCTCGGCGGTTTAGCAAAAGCTGTTCAAAGCGAAAGCGGAAAAAGGCCCATGGTTCTAGTTGCGGATACCACGAGAGAACTTGTAAAGGTGGAAGGTGCAGAGGAATCCATAAGAAGGGGAATAGTAACAAGAACGGCTAACCCTAGATGGCTAGACGCCATGATCGAGCATGGCTACAACGGCGTAACGAAGATAGCTGATAAGGTTGAGTATATGATAGGGCTATCCGCAACAATAGGGGGCATTGAAGACTGGATGTGGAACATGGTAGCAGAAAACACGGTGTTTGATAGGGAAAGGTCGGAAAGAATGAAAAATGTAAACATATTCGCTTATCGCAAGCTCATTAAAAGATTACTTGAAGCTGCAAAGCGTGGATACTGGAAAGCTGACAAAGAAATAGTTGAAAGGCTCGAGGAGGAATATTTAAGGACCGAAGAATTGCTTGAGGAGGAAATATGACAACCGGGGTGTAAATATGCCACACCACATAAGATTTGTTTTCCCGTTCACGGCGATAGTCGGTCAGGAAAAAATGAAGAAGGCTTTGCTATTAAACGCCATAAACCCGAGGATAGGCGGAGTTTTAATACGTGGCCAGAAGGGGACGGGGAAATCCACGGCTGTAAGGGCTCTAGCCGACCTCCTCCCCGAAATAAAAGTTGTAGAGAATTGTCCATTCAACTGTAACCCAGACAATCCGCTTGAAATGTGTGATTCCTGCTATGAGAGGTACACTAGAGGAGAGGAGCTTAAATGGATTAAAAGGAAGGTTAAAATAGTGAATTTGCCGCTCAACGCAACTGTTGATAGAGTTGCGGGGACGCTAAACATCGAGAGGGCGTTAAAGGAAGGAATAAAAGCCCTGGACCCGGGGCTCCTAGCCGAGGCGAATAGGGGAATACTCTATATCGATGAGGTTAACCTGCTGGACGATTATGTGGCTGATATATTGCTTGATGTGGCTGCAAGCGGCGTAAACATTGTTGAAAGGGAAAACGTTTCGGTTGCCCACCCAAGCCGCTTCATCCTCATAGGCACAATGAACCCTGAAGAGGGGGAACTTAGACCGCAACTACTAGATAGGTTCGGACTTCAAGTGGATGTCGACACAATAACCGACCCCGCCCAACAGGTTGAGATCGTAAAGAGGGTTGAGGAATTCGAATCAGACCTAGCAGGTTTCATGGCTAAATATGAGATGGAGCAAAAAAGTTTAAAACTTAGAATTGAGAAAGCCCAGAAGATCCTCCCCAACGTCCAAATAGCCGAGGGGCTCCTCTACGAAATTGCAAATGTTTGCTCAAAACTTGCTGTGAGCAACAGGGCTCCAATAGTTGTGGCTAGAACGGCCAAAACCCTTGCAGCCTTCTCAGAACGGGACAACGTTAACAAAGACGACGTTTTAGAGGCTATGGAGCTTGCGCTACCCCACAGAATGAGGAAAAAGCCCTTTGAAAGGCCATACCTACCACGCCAAAAACTGGAAGAATTGATCTCAAAAAACAATTGTGAAAACCACACAGTGAAAGATGAAGGCTCAAATTTTGAGAAAAGCAGTAAACCTTCAGGAGAGTTGTTGTTCGATGCAAGTTCTCCAACCCACATAAACCTTGAGGGCTGTAGAAGGTGGGACTCCCACGTCGGGAAAAGCGGGAGATCCGTTACCGCCAAAATCATAGGTGGCGGAAGGGGAGCCTATGTTTACAGCGTAATCCCAAAAGGCAAAGCTTCCGACGTTGCCATCGATGCGACAATAAGAGCTGCAGCTGCTCGAGCCATAGGCTGCAAGGAAGCAACGCTGAAAATCAGCGATGAAGATATCCGTGAAAAAGTTAGGCGTATTAAAACCTCATCGTTAATAATTTTAGTTGTAGACGCAAGCGGCTCAATGGCTGCTCGAAAAAGAATGGAGGTCGCAAAAGGGGCTACGTTGGGGCTTTTAAATAACGCCTATACGCGCCGGGACAAAGTTGCCTTTATAGCGTTCCGAGGAGCCTCATCTGAACTTCTGCTTCCCCCAACGAGCAGTTTAGACCTTGCGCATGCGGCTTTAAAAGAACTGCCCACAGGAGGGAGAACCCCGCTCTCCCATGCACTGCTCACCACCTTAAACATGATCCAATCCGAAAAAATGAAAAATACAATCAGCCTCAAACCATCAATAGTGCTGATCACGGATGGAAAAGCAAATGTTTCCCTGGGTGGAGAGATCAGACAAGAAATCGTGGAATTGTGCGGAAAACTAAAAGAAACAGGAGCCCAACTAACAGTCATAGATGTCTCAGAAGATCCTTTCACCCCAAACTATATCGAAGACATCATAAAAGCCGCTAACGCAAAACACGTAAAAATAAGAAACCTTACAGACGATAACCTTCAAAAAATAATAACAGCAAACATGCTTTCCAAAGACACACCTCTTCAATTTTAATGTATTTTGAATTTTACTGGTAAATTATGCGTAAATTCACTCCCTGCACTCCAATTTTAGGTACGATTCGAGCTTATTTTAGCTAAAGAAACCCAATTTGGAATATTGTGGGTGGGGCTAAAATTTCAGCACAAATTTACCAGTAAAATATGTCGTCGCATGTGGTTGCTTTTAAGACTTTTGACGTAACGGCATATTTTAAAATGTTATGCGGCGATTAATAGCTGTTTGTGGAATCAAAATTGGTTGAGCGAGTATATGTAGACTTTTTGATGATCAATGAACAGGCGAATTGGAACAGAATCAAATGCGTTTGTTGATATTGTTGATGCTGCTTTGCGCGGTAATTGTAAGTTCTGATGAGTTTGTTACACCACCATCAGAGGTTGTGTTTAAGATTATGTGGGGTAAGCATTTTCTAGTTCATGTGCAAAATCTCAAAAGAGATTAGAAAAATAAAAATACTAGTTATCATCAACACTAAAACACCTTAAACCCTACGCAGAATCAACCACAAACTCTTAGCAGAAGCCCTCATAGACTACTACCTAGGACCCTCCCTCAGAGCCCCTCACCAAAATGCTGCTTTAGCCGCTGCATATAAAATACGTGATAAATTACAAGGACTAAACGTAATTATAATGGTCACAGGTGAAAATACTGAATAAACAATGGTGTTGTTAAGTCTGAGTATTATTGGTGGAAGTCTGAGGAGAGGAATGCGCAATAAGGATTTGTTGAGGAATAGTGATCTTGAGGTTTGGAGAAGGTTTCATCGTAGATATTTGAGAGCGTTGTTTAAGAGTGGTGAGAGGGTCATCTTTTATACACTATTACTTCTAATCCTCTTATTCTGTTGAAATCTTTAATGTTTCCTGTAGCTACAGCGTAATTATTTTCTCTTGCTATGATTCCTATTAGTAGGTCTCTTACATCTATTATTAGTCCTAAGGATGCAAGATACGCCATTTCTTCACCAGCTTTAATTGCTTCTTTAAAAGTTAAAGCCAATACTACTATTGCTGCACTTAACTCTTCCACATCTCTAAGTCTTCTTATTTTATAAGCTCCCCATGAAAGTTCAAAAATATTTATAACTGTTGTTCCTACGTCAATCCCAGATTCTACAAAACTTTTTATAAACTTTATAGCACTTTCTCTACCTCTAAGGAAATCTATTAAGATATCAGTGTCTAAAATTACTCTTTTGCTGGTAATTTCCATTCTTTCCAAGCTCTCCTGATTTCTTTTAAGAAATCCTCAATTTCTGTATCATTTATGTCATGCCAGATACCAGCTAGATCCATCAAACCACGATGCTTTTTTACAAGCCTAAGTATTACATCGGAAAAACTTTCGCCAGGTCTTTTAATTCGCAGAAGAGCCTCATATGCTTCAAGAGAGACGGTAATAGTTTTAACACCCAAACTATTTTCACTAAAATATTAAAACATATAAACACACTTATAAATATTTCACTTTTAAAGTGTATTGTCAAAGAAATAGCCCTGCCCCTGAAGGGTGAAGCTTTCAGTTGTAATACATTACTTCTCAGACATCATTATTCATGCTTAAAAGAAGAAACTTTTACTACATCTGTAAAGTTATTGACTGAATGGGCCTCTTTTAGGAGAGGTTCTCATTAATCCTGTTATTATGTTAACAATTTTCAATGCTTGTTTAGCTTCATCTTCGCTAATATTTTCATCAACATAATCGGACTTTTCCTAATTCATAGAGTATTCTAAACAAACTAGCTTCATTCTTAAAACCTAAGATTTTCTATAACATCTGCTAACTTATCGTCACGCTTGCTGCAAAGTATGCTGCTGATGCGCATTTGTTATAAAATTTAAACCTGGTAATCCTTGCAACATAAGAGGTGATGGTGGTGTAACAAACCTGGAGTACAGCTTTACGTGCCCTGCATCCATAGTAAGCTAATAAATAAGCAATCATTAAGGGTTACATAAGGGCCGGTAGCTCAGCCTGGAGGAGCGCTCGGTTTGCACCCGAGAGGTCCGGGGTTCGAATCCCCGCCGGTCCATCGATTTCTATCAGGACCGCCCAGAAAACCACGCCCTTTAAGGGTGGGCGAGCGTGCAAAACCCAAAGGACGATGAATGTTTTAACGTAGTGCTGGCTAACCTGTTTTTCAAGATGAACATAAAACAGCTATAGCGATAAATAGAAATGTGCATAACTTAGCCGTGGCAGCTCACGCGAACATTGCATGCAATTTGGGGTGTACTCGCCATGGAGAAAAGAAACTTTGTAGAGCCCTTGCGGATGGGCAGGGTTGGCAGGACGCTTGTACTGTTGAATGTCCTACTCGTGGCATCTTTTTTCCTGACGTCATTATACTATTGTTCATTGCTTCCGGAAGAGGTCCCGATCCATTGGAACCTTAGGGGCGAGATCGATGCGTACGGTGCTAAAACGACAGTATTTGTGCTTGCCGCCGTGCTATCCATTGCCAACATTCTGATAATATTGATTACGACCTTCAGGTTTAAGATAATCAACAGGTATCCGTATCTAATAAGCATGCCAGCCATAGCGTTATTGATCGGCAGCGATAGGTTGAGTCCGAAGGAAAAGGGCAGGTACGTGAACAGGGTATTCGAGGTCTTTTTGGCAACTGGGTGCATTGCTGGAGCGTACCTTCTGGGTTTGCAGTACGTCATCTTCGATGCTACCGTCAGTTTCAGTCCCTTACCTCATTGGTTCGTATGGTACGTGTTCGGCGGCATACCTTTTTTACTCGCACCGGGACTCTTGTTATGTAGGAAAATCTATAGAGACCTGAGAACCGTTGTCGGATAGTTAACATTCTCTGCCCTAAAAGGCTTCATGGATTGCTTTCGGGTAGCGGAAACTCCCCACATCCTTGGCTCTTCCTCAATTGCCCATTCGGTGCTTTTAGCTTTCCGCCATATATCGGGCACTCATTTGCCCGAGCCTTCCTCGCCTGTCTTTGGTCTGGAGCCTTATTCGGGCTTTGGACGTCCAGACGCATCCAAAAAGAACCGTTCGAGAAAAGTTAACTATTTAGAAACTGCTGACGAACCCTCGGTATGTAGCGGTAATGGACGCTTATAAGGTGCCTTATATAGTTTGAGGATAGAAGGTTGATTAGATCGGGTCAGCCCATTTCTATAAAACGTGAACGGTGAAAGGCTAAGTGTCGTTTGAGATCCAAGAGCTACCCGACGTCATAAAAGTGTTTATCTTGCTTAACTTGAGAAAAAGGACGAATACGCATAAGGCCCTCCTCAAAAAGAAGATCGACAAGGTTTGCGCCAATAGTATCTGCGTCGAGATGAGCGACTTGGATGAGGCCATAAGGGAGATGGTCTCCGAAGGCCTAATAATCGAGGAGGGCGATTATATCCGGCTAACGCCTCAAGGCCAGGTTTTGAGCAAAGAGTGGAAGAACCTTCTGCTGAAGAGAGAACCGATACTCGAGGTCGTGGCTGGCTTAGTCGACGGTTCCATAACGGGACTCGTCGTGGTCCTTTCCGTCTTCATATCCGGCCTAGTCGCAAAGGCCGTTACGTTCGCCGCTCTTTTGACGTTGGTGGCCGTGGCCATAACGAACTTTTCCAGCTTTCTTCTAGGTGGAATAACGGAGGATTTAGCTGACATAAAGTCTCTCCAGGCCTTGATAAGATTCAGCCTGAGCGACATTCCCGACAAGGACGAACGTAACAAATCCCTCATGCTAGTTAAAAGGCTGTTCACGCTACTTCATAAGGAAGTAAGGCGGACTAATTTGTACGCTGCCCTTGTATGCGGTCTAACGACTTTTCTGGCAGGTAGCATACCCATAATCGCATACATCGCCCTGCCAAGGCCGATAAACCTACTCGTAGCGCTTGGAATCGTCGGCGTAGTGAACGCATACCTCGTTAAGTACCGATCCAAGAAATCCCGGACGGGCTGGAGGAAAATACTGCTGGAAACACTGCTCATAGTCGCGGTCGCTACCATAGCCTCGTTGCTCCTCGGCAACGTAGCTTAGTCCAGTTTGTTCACCTATAATCCGAGCGTCTTTCTTCAAGCCATCCTAAACCTACTCTTCGAACCTTATTTCCCTAGTGATAACTTCCTTGGCGTGCTTTATAACGACCTCAGGTGGCTTTCTGCCCAAAAACTTGGCCACCTCATCCCTCAGGAGCTCGACGGGCTTCGAGGCCAGCGAATCGAACACGCCCTTCACGGAGCCGTAGGTCTTGAGAAGAGCCTTGGCAAGGCTCGGCCCGACCCTAGGGAGCCCCTCCACGACGTAGATGGCCTGCTGCTCCGGCGTCATGGAGGCAGAGCTTACCCTGAGCCTTATGTCCCTGGGCTCCGGTTTCTCAGAAAGGCTCTTGTATTTGGTTATTATGTAAGCTCCCGTCCCCCTCCAGTCGGGTGTGTGGACGACTGCTACCTCGTAGCTCCTTTGAATGCTCTCCACCGCCCTGTAGACGCTGGCCTCGTTCCATCCTGTCATCCTCCTTATAGCGCCCAGCCACCCCTCGATCACCAGGATCTTCTCGAAGGAATCCACCTCAGAGAACCTATCCAGCTGGGACCATATCCTACCGCGGCCCGATTCGTCGGGCTTCAGGGAATTCAGAAGGTCGGTCACGGTCTTCCTCTCTATCACGGCCATCCCCTCAGCGCCGTCGAGGAGGTAATCGCCCACCTCCAAGTTCTTCGTGCCGACCTGCTGGTCCAGAACGCTCGTCAGCATCTCCAGTATTTTCTTGCTCTTGGATGCCTCCTTGGTGTCTACGAAGATCATACGAGCCTACCATCACGCCGTTAGAATTAAACGTTTAACCACAGTAGATGATGGGGTTCTGGGCCAAGCATGGATACGTATCACGCTCTAGCCCTTGGGCCTCATCGCCTTCCTCCGGTCCATCGGAGGCATTTCATAGGGCTTGGCTCCCCTTCGGGTCAAACCCGCCGTACGTTCTCTCCCAGGCCCTCTCGAGCCAGGATCATACGCATGGGGAAAGCCCCGCATCCTAAGGTGCCTCTCCCTTGGGTATTTATCGTACTACCTTTCGGACGTCAAATTTGAAACTGCTGACAACGGCGCTTTATCCACGTGAGCGGAAACCCGCGTTCTCCGCGGTGAACGCTGCGAAGAAAGCTTATATTCTCTTTATCATCTTGTTTATTTTGCGTAGGGCTGGAGCGGCCCGAGGTCAAGCCTGCTGAGACCGGACCTCCGTAACCCGCCTTCCGGACGCGGTATACGGAAAGGGCCTCGCCGGGAGAGGCCTGCGCTCCGGGTGGACGGGAACCGAGCCCGGTCGCTGAGGCAGGAAGCCCAATGGCCCTAAGGCCTTGGGCAGCTCGTGTAGGAGCGGTGCCGGCATGACCGCGGTGGCGATGAAGAGCCAGAGTTACGCGGACCTGTGAAGAGGAGGCATTTGTCGGAGCCACCTTTGACGATATGTGAGGGAAATCCCGCGCCCTTTATTGGTGGGATGGGAGCGGGCAAAGTTTATAGCGGTATACGATGAAACAAAGAAAAAGCTTGAAAAGCTGAAGGTCCACCCAGGAGAACCCTACGACGACGTTGTAAAAAGTCTGATCGAGAAGTGCGGAAATCCCAGCTGAGCTACAAGCTCTACCATAAGCCTGGGCATGATGGAAGGTTACCCGAAACCTTTAGCCCTGCATGATAGTGATGAGCGGATGGTAGGCCTGATCCGCCTGCTTATATGGAGCCCCTACTGGTACTAGCAGGCTCCGTCTTTGGACAGGCCCGCTGGCTTATAGCCTTGGGTAGCTCAAAACTGTGAAAATCAGGAGCAGGGTAAGAAAAAGTTGGTTTTTGGAACCTAAGCGCCTAGTATGAAGAACGCGATGACTATGCCGTAGATGGCAAGCGCCTCGGCGAACGCAGCGACTATTATCGCCGTCGTCCTTATCTCCGGCCTCTCGGCAGCGGCCGCCAAGCCAGCGGAGCCAGCCCTTGCGATGCCGAAGCCTGCAGATACGACCGCGGCGATGAACGCTATGGCCGCAGAAAGTGTCTTCGGGAATAACTCCGGTGCCTCCTGCGCGGCGGCCACAGGCGTCGTAAAAGATGCCAGCAGAGAAAGCACGAGCAGGAGCCCGAACGCCAGTTGACCGATGACGTTTAACCTTAACACCTTTAAGCGCACCCCTTTCGCTTGAGGCTTTCAGTGCTTAGCATCTTATAAGGCTTACCGCGGAACGTATCTTTTATACCGTTCGACGAACGCAACGACTAACGCCGTCCAGCATAGCGCAAATATCCCCCAGCCCAAGATCGAGAGTGCGTCGAGCGAATCGAGCATTCTTAAGATCAATAGCAAGAGGATAGGTGGGCCTGTGAACAGTATGGCCAATAGCGTTGACCTTAGCAGCAGCTCTCCAAACTTCATCGAGGCACCTTCGTTGGGCTCATCGAGCCTCGTACCCTCGCTCCGTAAAAGGCTCGCTAGGGTATTTCGGGAAGGGAGCTCTCCTTATCTTCGACATGCTTGGCATCCCCTCGCAACGCATTACCATACCGGAGCATGCTCGGAAAAGGCTACTCGACCCAGGATAGCCCCCTTAAGGCGCTCAGCACGGAAGACAGCCTGCGCCTCCTAAACCTCTCTATCTCGTGCAACAGGACCCTCCTAAGCTCGCTTCTCTCTCGCGATAGGACTTCGCTGTGAATTCTCTTGAGCGCATCCATCCGTGCAGACTGTCCCTGCCTGACCCTATCGGCAGCTCCCCTTTGGGTTTTGAGCTCTTCCTTCAGCCCCTCCCTAAGCCTTTCAAGAAACTTCTTTTTCCTGGCTTTACCGGAAACAATCATGCGGATCCCTTCCGTTTTTATCGTTGTTGCCTGCTCAAGGCCTCGTAAGCCTTTTTCAAAAGCTCTTCCGTCTTGGACTCGACATCCCTTGCATACGTTTCCTTCTTTTCCTTTACGACCCTCCTGGCCCTCTCGAAGGCCTCCTCAACCTCCTTAACCTGCATGCGAGCCAGCCTCCCTTAGCTCAAGCCTTCTTTTGATGTGCTTCAGCTTGACGAAGTCGTCCCTCTCCCTTTCCTCAAGCGTCATGGATATGAACTTTATCGCTTCCTTGTACTTTGGTATTACGACGTGCTCGAGGGCGTTGAGGAGGCGCTGGGTCCTCTTTAGCTCCTCCGCGAGCCTGAAGATAGCGTTCTCGAGCTCTGCTGCCTTGCAGACCGTACCCACCAGTTCCCTGAACATGCCGGCAGCCTCGTCCAGAGAGACCGTCGTGTCGGCGAAGCCGTATGTTAGCCCTGGCCTCCCGCTATCTTCTACCTCCACTATGGGTATGCTTATGCCTATTATGGTCCTGGATTTTGCCCTGACGGAAACGCTCTCGGGCACGTTGGCGGCAACGCTCTGCAGCCTCAAGGGCCCCATGCTCAGCATGCTCTCGTGTAGCGTGTCGTATGCCCTCATGAGCGGCTCCATGAGCTTTCGCCTTGCCTCCTCAGCCTCCTCTATGAGCTCGTTAAGCCTCCTTACGAGTATGTCCCTCTTGTCCTCCAGTATCCTGTGGACGTTCTGGGCAACATGCAAGGAGCGGCGTATCCTTATCAGCTCCAGCTTCGTCGGCAGGTACTTCCCACCAAGGCTTACGGACAACACCACCACCCCGGCAGAGGACCTATGCGTTTAGTCTGGGACGATGCTACCCAATCTTCTTCACGTGGAAAAGGCACCTGCTTTGTCCTGTGTTTAGGCACTCCACCTCCGTCACAGACCAATCTCCGCCGAATAGCTTCGAGAGGTATCCCGTCAAGATGCCCCTGCGTAAGTTACCGGCTGGGCCTTTCGTCACACCCGACAGGAGCATGCACTCTACGTGCCCCCATATACCAACACGGAACTCATCCCTCGAAAGGGTTTCGAGCTCGTATTTTGAAAACCATCCAAAGGCCCTTCCCGCCTGTAACGCAAGCTCAAGTAAAGTTTTTGGTGACGCACCGCTCTCCAACAAAGGCTTATAGGTTCTGGCCAAGAATTCACCTACCATTAAGCCCAAATGGTAAAGGAAAACAGCTGCGCCGTCCCCGAACTTTTCGTAAAGGCCGTTAAACAACCCCCTAAGGTGCGCATCCGTGAAAATCGCAGCCCTCTCGTTAAATACACAAAGCTCTTCATAGTATTCTGAGAAGGCTGCCGAGCCTATGGAATCTAACTTAAACTCTTCATAGTCGATGTAGTAAACCCCATCCATACTCTTAAGCTCGTCTATCAAGCTACTAAAATTCGAGTTTGAAACGTCAGTAACGTCCAAGTAGATCGCGTTGAAAACGCCATACTTCTCCTCCCCTTCCAGGGCTACGCTCGTTATGCAACCGACCACGTTGATGTTTCGGGCATATATGGCGCGAAAAACTTTAGCCAGCATGCCAGGAATGTCCCTTAATACGAGGTTAAGCGTCGTTATTTTCCTACCCTGCCTAAACACGAGCAAAGGCAGGTGCAAACATTTGCTCAAGCGTTATCGTAAAGCAAAGATGCCGCTCGAATATATAGCTTTTAACGCCGCAGCCTCCTCCCATCTGAGTACTGGCATGAAAGGCCTGGCTCCGAAAGTCTCTGCGGTCTCGTACAGCAACGCCCTTACGCTCGAGGGGTCCACGCCAAGCTTGACAGAAAAGGCATAGCTAAGCGGTGTTAGGACCTTAACCTCGACGACGTTATCGCTAACGCCCCTCGAGCCGATGAGCTCCTCCACCTCGATCGGCGTAAGGTCCATGGCCAGGACGACGTCAAGCCCGCTCCTTAAGAAGTTCATGAAAAAGTTAACGGTGAGCTCCGAGATCCCTCCTTCCCTCGGGAGTACGCTAATTGGCAGCCTCTCGACGATGCCGAAGGTCTTGACAAACTCGCTCCGTCCTACCCCCTTTACCCCTAACCGTGCCATGATTTCCTTGACTGGGATCTCTAAGGCCTCGGTCCTGCCGTCTCTATTAGGGTACGCCACGTGTACCGTCTTGGATGGTTCGACCCTAAAGACCTTCGTCGTCCTCTCTTCTTCCCCGGATACTGGGTAGTAGCAGAGCTTGTTGAGTAAGTTGACCGTAAATTTTGCGCCCTCGCCCTTGACGACGAACCAGCCGTCATCGTTGAGCTCGATCGAGGCTTGCACGTAGGCCTTCTCCAGAAGCGCGCTTAGCCATGAGTTCATGTCCGACAGAACCCTCGATACGTCCTTCCTCCACGTCCTCTCTGGTATCGGTATGGCTGACATCCCTGACAATCCGATGGATACCTACCGAAAAAACTTTAGTAAGTTTTAATAATGTGAGCGGGGAAATCCCACACCATTCATGGGTGGAATAAAAGCGAACAAAGTTTATATAAGAACTTATACTCTTTTTATATGGTTGCTATGGAAGAATATACAACGATTCAAATAAGAAAAGAAACGAGGGAAAAGTTGAAGGCTCTTAGAATAACAAAAAGAGAGTCTTATGACGAAATCATAAATAGGTTGATTGAGAAATGCAAAAAGTCCAGCTGACCTACAAGTTCAGGCTTTACCCGAAGAAGGAGCAAGAGGAACGGCTACTAGAGACCTTAAAGCTGTGCAGTCAGACCTACAATCACTTTCTAGCACAGTGGAACGGGAAGGAGAGAATTCCGAGCGGCACCCCGGAAGGGCTAGGCTACGAAAACCCTTATAGGGACTGGATTTCTGCATGTAGAATAAAGATGAGGGGATGGGGCAGCCCTGATTCGCCTGCTGAGGTGGAGCCTCTACTGGTAGGGATACCAGCAAGCTCCATCTTTGAAGCAGGAAGCCCGCTGGCTTTCAGCCGTGGGTAGCTCACCGAGAATCCTTGAGCAAGAAAAGCACGCAGAAAGCATTGGATGCCGTACTGGACCCAGCATCTTTGCGCTAGGCCATATTATTCCATCAGTAAACTTGTCGTCCAGTAAGGGTTCTGAGCTATGTAATCTTTAATAGACATTACATAGCTCTTGGGACTCATCAGCCTTGGAGCCCTCTTGGGTTCATCGGACCCCTCATCAGCCTCCTCCCCTGTCAGGGTGAACCCTCTCCAAGCATTTATGAGCTCATCGAAGAGCCTTGGGCTTGGAGAAAGACCCTCCATCTTAAGGTATAGGTTTATTGCCCCTTTCGGGGCATTAACCATACCACACCTGGAGCACCTTTTGGTTGAATTGTATGGGTTGAGGGTTTTAATGCGAGATTTGTAGCCCATCATTACTATCAGTTTCTTCCAATCGCTTTTTGCAATGTTTCTGTTATGTTCCTTGGAATTGTTGAACATTCTTTGCTTTTCAAGACTTTCAAATCCGTGCATGTAACCTTTGAACTCTCTGCTTAGAGACGTCGTTACCTTATGCAGAAAATCAATTGCCCTGTTTCTCTCCCTTCTGGAATACTTAGCTAGGATTCTTCTTAGCGATGGCTTCTTCGAAGCTTTGCTCTGGAGCCTCTTCCTCTTAAGCTCATATGCTCTATGTATGTGGAATAGCTGTGAAAGGTCAACTCTAATCCATCCAAGTTTAGGACTGAACCCATCTATGCTCTTCTCATTACTATCCCACGCAATCTTATCATGAATATTCTTTTCTTTATTACTGAACCTGAACGTGATTGTTAGATATTTTTCATCGAGTATTAACTCTCCCATCTCAGCATTCATAAGAATTCTTGATAAGAACCATGCCCTTGAAACGTCGAACTCAAGATACTCCTCGTAAGGCTTCACGCTCACCTTTATCTTGCCATCCCTGTAGCTGTAGAGCGTCTTCTTAATCCTGATGAACCTCTTCCTTATTATCGGCTTCTCTCTTGTTCTCTTACCCTTAAGATAACTTCTCCTCCAGGACTTTATAACTGAATACGCTTGCTTTATGGCAGAATCAACGTAGTGCTTCGAGTATTCCCAGCCATCCATCAGAAGGCTTCTCAAATGACGATGTTTGAACTCGTTTCCCTTTGGGATGATTGGTATGAGCCTTCTCCTTCCTTTCCTGTTAAACTTCTCAATCCACCTTATGTTAGCCCATATTTCGTCTATGGCTCTCTGAAGAATAAGCCTGTAAGACCCAAGAAACTCGGAGATATCGTAAGAGTGCTTAATGTTATACGCCTTAACCAACAAGCTTCTTGACACACTCTACCACCTCTTTATACTTGTGGCTCCTTCCCGTAGAGCTTCCCGGCAAAGTAGGAAACTATCCCTATCAGGTCTTCGACAAGCTCCTCCTGTGACGTCTTCTCCTCGTGGTTTATCACCTCTATTTCTGTTCCGAATGATGAGAAGAGCCTCCTTAACGTTTCGAAGCCGAACCCCCGTAAACCTATCACCATAGGCGACGATAACCTTTGAGACTTTCCTTTCGGAGACCATCTCTAGAAGCTTCAGGAAGCCCTTCCTATTCTCGTTTAAGCCTGAGCCGATGTCTGAAAGCATCTGAACTTCGCCGTAACCTCTCTCCTTAACGTAATTTACCACGAACTGCTTCTGTCTTTCCAAGTCATCCCTCTGCGTTGAGGAGGAAACCCTCGCATATCCCAAGACAGCCCTCTCTTCCTTCAACCCCAGAACATGCTTTATCTCGCTCAGGTATCCTCCTACGGCCGCCAATTGTCCTAACAACCCTGACCTTCCCATCCTTGTCCCAAAGCTGGATAGTCCTCGTCGTGACACCGAGAAGTTTCTTGACTTCCTTAAGCGTGTAAAGCTTCTTTATCAAACTTTACTACTGCCTAATGTTTTATTTATGTCTTTTTATTCTGAAACTGTTTCCTACGGCTTGGTGCTCCGTATGTATCGCAGAGCGTATGGTGTACGTTTTACCGTTATTGGGATAAGATAAATCCTCGGAGGCGATGGCTTACAGGGCGATGGTGGACGGGTCTCCGATCCTGAAGCATTACCTGAGAGAAGACGTTCAGATGGAGGTATCGAAATTCTGTAGGGATAGGTGGGTAGCTCTCGAGGCCAAGCCTGCTGCCGGAAGGAGGGTATTCTATAGGTACGTGGACGGCAGGCCAATAACCATAAGGGAGCCGGCGGACGTAAAAAGGATACTCAACAGGTTCATGAGAAGAAACATCAGAACGATATACGCAACCGCGAACACGTACCGGAAACTGTTATCCAAGGAGGACGTAGAGGGCCTCCGGAATGTATCCAGAACGACGCCGACGATAGACGTCGATGGAAACCTTGAGGAAACGTGGCTGACGATACAGGCCGCAAAAGCCATAATCGAAGAGATAAACCGTAGCGGCGCCTCGGAATCCGTGTACTTGGTATGGTCTGGAAGGGGGATACACGTACACTTGAACGAGAGGGCCATAAGCGAACGGTACTGGGGAGAGAACCCAGTGAGCCTTGCGCACAGGGTAGTCGAGTACATTCTCAGAGGGTGCAGGCAAAGGCTGATGGAGATAGTAGGCATGTCCAGGTCTCGGGAAAAGAGGCTAAAGATAGAAAACATAATGGACGTCCAGAGGGTCTTCACGTCACCCTTGAGCGTCCACAGGGAGCTGGACATCGTCGCAGTAACCGTGAAACCAGAAGAGCTGGATAGCTTCGACCTAGAGTGGGCGAGGCTTGAGAAATTTAGGTACTGGAGAGGGTGGGATAGGTACGTTGAGGGGGAGCTTGACAGGCTCGTGGAGAAGGCTCTGCAGGAAATAAAGGCTGAGGGCGTGACGAGGACGATACTAGGAGAAGAAACGGAGAGCGCCGAAGCGCCCCAAAAAAGGAGCGTCGGAAGGTTCCAGGTCATGGCCCTTCTACAAGCAGCCAGGTACTACGTGCTGAATGGGGACATGGACCGGGCCAAATCTTTTGGGCTGAACAGGGCGATATTCTATGCGTGGGCCAAGAGGAGGGGCGTAACCGTTAGAAGGCCAGCTCCAGGTGCCGTGCAAAAGCATGCAGGGACGGAGGAGGTAGAGGAAACGGTAGGGAACGAGGTAGTGTACAGGACTGCGAGGGGCTGGTACACGATAGGAGGACAGGAGCAGACGCCTAGGGAATTCGATAGACAGGTCGTTCAGAGGTTTGGAGCAGAGGCGTTCCAGAGGTACTGGGAGTCCGCGATAGAATACGTAAAACAGTTCCCGATAGAGACGATAAAGGATCAGAGAGGTTTCTACGAGAGGGTATACCTGCCATTGACACTCTCCACGGCTGAAGCCGGGAGATTCTTGCTTCTAAGGCTTTCACAAGTTGGTTGTTCATCGCCCTTTTAGGCTCCCACCTCATCCCATCCCACCTTAGAAGCAAGGGCTGTGTCACCAGCCCGTTATCCCTATCCCTCCAAGAGGGGCTTGGGATTATGG
This sequence comes from Candidatus Terraquivivens tikiterensis, assembly GCA_003056285.1. Taxonomy (GTDB): domain Archaea; phylum Thermoproteota; class Nitrososphaeria_A; order Caldarchaeales; family Wolframiiraptoraceae; genus Terraquivivens; species Terraquivivens tikiterensis. Next base: position 42,533 of record NDWU01000013.1, read on the forward strand.
TTGTTTCATCCTTTCTAGCGATGTTTAAGACTCCGGCGACATCAGCATTCATAACCTTATGACACTTCGGACAGTAGAACAGACCTCTATGGTTTCTTTTACCATCTAAATGGCAAAATGGACACATGCTTGATGTCTTGTACTCGCTTACTTCGGCGACTTTTATTCCATACTCCTCAGCCTTCTCCCTGATCCTTTGGATTATGTACTTGAAGTTCCAGAAGTTGTTTATCATAGCGTTTGCTTTACTGTTATGATTATTGTCTCTTATTCCCTTAAGGTTTCCAACAACTATCTTTGATATGCCAAGTACATATGCACTTTCGACTATTGTTTTTATCATGGCGTTTACTGCATGCCTGAAGCGTCGTTGCCTAATCCTGTATAGCTTCCTAAGATTTCTTGATGTCTTGGCTCTGTTTACCCTCGCAAGCCTGCTCTGCTCTTTTGCTATCCGCTTAGTCCAGTACCACCAGTCCGCCAGAACCGCTTTACCCGAGAAGGCTATGGGTTGCTTCAACCCTTCAAACCACACCATTGCTAAGTTTATTACGCCTAAGTCAATATAGAGGGGCTTATCGCCTCCACGCTTGGGAGGCTCCTCGACTTCGACAGCCATAAAGCCCCTCCACACTTCATCCACATCATCATAGATTATTTCAAGCCTTCCCTGTTTTCCATACCATTTCAAGCTTCCCTTATACCTCACTCTAAGCCCATTTGGGAGGTATAGATACTTTCCTTCAACTCTGTAGCAGTCGTTCCTGATAACTATTCTCAGCTCCCTTTTTCCGTTCCTCTTCCAGTATCTCGGCATCGAGATTTTTGCTATGTGTTTTGGAAGTCTTCCTTTAGCCTCAAGC
>NDWU01000038.1 GCA_003056285.1 Candidatus Terraquivivens tikiterensis
TCCTTATACCCCTCAAGTCCTCCATGATTATGCCCATCCTATGCTCCTCAGCAAACTCAACGATATTCCTAGCTATCTTGTGACACTCATCTGCAACTTTACGTCTCCTCCTGCCAGAATACTTCTTCAGCAACCTTTTCGCCGTCTTGGGCTTGAACTTTCTCAGCCTCTGGACGTTCCTGATGATGTTGAAGTACGTCGTGTGGATCGTTCTCAGGTCGGTCTCGATTTTTAGGATATGTGGGTTTGAGCTCACGGCTGTAACGTTAGATTCATTTACATCTATTGCTATCCAATCTTTTGGATTAGAAAGGTCTACATCTTTCTTGAATGGTATAACTATCTTCGTCTCGTTCATCGTTATCTCTCCCGCCTTGAGCTTACCCTCTATCCATGCGTCTATGAACTTCCTCTGGTACTCGCCGTACTTCAAGTCTATGTAGAGGAACTCTCTGGGCTTTACTGAGATCCTTATTTTGTTGCCGTAGAACTTATACAGCTGCGGGTCTAGCTGCATGAATAGCTTCCTTGCTTCAGGCTTGCCATCCCTACGTTTTCGCCTATGGTTCTTGAGGATTGCTAATGCAATCTTGCAGGCAGAGTGGCAGAAGTGCGTCGAGTAGTCCCACCGCTTTTTCCACCACTCATACACATCCTTCCTAAGCCTAGCATATGACGTTATCTTCCTTTTGACGGCATATTCTATGCAGAAGTTAACCATGTCCCTGAAGTCCTCTAGGAGCTTCCTAACCTCATCGTTCGCGTCGTAACTGAACGGTACGCCGAGGATTACTTCCACAATAGGAGCATTACTCTAAAACGTCTATAATAAATCTATTATCTCGGAAACAGTTGATAGACCCTCTAAAGGCTTAAACTTTTATACGCCCAGCCTGCCGGTCTCTACGATGAGGCCTAGTATCAGAGAGTCAGGATACTGGCGCAGGGTGTGCTTTGTTGACCTCTCTGACGGCTCCGTGAAGTACTCCGACCCTGGCAAGGATGTCTATATGAACTTTATAGGCGGAAAGGGATTGGGCGCTAAGCTCTTATTTGATAACACGAAGCCTAGGATAGACCCCCTCTCGCCAGACAACGTCCTGGTTTTCTCCGTAGGGCCTGTGGAGGGTCTTGCGCTCTCGAGCGCCGCCAGGATGGCTCTATGCTTCAAATCGCCGCTCACAAACCTCTTTGGCGAGAGCTACTGCGGCGGCTACATTGGCACCGAGATGGCCAGGGCAGGGATCGACGCGTTGGTCGTAAAGGGTGCATCCAGCAAGCCAGTCTACATATACGTCGAAAACGGCGAGGTCCAAGTACGTGACGCATCCGCCCTTTGGGGGCTTAATACCCTGGAGACAGAGAAGGCCCTATGGGAAGAACACGGCGAAAAGGTCCAAACAGCCGTCATAGGACAGGCGGGCGAGAACTTGGCGAGGTTTGCGTGCGTAGTCCACGGCATATACCAGCACAAGGTCAAAGGGTTGAGGGGTGGCTTCTTTGGCAGGACTGGAGGAGGCGCCGTCATGGGAAGCAAAAGGTTGAAGGCAATCGTGGTAAAGGGAACGCTCGAGGTCGTTCCTGCAGATGAAAAGGCATACGAAGAGCTAAGGGGAGAGGTGTCGAGTAAGGCCAAGAATACCTTAACGGCGCTCGCAAAGTACGGTACCTCGGGAATAATGGCCTACACGCAGAGCACGGGCTCCCTATCGACAAATTACTACCAAGGCGGAAGCTTCGAAGGCTACGAAAAGGTTGGACCGGAAACGATGAACAGCACAATAGTGAAGAAGCACATAACGTGTTTTGCATGCCCAGTAGCTTGCGGTAGGCATAGCGTCGTCGATTATGGAGGAAAGACTATCGTGCTGGAAGGGCCTGAGTACGAGACGTTGTACGCGCTGAGCCCGCTCTGCGGGATCGACGATCTAGCCGCGGTAGCGGCGGCCAACGAGCTAGCGAACCTTTACGGGCTGGACACGATAACGCTCGGGAACGTAGTCGGTTTTGCCATGTACTTGGCAGAACGTGGCCTCCTAAAAGAAAACGACTTGGGCCTGAGGTTCGGAGATGGAGCATCGCTCGTTAGGGCAGTGGAAGCCATAGCTTTCAAGAGAGGCTTAGGGAAGATACTGGCAGAAGGTGTGAGACGTGCCTCCGAGATCTTAGGCTTCCCTGAGCTGGCTGTCCACGTGAAGGGGTTGGAGTTCCCGGGATACGAGCCTAGAGCCCTCAAGGGCGTTGCCCTTGCCTATGCAGTCTCCCAAAGGGGTGCATGCCACCTTAGGCACGTAGCATACAGGCCGAACCTGACGGGAAAGCACCCGTTCAAGCCTGACGTAGCCGTCAACAGGCTCTCGTACGAGGGGCATGCAGAGTACGTCGCGGAGCAGGAGGACTTTTACGCCGTCGTTGACAGCATGATAATGTGCAAGTTTTACTCCTTGCCGACAATCGGACCCATGCTTTGGGATGGTGTGACGGCTATATACAACATGGCCACAGGTGCTGGCGTAAGCCCGGCGGAGCTTAGAAGGGTTGGCGAGAGGATCAACAACCTCATAAGGCTCTACAACATCAGGGAGGGGTTGACGAGGAAGGACGATTACCTACCGGAAAGGATGTACAGTGAGCCGCTTGCCTTTGGCGCATCAAAGGGCGAGGTAGTGGACAAGGGAAGCTTCGAGCGGATGCTGGACGAGTTCTACAGCATGAGAGGTTGGACAAAAGAAGGCATACCCAAACAAGAAAAGCTTGCTGAGCTAGGGCTGGTAGATTACGCGAAGAAAGCAGGGCTGGCGTGAGCGAATCCCGAAAAAATTAGCGCAGCAACCGCCGTTAGAAACAGCTCCATATTTTTATCGTAAAAGCGCGAAAAAACAGACAATGCGTAGCTTAGTATGCCGTGAGTTCCATACATGGACAGCCGGAAGCGGTCCGTGAGATGACGTATGGGGCTGGCTTAAACCGAAAGGCTCTGAGGTGTGCAGAACCTCCCATGAGGCCAGAGAGGACAAGGCCTCGCAATGACCAAGCTATACGAATTAGACCGGCTCCCTACGTGAGCTACACGACGGCTTAAGCCAGCGGCTTCCTTCCTTAACGACCTGATCCCGCACATCCTAGCCCTACACGAAAGTGGAAGTAGGAGGGGAAAATGCTGCTCGCCTTCATCCCGCCTATAAATAGCGTGGCTTCTGCTCACGATGTTAAACCCGAAATTCTTAAATGTCGCCTAAGCTAACTCAAAAAGAAGAAAGGCTTATGCCGGCTCAAGAAGGAGGTTTGCTCCTGATGTCCGAATCTAAGCAAGCGTGGGAGGAGAAAAGGCAGCAGATAGTTCAGATACTCGAGGCTATAGCGAACGATACCGGTACGCCCAGGAACATAAGGAGGGCGGCCAAATCTGCTAGCGAGGCTCTTTTCGACGAAAGGTTCATACCGGCCGTAAGGGCGGCGAACGCTATCGAGATAATCGACGAGATAATCTCCGACCCGAATATGCCGCCCTTCACGAGAACCCAGCTTTGGATGGCGATGTCGTTGCTAGAAACTGTAAGGGCTGCTCAGCAATGATGCATTGCAGGCCTCGGCAACTGTCGACCCGTCGGTATACGCGATCGTTATCTATCCTGCTCCTTAATGGTGAATAGGTAAATTGAAAGTTATGGCTAGGGGGATATACTCTACTGCGTTATTGAGGCTCATTTTCAAGAGCGGGCACGAAATATCCTTGCCAACACCGTCCCAAAAAGAAAGGTTTGAGACATGGACCATGGAATCGCCAGACGTGGTGCTGAGCGATACGCAGGATAAGCATGCCATTAAAATCTTGGGAAAAATGGAATACGTGGAAGAGTTCGTCGGTGTACTAAAAATGGGCGTCCCGTCCACGATATTCGTCGGAGATGTGAGGAAGGCCGAAAGCTCTCACGACCTCGTCCAACTC
>NDWU01000014.1 GCA_003056285.1 Candidatus Terraquivivens tikiterensis
GATGAATCCTTCCGCTTGGATAAACACCCTCGCCGCTTCAAAGACAGCTTTCTCATCCCTAGGATAGGCTACTGCCTCGACTAATCCCTTGCTCTTAAGGTAGCTTATGATGGGTGCGGCCATGTGGTATCTGAGCCCCTCAGCCCATATGCTCGGCATCTTGTATTCGTGCGTCAACGTGTACCCTTTAATCCTGGGGAGTATCTGGGCTGCGTCTGGAAAATCATACTGATACTTTCCCTCAACCAAGTTTGGTGCAGCCTCTGACTGGGCTGCCAAGAACCTTATTTTTTTCTTTACTTCCCCCCTTAGGACTTTTCCGACCATAGGCAATATGAAGCCCCCGAAGTTGCTCCCCCCGCCAAGGCATCCGATCATCACATCAGGCTCCTCATCCACGGCCTCCAGCTGCTTTATCACCTCAAGCCCTATGACCGTCTGATGGAGCAGGACGTAGTTTAATACGCTTCCGACGACGTACGTCGTATCTGGATTCTTAAGGGAATCCTCGGCGGCCTCTGAGATGGCTATCCCCAGCGTGCCCTTGCTGTCAGCCCCTCCTCTAAGAAGCCTCCTTCCGTACTCCGTCTTCTCGGAGGGCGAAGCAAGCACCTCCGCTCCGTACAACCTCATAAGCCTCCTCCTTTCAGGCTTCCACTCGTAAGCCTCCCTAACCCAGTATACGGTAGAACTAAGGTTCATCAAGGATGCGGCGTAGGCCACAGCAGTACCCCACTGACCAGCTCCCGTCTCGGTCACAACCCTGCTGTACCCGGCATCTGCTGCGTAGTACACTTGGGCTAGGGCCGTGTTCACCTTGTGGCTACCGGTGGGGGATAGATCCTCTCTTTTGTAGTACAGGCGCGCTGGGGTTTTAAGCCTCCTCTCCAAACCTACTGCTCTATGGAGGGGTCTGGGCCTCCCTGCCCTCAGATACAGTTCCCTGACCTCTTCAGGAATCTTAACCAGGCGCTCAGCGGAAGACTCTTGCTTAATACACTCTTGGAGGATTATGTCTCCCAACCTCTCCAACCTCCCGTCCTCGTTTAAGGGCTCGGGAAGTTTCTCGGGAAGCTCTGCCAATACGTTATACCAGTATTTTGGGAGGTCGTCAACTGAAAGCGTAATCTGGATGCCGGTCCGCATCCCCGATCGCTAAAATTGTATAGATGGATGTTAATCTACTTTACGAATCGGGTTCAAGTTCGCTTTAACTCTTCTGTTGCCAAACGATGAGCGGCAAGGATCGGTGATGGTAACCGGCTACCCTTCGTTAGCTTCTTAACGATTTCCACGGCAGTGTTTAAGGATATTTTATGGCCAACGCTGACGTATACGTTCTTGGAGACCTCCTCACCAACCACGTCACCGTATAGCACAACGACCCTTCTCCCATGCATTGTTTTAATTTGGCCGCAAAGGAGCTTTTTCGCCACGCCTATCGTGGGTTTATCCAGCACGATTCCGATGTAGCATGCAATCCCAAACTTTCTAGGGTGGAGTCTTCCGTTACCGTCAACGAGCAGCACGTCAAAATCGCCCCTCAAGCTTCTGACAGCATCGATCATAGGGGGCGCCTCACGAAGGAAGAGAAGGCCCGGTACATAGGCATGCCGAACTGCGCATCTATGCTTAACAGCCTCGAGTGTGTTCCCATCCTGATCCTGTACGACGGCAGCGGCTACAGCCTGTTGATTAGAGTAGGCCACGTCAACTCCACAAAACAGCCTGTATTCCTTCAGAAAGTCAAACTCGGATACCATGCTTGCCATGTTCAGCTGGAGCTGGACCGCCTCCTCGTAGGATAGCGGCTCAAGGCTCCAAAACACGTCAACACCTCCCGTAGCCATGACCTGCTCGAACCAAAATAATAATCCTACATGAAGCCGTGACGTCATAGAAGCTGCTAGCCTATCCAGCAGTCTTGTGACCTATGCATGATGAGGGCTCCAGACGTTGAGTTTCCCATACGGATGGTCTCGGGACTGGAAACGTTTGAGGGCTGACTTACGGGCGGGTTTGAGAACCCCGAGGACGAGGCCGACCCCTTGAAAAGAGGGCAGGCTTGATGACGAACTCGCCGTACATGGACTTTAACGTCGAAAGATAATCTGAGGGCTATCCTTTGGCCGGTGCGAAACGGATATTAATAAATTAGGTTGTACTAGACCTAGGTACCACGGCCACCCTCTAAATGAGCCTCTTCAAAGTTTTTATAAATTGGCAGGGCGATTTTTGCAGTTTTCGAAAAAGTATAGAGGGGCTTGAAGCATCGTTAAACCTTTATAACGCTACTTAAATTAGATATTAAAATTCTTTAACAATTCTCTTAAAGCAAATTAAATTTATATTAAGCGTTATAAAAGCACATCTTAAGGAATTGAGGTAGTGGAGCCAAAAAATTGTCGCGCGGTAAGGCGTCCAACTCCAACGTAGAGGTTCTGTACGACATTCCGAGGTTAGAAGAGAAGTTGATAGTCAGGGCGCTGACGAGCTTAGGGATCAAACCCAAGTTAACGACAGTTAAGGAGAAGCCCTTGCTCTTCAAAGAGAACGCGCCGAGCGTGTGCTTGATCAGGCCCATGTCCATGTACAGGGCGGCGTACTCGGCTGCCGTAAGGGAGTCATCCGGAAGTTTTACGATAAATAGCTCCGAAGCCATAATCGCTTGCGGCGACAAGGTTCTGACGCTCGCCAAGCTAGCATCGGCAGGGCTAAGGATACCGAAGAGCATGGTGGCGCTGACCATGCAATCTGCGGAAGAGGCATACAGGTTGATGGGTTTTCCGCTGGTCGATAAACCGCCAATCGGTGGGTGGGGTAGGCTGGTCTCCCTAATATCTGATGAGGCCGCTTACAGAAGCCTGTTGGAACACCGTGAGATGATGACGACGCAGCAGCTTAGGACACACATAATCCAAGAATACATAAGGACGCCCGGAAGGGATGTAAGGATAATAGTTTTGGACAACGAAGTCCTAGGCGCTATGTACAGGTACAAACAGGAAAACGAGTGGAGGTCAAACGTAGCGCTCGGAGCAAAGGCTGTTGGCTTTAAGCCAGACGAAGAGCTGTCAGAGATATGCATAAAGGCAGCGAACGCTGTTAAGGGTGTGTTCGTCTCAGTGGACGTACTCGAATCTGATGGGTATTTTCTGAACGAGGTGAACGGTGTGCCAGAGTTTAAAGCTTTCATAGAAGCGACCAAAAGAAACGTAGCCATGGACCTGGCTGAGTACGTGCTCAGGGTGCTCAAGCGATGACCGTTAAAGTATCGATAATAGGTGCCTCAGGCTACACCGGAGGCGAGCTCCTTAGGCTACTGGCAAACCATGATAAGATAGAGCTAGTCTGTGCGACTTCAAGGGAATATGCAGGAAAGCCCCTGACGATAGTCCATCCAAACTTGAGGGGCTTCTTCTCTGGCATGAAGTTCTCGGACGTGAACCTAGACAGGATCTCCTCGGACTCTGACATAGTGTTCGTGAACACGCCAGCAGGAACGTCAGTAAACTATACGCCGAAGTTATTGGAAACGGGCTTAAGGGTCATAGACCTAAGCCCGGACTTTAGGTTAAAGAGACCTGAGGATTACGAGTTGTGGTATGGGATGAAGCATCCAAGACCCGAGCTACTTAAGGAGGCGGTATTCGGTCTACCAGAACTCCACAGGAAAGAAATAAAATCCGCAAAGCTGGTAGCCTGTCCTGGTTGCAACTCGACGGCTGCCCTGCTTTCCCTAATACCTGCCGTCAAGGCCCGTATAATAGACTTGGACCATATAGCCATCGACGTAAAGGTTGGGAGCAGCGAGGCAGGAAGAATGCCTACCGCTGGCACCCACCATCCAGAAAGGGCCAACGTGATAAGACCGTATGAGGCATCCGGCCATAGGCACGTGGCCGAGGTGGAACAAGAGCTCTCGCAAATAGCCGGTAAGGAATTAAAGATGGCGTTCGTCCCGCATGCCGTCGGAAGTATAAGGGGCGCGCTGGCTACTTCGCACGTTTGGCTTCTCGATCCTGGCATGGACGAACAGGATGTTTGGAAAGTTTACGCTGCTGAGTATGGAAAGGAACCCTTCGTCAGAATAGTAAGGGGTAAGCCGTACCAGTATCCTGACCCAAAGCACATCATAGGCAGCAACTTTGCGGATGTAGGTTTTGCCGTCGAGAAAAGGGTTGGTAGAGCGGCTTTGATGGCCGCCATTGACAATCTGGTAAAGGGCGCGGCGGGTCAGGCCATACAGTGCATGAACATAATGCTGGGATTTGACGAGAAAACCGGCCTCAACTTTCCAGCACTTAGGCCTGCCTGATAGATAAAGATGCGTAAAAAATTAATAGCAGGTATGAGACACGTCTAGCGAGACGTAATGAAATTATTTTGAACGAGGGATGAAAAAGGTAAAACAAATGTATACATTCAGATAAACGACAAAATCTTTAGGGCTGTAGATGAACCATTGGGCGTTCTGTTAACCCTCAAGAAAGAAGGCAAGGTGAACCTTTACGAGGAAATAGGTCTGACGGCAGAAGAGCTGCTCGGGAGGGAGAGGCTAATACTCCCTTACGACCCACCAGAGATATGGGGTGCAGGAATAGTTTACGAAAGGGCCAGAGTTAGGTATGCCGAGGAAGATGTTGCGACGATTAAGGGCATGAACATTTACGAAATAGCATACGTATCCGAAAGGCCTGAGCTATTCTTAAAAGATGTTGGCGGGAGACGGTCTGTCGGACATGAAGACTTCATCAATATCCGAAGCGACTCGGCTTGGACGCTACCCGAGCCCGAGCTGGGTGTTGTGTTGGATGCTGATGGGTCTGTTCTTGGTTACACGGTATGTAACGACGTTACAGCACGGGACATAGAGGCTCAGAACCCTCTATACCTGCCCCAGGCAAAAATCTATAAGGGCTGCTTCTCCTTTGGGCCATTCATAACTACCCCCGACGAAATCGTAGACCCGCATAACCTCCTCATAAGAATGAGGATACTCAGGAACGATGGCGTGGTGTTCGTTGGCGAAACGAGCACCTCGAAGATGAAGAAAAGAATAGAAACTATAGTATCTTACTTGTTGAGGGATAACGTCATACCCTCCGGGACGTTGGTTTCAACGGGTACGGGCATAATTCCGGGCAGGGATGTACAGCTTAAAGATAACGACAGAGTAGAAATATACATCGAGAAAATAGGGACGTTGGTGAATTGCGTAAGAAAGCTCAAATAACGTTTAAATCTGCTCCAACCCCAGCAAATTTTAACGCGCATACGGAAAATCGGCATGCTACCGGGCATGAACCAACGCTCACAGCTATAGGTATCTTACCATCTGCCTTACCTTCTCGACGTTGTAACGATAAATCCTTGTCAAATCAAATATGTCGTAGCCTATCGATACGAACCTAAAGCCCTTCTTGATGGCATCCACGGCATCGTTAACAGAAAGAGCAGCAATTCCGGGCGCAACGCCCCTCCTTTTGCACGCCTCTAAAACTTTCTCGATAGCAGACTTAAACTTTGGATGCTCGAAATTTCCGAATATCCCCAGATTTGCGGATAGATCGTAGGGTCCTACGAACGCTACGTCGATGCCGCTGACCGAAAGTATCTCATCGACGTTGCTGATAGCATCCTCCGTCTCTATTTGTGTAATTACTAGAATTTCATCCCAAACACCCCTGAAGTACTCCTCGTTCGATTCCAGTCCGTAATATACGGCCCTCCTAGGACCAAAACCCCTGATGCCCCTCGGAGGATACGTTGTAGCTTTGATAACCGCCTCTGCCTCTTCACGCGTGTTGACCCATGGGACCATGATGCCGTATGCACCTACGTCAAGAACCCTTTTGATGGTCACAAAGTCGTTCCATGGAACCCTAACGATCGGGGCGGTGTCCGTGCCGTTGGTTGCAGGCAAAAGTCTTTGTAAGTCGTTTATCTCTAAAGAGCTGTGCTCCATATCGAACAAAAGCCAATCGAGGCCTACTCTTGAGAGCGCCTCGACGACGTCTACGCTGTTGATCGTAACCCAAGCACCTATAGCCGGCCTTCCATCGCGTAACAATTGCTTAACTTTGTTCCTAAACATATCGTGCATCACTGTTAGGTTAAATGCGCTGATACGTATGCCCGCTTGCCGGAAACTTATAAGTTTTGGCGTAGTGTATTAACTCTCCACATAAAAGGAAATATATCGTTTTAGCGACGCTTTTACGAGCCCGTGAGAATTATGATGGTGGTTAAGGCTGGCGGAAGAGCCCTGGCCCAGAATAGGGACAGGATACTGAACAGCATAGCCTCAAGGGCAAGCAGGGGGATAATCTTTGTGCACGGGGGTGGCGACCTAGTCTCAGAGTATTCTAAGAGAATGGGCATAGAGCCCAAATTTGTCACATCGCCGCAGGGCATAAGGAGCAGGTATACCGACGAGAAGGAGATTGAGGTGTACAACATGGTCATGTCTGGTAAGCTGAACAAAGAGATAGTTTCGTATCTAGAAAAGCAGGGCGTTAGAGCAGTCGGCATAAGCGGCGTTGACGCTGGCGTGCTGAAAGCCGAGAGGAAGAAGAAGATAGTCGTGGTCGATGAGCGCGGAAGGAAGAGAATCATGGACGGTGGTTACACGGGAACGATAGTTTCTGTGAACGCTGAATTGCCCAGAACGCTCGTGGAGCAAGGATACGTCGTTGTGCTCTCACCGGTCGCCATAGGTTCCGAGGGCGAGCTCCTCAACGTCGACGGTGACCAGGCTGCTGCGGCTATAGCGAGAGCCCTAAGGGTCGAACTCTTGGTAATGCTGACGGACGTGGACGGTCTGATCTTAGACGGCCAGCTCATACGCGAGATAACCCCTCGAGAGGCACGGGAGCTCTTGCCGAGGATAGGCGCCGGCATGAACAGAAAGGTTATGCTTGCGGCCGAGGCCGTTGAGGCGGGCGTCGAACGCTGCGTCATCTGCTCAGGGCTTTCCGAAGAACCGCTCTCGGCGCTGGAGCAAGGATACGGCACAGTGATAAGGATGCGCGCTTTTTAGCAATCGTAGAAATCGGTTACGACTTATGTCGAAAATATGTCCGAAAATCGTAGTATTAATCCGAAATATTGCCATTTATACACCAAGTTAAAACATTTATATTACGTATGACTACGAAAAATGTAGTGGTGGTGTGGCGCAGCACATGGTAAAGGTTACGTGTCCGATATGCGGCGGTAAGCTGGATATACCAGAAGACTCGCTACCGGGCGAGCTGTTCGAGCACGAAGAGTGCGGCGCTCACTTAGAACTGGTTATAACCGGGGGAAAGTTTGAGCTAAAGCTAGCCGAGGAGATAGCCGAAGACTGGGGACAGTGAAACTCGGTTGAGGATTGGGCTGGCCTATGACCTCTTAAGATGGGAAGAGAAATCTCTTGCGTACGCCATCAAAGATTTAGGCTACACGCTGGAGCTCATACGCGTTCCAGAATCCGTCTTCCAACTAACGGAGCCAGGAAACAACGAGCTCGATTTGGTCTTCGAGAGGTGCGTAAGCTTCTACAGGGCCTTAGCATCTTCGCTTGCTCTACAAGAGCAGGGGATACCCGTCGTGAACAGCTTCGATGTCATAAGGAACTGCGGCGACAAAATGTTTACTACGATGGTTTTGGCGAAGAAAGGTATACCCGTGCCAAGGACTATGATAGCGTTTGATAGAGAGAGGGCGCTTGACGCTGCAAAGAAGATCGGATACCCCGTCGTTGTAAAACCGATACACGGGAGCTGGGGTAGGATGATAGCTAAGGCCGACGATGAATCCTCGCTGCTGGACATCATCGATTTTAGGGAGAACATGCCGTCGCCCCACTTTCAGATACACTACATCCAAGAGTTCATAAGGAAGCCCGGAAGGGACATTAGGGCCTACTACGTATGGGGAGAGGTTCCTGTTGCCATCTACAGGGTTAGCCAGAACTGGAAGACGAACACAGCCCTCGGCGCAAGGGCAGAACCAGCCAGCTTGGACGAGAACCTGAAGGAACTTGTCATAAAGGCCGGCGATGCGTTGGGCGGTGGTGTTCTGGGTGTGGACCTGATGGAGGGCGAAGACGGTAGGGTATTGGTGTCCGAGGTGAACGCCGTAGTCGAGTTTAAGAATACCGTTAGGGTTACGGGTTACGACCTACCCCGCAAGATAGTATCTTCGACGGTAGAAGCGCTAAGGAGATGAACGCTTTAGAGAAAAGTTTAAGGATAATACCGTTCGCTAAGCCACGGCTTCTTAGGTTATCTAGAGCTTACGGACAGTACGTATGGGACGAAGCGGGAAGGAAGTATCTGGACTGTCACACAGGACACGGTGCGGCCTTTCTTGGCCATAGGAACCCCAAGGTAGTAGAAAGTATTAAGCATCAGATGGACGTCATCATGACTGCCACGCCAGCTTTCCAGACGGACATCGCCGACGAAGTTCTATCGAAGCTTTCGAGGATACTCCCTAGCGGCATGGGTTACGTATACTTTCTGAACAGCGGGAGCGAGGCAGTAGAGCTGGCGATGAAGATCGCACGTAAGGTAACCGGAAGGAAAAGGTTCGTAGCTTTCAGGAACTCCTTTCACGGTAGGACGATGGGTGCCCTATCCGTCACCTGGAACCCAAGGTATAGGGAAGGCTACGAGCCTTTTCCGTGGGAGACGAGGTTCATCCCTTACAACGATGCCGACGCAGTAACCTCAGCTGTAGACGAGAGCGTTGCGGCTGTGCTGCTCGAACCCGTCCAGGGCGAGGGTGGGTTGACGCCTGCCACGCAAGGTTTTGCGAGAGCGTTGGCGGAGGCCTGCGAAGGGGCCGGAGCGTTTTTAATAGTCGATGAGGTTCAAGCTGGCTTCGGTAGGACTGGCAGGGTATGGGCGCATGAGCATCTGAATATAAAGCCGGACATACTAGTTGCGGGCAAGTCTATCGGCGGAGGTTTTCCGGTAAGCATGGTTGCTGTTAGGAGCTCGATAGGTGAGAGGCTACGCGAAGCCGAGCACGGCTCTACGCACGGCGGAAACCCGTTGGCCCTGGCTGCCGTATCAGGGGGCATAGATGTCCTCATCGGCGACTCGGTTCCGTCAAAAAGCTCGCTTTTGGGGGAGAAGCTGTCGGCAGAGCTAAAAAAGGTGGTGGAGCGTTGTACGCATGCAGCGCGTGGTGTAAAGGGGATGGGGCTAATGTTGGGAATAGAGTTAAGGTTCAGCCCTGAGGAGGTTATACGTGAATTGCAGACGAAAGGTTTGCTGTGCCTTAAGGCCGGAGCCACGGTCCTAAGGCTGCTACCTCCCTACTTGATAAACGATGAGGACATAAGGCTTTGCTCTGAGCTCATCGAAGAGGTTCTTTCCTCTTGGAAACCTGAGAAGGGGGGTTCTGGAGCATGACTTCCGTCAACGAGGTAAGGGATATGCTTATTCGGATTTTAGATACGTACACACCTTCTGGCGAAGAGTGGAGGCTTCACGAGCCGCTCCGGGAAATATGCTCGCGCCTGGGTTATGAAAGCTACGGTGTGGATGAGGTAGGTAGCTTCATAGCAGAATACGGATCTGGCAAGACGATCCTGCTCGCCACCCACATGGATACTGTTCCTGGCAGGCTCGAGGTGAAGGCCTCAAACGACGAGGTCTGGGGCAGGGGTGCAGTCGATGCCAAAGGGCCGCTCATGGCCATGCTAATAGGCGCGGCCAAGGCTAAGAGCAGCGTCAAGGGCGCAAGGGTAGTCGTAGCGTGCCTTATCGATGAGGAAAGGGAGGGCAAGGGTGCGAACCACCTGGTAAACTCTGGCTTTAGGGCTGACCATATAATAATCGGCGAGCCTACCGGGACCACGGGCGTTGCGATAGGCTACAGGGGGAGCTTGACTGTTAAGGTTAGCGCATCGGCAAGCGGTGGTCATAGCAGCGCACCATACATGGGAGAGTCGGCGCTGGAGAAGCTCTTCGCTCTTTGGGAGGAGATAAAGCACAACTTCTCAGGCAGGGGTTATGAGGAGACGTCTGTATGCATAACCGTTTTAGAAGCCGGAGACTGGCCGACTAAGCTTCCAGAGTTTGCAAGGGCCATAATCAACGTAAGGATTCCGTATAATGTTCTATCTAAACAAATCTTGAGCAAGCTCGAGGAGCTTTGCTGGGAACACGGCTGCGAGCTCTCTGTGCTGGAGAGAACGGAGCCTGTCAAGGTTAGCCTGTCCAGCCCCGTCCCGAGGTCCCTGATTAGGAGCATACTGAGGGTTGGCTTGAAGCCAAAAGTAGTTATGAAGACAGGAACGAGCGACATGAACGTGATGTACAGGATATCCTCTGATATAGCAGCTTACGGCCCTGGGGATTCCCTCTTGGCACATACGACGCTAGAGAAAATATCCATAAGGGACGTCATGACAGCGGCAGAAGTTTACAAGAATTGCATCGTCGAGCTTGCATCTGCCAGCCAAGCATAGTGGCCGAGAGTTTATGCACAAGGCTTTTTAGAGGGAGTGCCCCTCCGTTACTGGATCGGCAGGTTTCTAGCGGGATGGCTCGTATGCACAGAAGGGGAAGGATGGAACGGGAGCTTGACGTAGATGCTGCCAAATACACTTCTTCGCTCCACTTCGACAAGGAGATACTAGAAAGCGTGATTTTGGTAAACATAGCGCACGTAAAGCTTCTGGAAAAGGCGGGAATAATACCATCGGATCTGGCCGAGAGGGCAGAGAAGCACCTCCAAGGGATGCTGAAAAACCCGCCGAGCCTTGACGACCCAAGGTACGAGGATGTGCACATGGTGATCGAGGCAGAGCTAACGAAGCACGTTCCCCAAATAGGCGCATCCCTCGCCCTCGGTAAGAGCAGGAACGATGCGGTCGTTACGGCCATAAAGCTTAGGCTCAAAGAAAGGCTTTTGAGGTTGCATGAAGTTTGTTTGGCGTTTTGCGACGCCCTTCTGAGAAAAGCGCTCGCAGAGTCCGATACAATATTCCCTGTTTATACGCACTTGCAGAGGGCTGCGCCAGCAACTTTTGGATTCGTCATGCACTCCTACGCCATCAGGGTCCTCAAAGCGCTCCAGCATGTAAAGATGCTCTATGAGTTGGTTGACGAGTCACCGCTCGGCTCGGCGGCGGTTGCGGGAACTAGCGTACCCTTGGACAGGGAGTACTCGGCATCGCTCTTGGGCTTCAGCAGGGTAAGCCAAAATGCTCTTGAGTCCACGGCATCAAGGGACTTTATAGTAGAGGCGCTATCGTGCTTGACTTTGATAATGCTCATACTCTCTTCCTTATCCGAAGAGTTGGTGATCTTCAGCTCGGAAGAGTTTGCCCTCATAGAGTTTCCAGAGGAGTTCTCGGCTACGAGTAGCATCATGCCCCAAAAACGAAACCCGGTAGTCGCGGAGATCTCAAGGACCAAGCTTGGAGAGTTGTTGGGCCTACTAACGTCCGCTACAGTGATCGCTGCGAGGCAGGCAAGCGGTTACAACCTAGACCTCCAGCAGATAACGCCAAAGCTATGGCAGGCGCTCGAGGTTGTTGAGGAAACCTTACAAATGATGACAAAGCTCGTACCCAGCTTGAAGGTCAATAAAGACAGATGCATGAGAGCATGCAACCCGCCGACTGGGGTTGTAGAGGTCGCGAACTACCTTTCCCTAGAGCATAAAATACCTTTCCGTGATGCGCACGCATTCGCTGGTAGAATTAGTAAGCTTTTATACGATGGAAAACTCGATGAGGCCTCTCTCCGAAAAACAAAAGCTGAGTTCAACATAGACGTCCCCCTAGAGCTCGACGACCTCATGGTTTTGATGGAGCCGACGAGGGTCGTGCACTCCTACAGGACGGTAGGATCTGCAAACCCTGCTTTGGTAAGGCGTGCCGTAGAGGATAGCATGGTGTGCCTTGAGGATGAGAGAAGGTGGGTCCGGGACAAAAGGGTAAAGCTTGAATACGCCCTGAACAAATTAAAGGGGCAAAAAAGCTAAAGCCGAGGGATTCCGGATAAAGTTCGTTGAAGATTTATTAATAACCTAATCGGTTTCCAGACTCGGATTTGGTATAGTGAACGTCTATATTTTTGGAGGAACGTCAAGTATGGCCGACAAAGCTAAACCCTCGGAGCAGGAGAGAGCCCAAGCGTTCTCCCCGAGCAAGCACGTTTTGGTTCCGAGGCATGAGATAATGACGAAGGAAGAAGTGGAGGAGCTGCTGAAAAGGTATCGTATAAAACCGCAACAGCTCCCTTATATTCTGGCCTCGGACCCCATCGTTAAGGAAATCGGCGCGAAGCCGGGTGACGTTATAAGGATCATAAGGCAGACGGAAACCGCAGGAAGGACGGTTTATTACAGGCTGGTAGTGAGGGAGTGAGCTATGCAAAAAGACTATAAGCTTACAGCGGAAGATCTTTGGTATGTAGCTAAAAGCTTCATAGAAGAAGAAGGGCTCGTTCAGCATCAAATCAGGTCATACAACTATTTTATCAGAAAGGGTCTACAGGAACTCGTCAATTCTTTGGACGTGCAGGAGATTAAAACGAAACACGGAACGCTAACCTTTAAGTTTGGGACGATCGAGGTAGATAAACCGCGGGTCATCGAGATAGATGGCACGGTCAACGAGAACATAACGCCTGCCGAGTGCCGGCTCAGGAAGCTCACGTACGCCGCGCCGTTGTATGCCAAGATGAACCTGTACTTGGATGGAAGGCTCCTATCCTCAGAGCGCGTAGAGGTTGGAATAATACCGGTGATGGTGAAGAGCGACATATGCCCGCTATCGAAGATGACGCATGACGAGCTACTGGCCATAGGCGAGGACCCCATGGACCCAGGGGGATACTTCATAATCAACGGCTCCGAACGCGTAATAGTTGCCATAGAGGATTTGGCGCCTAACAAGATACTCGTAACGGAAAAGGACGTCGGTGGTAAGCCACAGTATACTGCGGTCGTGCTATCCTCTGCGTTCGGTAGGCAAGCTAAGGTCGAGGTTACTTACAAGGAAGGCGGCCCGATAAGGGTTTTCTTCTCAAGGATCTACAAAGGCATACCGGCCATAATCCTTCTCAGGGCCTTGGGCATGACGAACGACAGGGAGATCGTAAGCTTCATATCGCCAGTGAAAGAAGTCCAAGAGTTGCTGGAGGCTCCCTTCAAGGAAGCGGAGGGCGTAGAGACAGTCGAGGACGCTCTAAAGTACATAGGCAACAAGATAGCTTTCGGGTATGCTGAGGAATATAGGGTACAAAGGGCCGAGCAGCTGATAGATAACGTTCTCCTACCGCATATAGGGACCGATAAGGCCTCGAGATATCTTAAGGCGGTATTCTTATGCGAGATGATAGGTAGGGTATTGGAGACAAGCCTGGGCCTCAGGAAGCCCAGCGACAAGGACCACTATGCCAACAAGCGCGTGAAGCTGGCAACACCCTTGCTGATGGAGCTTTACAGGATGGCATTCTTGAAACTCATAAGGGATGTGAGGTACCAACTGGAAAGGTTATTGACAATAAGGCAGCCAACGTCCATATCTACGTTCGTCAGGCCAGGGATAGTCGCAGATTTTGTCAAGCATGCGTTCGCTACAGGGAACTGGCCCGGTGGTAGGGTTGGCGTAACCCAGCTGCTGAACAGAACCAACTACCTGGCAACGCTGAGCCATCTAAGGAGGGTGCAGTCACCCTTGAGCAGGAGCCAGCCACACTTCGAGGCAAGGGACCTTCATGGAACGCACTGGGGCAGGATATGTCCCGCCGAGACACCAGAGGGTAGCAACTGCGGTCTGGTTAAGAACCTAGCGCTCTCGGCGGAGTTCTCGTTCCCTATGAATAGGCGCGAAGTCTTGGATAAGCTCTACGTGCTTGGGGTCATGCCCTTAAGCGAGGCCATAAGTCGAAAAAGGTTCTTGTCGACGAAGGTGTTCGTGGACGGTCTACTGGTAGGTTTCCATCCAAACGGGCAAGAGCTCGTTACGGAGCTAAGAAACCTGAGAAGGAACGGTGAGATAAACAACAACATGAACGTTGCGCTGTATAGCTACAAGCACATCCAAGAGGTCTGGATAAACACAGATGAGGGCAGGGTCAGAAGGCCTTTAATAATCGTCGAGAGGGGCTTGCCAAGATTAAACCGCAACCACGTAGAGGCAATAAAGAATAGAATATCCAGGTTTAGAGACCTTGTTTCCATGGGAATCATTGAGTTTTTGGATGCTGAAGAGGAGGAGAACGCGTACGTTGCCCTAACGCCGGAGACGGTCACGCCCGAGCATACGCACGTGGAAATATCTCCATACATGATGCTTGGGGCTGTCACCTCGATAATCCCTTACGCTGAGCACAACCAATCTCCAAGGAATGTATACGAGGGTGCTATGGCCAAACAGGCCTTGGGCTTCTTCGCCTCGAATTATGAGATAAGGACGGACTCAAGGATGCACCTTCTCGTCTATCCCCAGAAACCCATCGTCACGACAAAATCAATCGAGCTGATAGGCCTTAACAGCAGGCCGATAGGCCAGAATATGGTCGTCGCAATACTCTCAGCTCAAGGGTATAATATGGAGGACGCTGTTGTACTTAACAAATCATCCGTCGAGAGAGGACTTGGCCTTTCCCTTAGCTACAGGACTTACGAGGTAGAGTCAAGACAGTACCTTGGAGGCCAGAGGGATAGGTTTGGGATACCAGAACCCAGCATAAGAGGCTACAAGGGCGAGCAATATTATAGGATACTGGATGCGGATGGGTTGGCCCATATAGAATCCGACGTGAGCGGAAATATGGTAATAGTCGGCGTTATGAGCCCGCCGAGGTTCATAGAAGAGTACACGCGTACGCCGGCAAGGGAGATGGTGTGGAGGGACGCGTCAGAAGTAGTCAGACAGTCCGAGAGCGGCGTCGTTGACCAAATATTCATAACTAGGACGGACGAGGGCAACAAGCTCGTAAAGGCAAGGGTTAGGACTACGTGCTTCGTCGAGATAGGCGACAAGTTCTCGTCGAGACACGGACAGAAGGGCGTTGTAGGTGCGCTCTTCCCGCAGGAGGACATGCCCTACACGGAGGATGGCATAGTCCCAGACCTGATAATAAACCCGCACGCATTCCCCTCAAGGATGACGATCGGCCAGCTCATCGAGAGCATAGCCGGAAAGGTCGCGGCCATAAAGGCTGAGCCTGTTGACGGAACGCCGTTCTTTGGCAAGAGTCTTGAAGAATTAAGGGCAGAGCTTGAAGCGCTGGGCTTCAAGAGCTCGGGGACATCGGTAATGTACGACGGCTTGACCGGCAAGAAATTCGAGGCGGAAATCTTCATCGGTGTAGTTTACTACCAGAGGCTACACCACCTAGTCAGGGACAAAATACATGCCAGGGCACGTGGGCAGGTACAGATGCTAACCCGGCAGCCGACCGAAGGGAGAGCCAGGGGTGGCGGCCTGAAGTTTGGGGAGATGGAGCGCGACTGCTTGGTTGCGCACGGGGCCGCTTACCTGCTTTTGGACAGGCTACTCGAGCAGTCCGATAAGTACGTCGCGTACTTCTGCGAAAAGTGTGGCTTACCGGCATACTACGACCTCAAACAGGAGCGTATGGTTTGTAGGGTGTGCGGGAAGGAGGCGAGCATAAAGCCCGTCGTCATGTCCTATGCATTCTACCTCCTACTGAACGAGTTGTTGAGCATGTGCATCTACCCGAAAGTAAAGTTGGAGGAGCTGGTTTGATATGTCGTACAGGGGCTCTGTTGCGGCCATAAAATTCGGCATACTCTCGCCTGACCTAATCAGGAAGATGTCCGTGGCCGAGATACAAAACCCAGATACGTACGGCGACGACGGCCTCCCGATACCGACGGGCGTTATGGACCCGAGGCTGGGGACGTTGGAACCAGGCCAGCGTTGTAAGACATGCGGCAACACATACCTCGGATGTCCAGGACATTTCGGACACATAGAATTACCTGTGCCCGTCATACACGTTGGGTTCGCTAAGACCATACACATGCTTTTAAAAGCTACCTGCAGGTCATGCGGCAGGATACTCCTGGACGATGAGCAGATAAAGAGCTTCAGGGAGGAGTTGGAGAGGGAGAAGCAATCCGGAAGACCGTACAGGCACATCTACTTTAAGATAATGCAAAAGGCCACGTCGACGCAGACATGTCCGCACTGCGGCGAGAAGCAGGTGAGGATCGAGCTGGAGAAGCCGACGACTTTCATAGAGGCCTCGGAGTCGGAGCTGGTAAGGCTTCCAGCTAGCGTGGTAAGAACTAGGCTCGAGAGGATACCCGACGAGGACCTAGTGTTGCTGGATATAGATCCTACGAGCGCAAGGCCAGAATGGATGGTGCTCACGGTATTGCCCGTGCCCCCAGTATACGTAAGACCATCCATCACGCTAGAATCCGGCTTCAGGTCAGAGGACGACCTAACGCACAAGCTGGTGGACATACTCAGGGTCGCCCAGAGGCTTAGGGAAAATATAGCGGCAGGGTCACCCTCGCCCGTCATAATGGAGCTATCCGACCTTCTCCAGTACCATGTAACGACCTACATCAACAACGAGGCGGTAGGGACGTCACCATCCGTTCATAGGTCCGGCCGTGTGCTAAAAACGTTGGCGCAAAGGTTGAAGGGCAAAGAAGGTAGGTTCAGGTTAAACCTTTCCGGAAAGAGGGTAGACTTCTCTGCCAGGACCGTTATATCCCCAGACCCCAACATAGGGATAAACGAGGTCGGCGTCCCCTTAGAGATAGCGATGCAGCTTACCGTACCGGAAAAAGTTAACGCCTGGAACATCGAAAGGCTAAGAGAATACGTAAGGAATGGCCCGGACAAGTATCCTGGTGCAAAATACATAATCAGGCCGGACGGTAGAGCCATCAGGCTGAAGCTTGCTCATGACCTGAATGAGCTAGCAAACGCTCTCGAACCAGGCTACATAGTCGAGCGGCACCTGATAGATGGGGACATCGTCCTGTTTAACAGGCAGCCGTCGCTACACAGGATGTCCATAATGGCCCATATAGTAAAGGTCCTTCCCTACAAGACGTTCCGTCTTAACCTTGCAGTTTGCACACCATACAACGCGGACTTTGACGGCGACGAGATGAACCTGCACGTTCCGCAGAGCGAGGAAGCTCAAACGGAAGCTAGGATATTGCTTCTGGTACAAAACAACATAATATCACCGCGCCATGGTGCACCAATAATCGGAGCGATCAGGGACTTCCTAACGGCAGCATACCTGCTGACAAAGGACGATACGCTTCTCAGCTTAAAAGAGGTCTCCTACCTGCTCTCTGCGATAGGGTACGACGGTGAGTTACCAGAGCCCGTAGTAAGCGAGCCGCAACCGCTATGGAGCGGCAAGCAGATATTTAGCCTGCTGCTTCCAAAGGACTTCAATCACAAATTCAGGTCCAGCTTCTCGCCCGAGGAGACAGTCATAATACAGGACGGCAAGCTCGTAAAGGGTGTGATAGATAAGAACGGTATAGGTGTAGAAAAAGCAAACAATATAATACACAGGTTAGTGAGAGATTACGGGTACGACGTAGCCAGGGAGTTCTTAGACAAGGTAGTGAAGCTTACCAACACGTACCTTCGCATCAGAGGCTTTACGTTCACCGTAGACGACTTAACGGTGCCGTCCGAAGTCTACAAGGATATATCCAAACTCTTTGTAAAGATGGACGAGGAGTTTGTTAAGCTTAAAACGGATTACGAAAAGGGTAAGGCCCCCGTCTATCCCGGTGAGACTCCTGAGCAATCGTTCGAGTCTGCCGTCCTTTCCCTGCTATCGAGGACTAGGGACATGGCCGGCAAGATCGTGAGGCAGAACATCCCGCCCTCGAATAACGCGATAATCATGATAAAGACAGGAGCTAGGGGGACCTCGCTTAACATCGACCAAATGATAGCGGTAGTCGGTCAGCAGGCCGTTAGAAGGGAAAGGATAAAGAGGGGCTATACCGACAGGGTCCTTACCTTCTTCAAGCCCGGAGACCTATCGCCTAGGGCAAGGGGCTTCGTTTACAACTCGTTCATGAGCGGCTTGGACCCGGTAGAATTCTTCTTCCACATGGTAGGCGGAAGGGATGGGCTGGTCGATACGGCAGTGAGAACTCAGCAGAGTGGTTACATGCAACGCCGGCTTATAAACGCCCTAGAATCCTTGTACGTTGAATACGACGGCACGGTAAGGACGACGGATGAAAAAAGGATAATCCAATTCCAGTACGGTGAGGATGGTGTCGACCCAGCTAAGAGCGAACACGGACAACCGGTTAACCCAGCCGTTGTTGTGGAGAGGGTGATGAGCTCTCTGCCGGCCGATAAACCTGCCTCATACGATTATCTGGTGTCCAAAGCTGAACTGTATAGGAAGCTCATGCCCGAGAAGATCGTCGAGGAGTTAATGAACGAGCTCACAAAGGTAAAGGCATCGGAGCGGGTGATCGACAAATCGTTCGAGGAGGCATACAGGGTATACTTGAACTCTAGGGTAGAGCCTGGCGATGCCGTGGGCGTCGTAACGGCCCAATCGATAGGTGAGCCTGGAACCCAGCTTACACTCAGAACGTTCCACTTTGCTGGCGTTAGGGAGCAGAGCATACTGCTCGGCTTGCCGAGGTTAATCGAGATCGTCGATGCCCGCAAGGTCCCCTCCACGCCTATAATGAGGATATACCTTCAGAAGGAGTTTGCAAAGGATAGGGCTAAAGCCCAGAAGATTGCAAACCAGATACTGCACACGCCCCTCAAGGACATAGTTTCCGAAGTCACGATAAACTACAAACGTGGAACCCTGACCGTTAAGTTGGAAACTGATACGATGCACGAAAGGGGTGTTACGTTGAACGACGTGAAGAACGCCCTGAAAGCCTATAAGCCAGAAGTGAAGGACACTGACACGATAATCCTAAAACCATCCGAGGATACAGTGCAAGCGCTGGAAAGGCTCAGGGATAGGATTCTGCTAGATGATAAGATGACTGTCAAAGGTATCAAAAGAATAACTAAGGCTATAGTCTCGCAAGAGGGTGATGAGTATATAATCCTCACGGAGGGCTCAAACTTAAGGGAGGTGGTGAAGGTGCCAGGCGTCGATGCCACTAGGGTTATTACGAACGACATACACGAGATCGCAGAGGTCTTGGGAATAGAGGCCGCGAGGAACGCCATAATAAACGAAGCGAAGAACGTCCTCCGCGAGCAGGGGCTAGACGTTGACGTTAGACACCTTACCCTGTTGGCAGACATGATGACCGTAAGCGGTAGCGTGAAGCAGGTGGGTAGGCATGGTGTGATTAAGCTGAAGGAGAGCGTGCTTGCCAGGGCAGCGTTCGAGATAAGCGTCCAGGTGTTGCTCGACGCGGCGACAAGGGGAGAGGTAGATTACTTGAAGGGCAACGTTGAGAGGATACTGATGGGGAAGGAGATACCGGTAGGCACGGGAATGGTCTCGTTGTTGATGCTTCACCAGGCTGCGTCGTCTGGTAACAGGTCGGGTGGCGGGGATGAACATAAGGAAGGAGCTTGAGGTAATAAGCAGAACGGGCAAGGTGGCTCTTGGTTTTAGGCAGTCCTATTTATCGCTGCTAAACGGCAAATCTAAGCTCGTGCTGCTGGCAAAGAACTGCCCGTCGAATGTGGAAAAGAGGATCTACATGGCCTCCAGGATGGTGGGCGTGCCGATGATAAAGACGGAGCTGAGCTCAAACGAGATAGGCTACATCGTGGGGAAACCATTCAGGGTCTCAACACTCTCCGTCCTAGATCCAGGCAGCTCAAACATACTAGAGGAGGTTGCACCGGAAGTTGAATGAAGGGTTCAAGCTAACGGAAAAGGAGATGAAATACATATCGCTGTTCGAGGCAGCAACTGGCGTAGCTGCCGTAGATTGTGTTGAGTCCGGTGATTTGGTAGTGTTCGTCGTAAGGGAAGGTGACCTTAGGAAGGCCTTGAGCAAAGGCGGTAGCAAAATACAGGAGTTCTCAAGAATAATTAAGAAGCGCGTCAAGGTAATCGAGCTCTCAGAAGACCCTGGTAAATTCGTCAGGAATGCGTTCATGCCAGCAAAGCTATCGGGTCCCGTTAGGATAGCGTCAAGGCCCGACGGCAAAAAGATAGCGATAGCGTCGGTGGAGCCAAAGGATAAGGGGCTTGCCATCGGAAAAAACGGAAAGACCATAGAGCTTGTCAGGCTGCTAGCCAAGAGGCATTATAGCATAGACCATGTTACCGTCCAGTAAAAGGTCACAAGACCTCGTAAGGGTTGAAAAGCTTAGGGTAAAAGGCTTTAAAGCCGCATTGGTCTAAGAAAAAGCAAAAGTAGCGTGTTTGTGGACGCTCGCTATAGTGCTTCCTATACAACCGTTTCCGACCGTTCTGAGAATAATAGTCGGTGGTCTTGGAATATCGCTGCGGTGAGGAATCTAGAAGCCCACGTGCCTCCAAACATTTTCTTAACAGTGTTATATAAAGCCATAATTAATAAGTATTTTTCGCCGAAAGACATAAAACAGGCAATAGGTCTTGATTCTGTGGCAAAAAGCGCGAACATTGTGGATGATGCGGTTAAGCTTGAGATGCGGGGAATTTCCCTGTACGGATGACCCTAGGTTCGAAAGGGTTGGAGGGCGATGCCGGCCTCCCATGAGCCCGGAGGAGGACAAGGCCTGATGATGGTCAAGGCCTATGTAGAGGCCAGGAACCCGAGAATCCTACGCCCTCGGCCTTTTGGTGTGCCGATAGTAAAGAAACCCGTAATAAAGAGAAGAGTTTTTAAGTTGCTTACCAGACCTCCCATCTCAGCCGAGGATGAACCATGGGCAATGGGCTGTTCGCGGCTAGGAAGCTCGTCCAAAACAGGAAGAAGTTTAGGTGGAGTCAGCGAAAATACCGCATCAGGATGCTCCAGCTCAAGCTAAAGACAGACCCGCTCGAGGGTGCGCCCATGGCCCGTGGTATAGTCCTTCAGAAGATTGGGATAGAGTCTAGGCAACCGAACTCAGCCGTCAGGAAGGCCGTCAGGGTTCAGCTGATCAAGAACGGCAAGGTCGTCACGGCATTCCTACCAGGAGATGGTGCCCTAAACGTCGTTGACGAGCATGATGAGGTGATAATCAGCGGCATAGGTGGCTCGATGGGCAAGAGCTACGGCGACCTTCCGGGCGTTAGGTACAAAGTAGAGTTGGTGAACGGCGTTCCGCTTAACCTGTTAATTACTGGTAAGGTCAAAAAGCCGAAGAGGTAATGCCTTTGGTAGGCTTTAAAATATTCGACAAATGGGATACGGAGGGCATCGAGGTAAAAGACCCAGGTCTACAGCGTTACATCTGCTTAAAGCCGATGGTGCACTCTGGTGGAAGGCACGAGCACAGGAGGTTCGGAAAGGCTCAGGTCTGCATAGTCGAACGCCTGGCGAACATGCTTATGAGACCCGGAAGGAATGGCGGAAAAAAGTCCAAAGCTCTTAAGATAGTTCGTAACGCTCTAGAGATAATACATTTGAGAACCGGTATGAACCCTGTGGAGGTCTTGGTGAGGGCGCTCGAGAATGCCGCGCCGAGGGAGGACGTAACAAGGCTAAGCTACGGAGGTATCGTGTACTTCAAGGCCGTTGACATATCGCCCCAGAGGAGGTTAGACTTGGCGCTCAGGTACATAACCACTGCCGCACGCGAGGCTAGTTTCAGGAACAGGAAAACGGTTGACGAGTGTCTAGCCGATGAGATAATATTGGCCTCGCAAAACGACAGCAAAAGTTATGCCATTAAGAAGAAGCTCGAGCTGGAGAGAATCGCTTTATCGTCAAGATAAGGCCCATCCTGCTGTCCGAAACGTCATAATGCTATGGTGCTGATGGTGTTAGGTCTTGGGCATCACTGTAGAGGATGATCGACAGCCAATAGGCCCCTCATGGGATGATGGGCTGGTGACATGATCCCTACACCTTAATGTTGGACAAAGTATTAGCATAAAGGGGTTCTGGCCTACGTCGCCATAAGTAGGCCATCCATAAAGCCGAAGGTACAATTAGAGGGACAGGGACGGCCGAAAGAGCCAGTTTAAAGCCCTGACCGCCATAAAAGCGGTAGCTCAGAGGGTTAGCGGGCAGTCATGGTGCGGGAAGCCGATGGGCTTATAGCCTTGGGTATCTTATGGATAAGTCCCCTACAAGCTTATATATACCCAATCTAGAAGCGATGAACGTAAGCAGTAAGCGGTGGAAGTAGAATGTCTGCTAAACCGCACCTAAACCTAGTAGTCATAGGTCACGTGGACCATGGAAAGTCGACGACGATGGGCCATCTACTGTACAAGCTGGGTGCCATCGACGAGAGGACTATTCAGGAATACGAGGAAGAGGCGAAGAAGCTCGGAAAGGAGACATTCAAGTACGCATGGGTACTCGACAGGATTAAGGAGGAGCGGGAAAGGGGGCTGACGATAGACCTTGCCTTCCAAAAGTTCGAGACTAAGAAATACTATTTCACGCTGATCGACGCACCCGGTCACAGGGACTTCGTGAAGAACATGATAACCGGTGCAAGCCAGGCCGACGCCGCCATATTAGTCGTTTCAGCAAAGAAGGGCGAGTACGAGGTTGGTATAGCGCACGGAGGACAGACGAGGGAGCATGCCTTCTTAGCGTTTATGCTAGGCATAAAGCAGCTGGTAGTCGCTATCAACAAGATGGATGATAGCACTGTAAACTGGTCTCAGGCCAGGTACAATGAGGTAAAGCAAGGCGTACAGGACTTGCTGAAGTTGATCGGCTACGACGTCTCAAAGATACACTTCGTACCGATATCCGGATGGCTGGGAGACAACCTGGTAGAACGGAGCAAGAACATGCCGTGGTACAACGGACCGACCTTGGTAGAGGCCCTGGACACGTTCCAGGAGCCGCCGAAGCCAATAGACAAGCCCCTGAGAATTCCGTTGCAGGCTGTTTACTCCATAAAGGGTGTAGGGACCGTGCCCGTTGGAAGGGTCGAGACGGGCGTTCTGAAACCCGGCGACACGGTCGTTATCATGCCGCCCAACATAAAGGCCGAGGTCAAGAGCATAGAGATGCACCACCAGCCTTTGCAGCAGGCTATACCGGGCGACAACATAGGCTTCAACCTGAAGGGTGTAGAGAGGAGCCAGCTCGCGAGGGGTATGGTTGCCAGCCACCCGGACAATCCCTGTAGCGTAGCTAAGGAGTTCATTGGCCAAATAGTGGTGATATATCACCCGACGGCTATAGCAGCCGGTTACACGCCGGTCATGCACATACACACGGCGCAGGTAGCCGTAAAGTTCGTCGAGCTCATAGCGAAAATCGATCCAAGGACTGGACAGGTTGTTGAAAAGAACCCTCAGTTCCTGAAGACTGGGGACATAGCGCTCGTAAGGTTTATGCCGTTACAGCCGACGGCGCTTGAACCGTATTCCCAATTCCCCGAGCTTGGTAGGTTCGCCATCAGAGATAGCGGCATGACTATAGCTGCAGGCATCGTTAAGGAGATAACCCAGAAGGCTTAAACGCCCGACAGGGGTAGGGGTGCATCCGTTGCCCCAGATGATACGTGTTAAACTTACGAGCACTGACCTGGAGAAGTTGGAGAGGGTCTGCGAAGAGATAAAGGATATAGCGAATAAGACGGGCACGAAGATATCCGGCCCCATACCCCTGCCTAGGAAAAGGCTCGTTCTCC
Source organism: Candidatus Terraquivivens tikiterensis (assembly GCA_003056285.1). Taxonomy (GTDB): domain Archaea; phylum Thermoproteota; class Nitrososphaeria_A; order Caldarchaeales; family Wolframiiraptoraceae; genus Terraquivivens; species Terraquivivens tikiterensis. The sequence continues at coordinate 23,720 of NDWU01000014.1, forward strand.
CAGTAAGGAAATCCCCATGCGGCGAAGGAACGAAGACCTGGCGAAAGCACGAGCTAAGGATTCATAGGAGATTAATAGACATGAGTATAAGCGACCAGAGAGTTCTTCGACAGATAATGAGGATTCAGATACCGGACGAAGTAAGCGTTGAGATGACTGTCAAGTAAAAGTCATACAAATCCCATAACTTTATTTACGAAGAACGAAAAGTAAAGTAGCGAAAAGCTAACCATAGCAGCACCCTGCCACTTGACGTTTTTAGCATAAGATATGCCAGCGATCATTAAAACGATGGTTATGCCCTGCGATACCAATAAGAGTACGTCCCTGACTACAAAGTAGCTCCCAGTACCAGCAGGCGGTATCGCGTTGAGCTTGAAGAGCCTGTCTATCGTTATAACCCCTGGAAGTATCGAGAGGGGTAGGAGGGAGAGTAGCAAACACGCTAGGAACTTGATGTGTTCTGCATAGTTGTTCTTTAACCAACCCTTAATGGAAGGCAGGAGTTCTCTTCTGTTGGGTATCCTAAGAGTTTTCGCCCTACCTGCGGCAATCCAGCTCATGATCGAAGTGTAGATATATATGATAAAGACGCTAATAAGAAAATTCGTCCCAAACTCAAGGACGGTAAAGCGGGGTCTTTCTAGCACATGTAGTATGAACGGGATAAACTTTGCGTAGATCATTAAGGCACTTATAACAGATATCGAGAGTAATGGGAGGAAGATCCTCATGGCTACGCTCTCATAAATCGGGGTAAAAAGGCTGATTGGGAAAAATATGCTTGAAAGTATCGTAAACAATTTTCCAGGCGGCTCCTTGCTAAGCAACCCCTCAGACCCTGCCTGCTCCGTCAAAGCCTTGTAAACTCTCTGCCCTTCAGGGGTTAGCATGTAGTTCCTCTTTTGGTCTTGCTGAACCAGCCCTCCCAACTGACGCAGGTTGTAGTAGAGTGAACCGGTGCTTATTCCCAGCTTGTCGCGGAGGGCCGTGGCACTTATCTTACCCGCCTCGCCTATAGCCAATATTATCCTGCGCCTGCTCTTGTGTCTGAGGAGCCACATTATGTCTTCTTCCAATGTTAATGCCCCCACGCGTTTAAGTTAAGGTCATCATGACAATATATAAGCAGATTCAATTTAATGGTGTACTACGATTTAAATTTAATTTTTAACTCTGCGGGCGGGAAATCCTGCACCGTTCATGGGTTGTATGAAAACGAAAAGGGAATTATATTTTTCCCTTCCAGAGTTATTTTTGGCGTAAGGGCTGGAGCGGCCGAAGTTACGCTTGCGGAGACCTCCGTAATCGCCTTCCGGGCGTGCTTCCGGAAACGGCTTCGCCGAAGGAAACCTGCGCTCTGGGTGTACGGGATCGGTCCGGTCGCTGGGGCAGGAAGCCGCTGGGTAGCTCACGCGTACCCTTCAGACCTGTATAGGAAGGATGGACGATGCTCTCCCGAAAGCGTAAATAGGACGAAAGGAACTTGAGTGTTGTGCCGTAAACTTGAGGGTTTATGCAGACCTGCACATACACAGTTATTATTCTGGCGCAACCTCTAGGAACATGAACCTAGAAGAAATCTCTCGGTATGCTGTAATAAAGGGGTTAGGGTTACTCGGAACAGGCGATGCCCTCCATCCAGGATGGTTTAAGGAGCTAAGCGAGCGCTTAGAGGATGCATGGGATACGGGAATCTATAGGTTGAAGTTTTCCGAAAGCCCGGTCCACTTCATCTTTCAGACTGAAGTTGCTACCGTGCACCGTTACAAAGAAAAGGTCAGAAAGATACACCATGTGATCCTCATGCCCTCGGGGGATGTATCCGTGCAGCTTGCGGATAGGCTCTCGGCATACGGCGACCTAGCATCCGATGGTAGGCCAGTCCTTTCGATTACGCCCGCGGAACTCGTCGACATAATCTTGGAAACCGAAAGGAGGAATTTGATATTTCCAGCACATGCTTGGACGCCATGGTGGTCCGTGTTCGGAAGCTTCAGCGGCGTAGATTCTTTAGAGGAAGCTTACGAAGACAGGGCCAAAGATATCTGTGCTCTGGAGACCGGACTGAGCAGCGACCCTCCAATGAACTGGAGGGTTAGCAGCTTGGACAGACTTACGTTGATAAGCGCTAGCGATGCACATAGCCCTTATCCATTCAGGCTAGGAAGGGAGGCCGTTGTTTTCGATCTGGAAAGGCTGACCTACGATGAGGTTGCGGACGCCATCAGAAAGAAGGACAGAAACAGAGTAATTATGACCATAGAGGTTCCACCAGCTTACGGGAAGTACCATTGGTCAGGACATAGGAACTGTAACGTGGGACCCATACCGCCAGAGGACGCAAAGAACATGGGTTACAGGTGTGCTGTTTGTGGAAGAAAGTTAACGAAGGGTGTTGACGACAGGGTGAATGAGCTTGCGGATAGGCCTCTTGGCTACGTTCCGGAAGGTTCGATAGGTTTCAAGTACGCGCTGCCCCTTCAGGAACTCATAGCCGTCTCGGAGGGTGTGAGCTCAGAGTCCGAGCATAGGCTCATGTCAGGTAGGGTTTGGAATGAGTACAGCAGGCTGATATCGCTCTTGGGCAACGAGTTTAAGATAATGTTTGAGACTTCGGAAGAAGAGTTAACGAATGCGATGGGGCCCCAGCTGGCAAACCTCATCTTGGCTGTGAGACAGAACAAAATCAAGATAATTCCTGGGTTCGATGGTGTGTACGGCCGAATAATCTTCGGCGCGGAAGGGAAGGTGGACGAGCAAAAGCGTACGAGTAAGAGGTTGGAAGAGTTTTTCTGATAAGAATTAGTATTTCAATCCTAAGAACCTTGCAGCGTTTTTCCACAAAATCCCCTCGATTTCTTCATCCGTTAGTGTTGGCCATCCTACCCTTTCTGCAACTTGGTTGACGTTCCTTCTAATAAGTTCTACCAAGTTCTTCCGAGGGCCGAAAAGTGGGTAGTCGCTACCGAACATCAGCTTATGTACCATACCGTATTCCTTTGCTTTGACGAGATTCCATGCAAGAATCGTTGGTCTGATCATCGCGCTCAGATCCATGTACATATTCGGCACCTTTCGCACCAACAATAATGCCTCCTCCGTCTATGGGAATGACATGTGGGATATGCAGATCTTTAGCTTAGGGAAATCCATCACAACGTCTTCTAAGTACATAGGATGGCCGTACTTCATACGCGCTGCTGTGCTTCCGACCGCTGCTGAATGAAACATAACAGGAACGTTCAGCTCTAGAGCTTTTTCGTAGAATGGATACGCTCTTCTGTCGTTAGGAAAGAAGAAGTTGTAAACGGGTAAGAACTTCAGCCCTTTGAACCCATATTTGGTGACGGCCACCTAAAACTCCAAAAGACCCTTTGCGTTGAACTCATCCCTGCTGTCTACTGGTTGCATGCAAGAAAAACCTATGAGCCTGTCCGGGTAGTTCTTAACAAAGTTGTAAACGTATTCGTCGGGAACAAGCGTTGACGTCGAGTAGTGGACGAAACCCATAACTACTGATATATCGACGCCCGCCTCATCCATATCTGCCAAAAATTTCTCCTCGATGGGGAAATATTGCAAAACCGATTTCAGCGGGTCGCCCACAAGGTGTGAATAAGAATCGAACAATTCCCGAGTCCATTGCCTCGGAAACTCTCCAACGTGGGCATGCACATCTATTATCATACGTACACCACTAACACAATTTTTATCTTTAAAAATATTGCGGCTAAATTTTTTCAGAATAAATACGTATACTCCGACAAACCATCGTAAAGTATACATGTACGGTCGGTGAGCTAATCTACGGGGCCCGTAGCCTAGCAAGGATAGGGCGCTGGCCTCCGGAGCCAGTATTGCCTGGGTTCAAATCCCAGCGGGCCCGCCATTTTTGTTTTCGGGTTTTTATTATATGGGTTCTTTTCTTTTATTTTTAGTGACTGGTTTTGCTGGACAGGAAGCTTCAAACTTCAAGTTGAGGAATTGGCTTTATAACGCGCGGCACAAAATGTATCGTTTCAGAGCGGGCTTCCAGCTGACGCCTCAGCGCAATATACTCTACAACATACAACATTCTATGTACATAGTGTTCTTCCAGTTAGCATGTCATCGCACAAGGCTCTGCAACCGATAGTTTATATCGCCTGTACTTTAAGCGAAAGCTGCGCTTCTGCTGACAACGTTTATATATTCTAATGGCGTTTTCTGAAAAGCGGTGATCAGGTTGTCCCGCCCTTAAACCGTCGAGGAAGGGCGGGGTGGAGTGATTGAACATAGAGTGGCGGTGGTGGCCGGAACCAAGGAATTTGAAGTACAGCAGGAAAAGCCAACACTTACTTCGCTTATAATAAGACCTAAGGTTGCACCCAAACCATTCATAAGGACAATTAATGTTGGCAATAGGGTTGGGAAGGCTATAAGGAACGCCAGCTTCAATTGGAGGCCATACGTTTTAATGGTGTTCTTTGACACGCAGTTAATGATAGCCGAGTCCAGTTGTAGAGCATAGGCGAGGATGTTCTTAGACATTTAACCTTACAGTTTGCGTAGATTAGAATTTAGCTCCTAACCGCTTCGCGATGTAGTTTCGCAGCTTAATGTACTTATATATAGAGGCCATGGCTGCAGCAGCTCTTTCGGGTGTTGGATATGCAGGTATCTTATTCTTAGTTAGGTATTTTATTGCCTCAAAAGATTCGACGCCGCCAATCATAGCAACAGTCTTCGGTTTCCTAATACCGGAATCTCTAACAGCATCTACTATTGACTGAGCAACCTTCATCGGATCTGTTACGGCTGTTTGACAATAAAGAACAGTTATGGCATGTACATCTGGGTTCTTCAAAGCGGCTAGCAGAGTTTCATAGTACCATTCATCAAGGGCCATACCCGTGAGGTCTATCGGATTTGTGAATGATGCAAATGGAGGTGTGAACTTCTTTATCTTTTCGACAAGCTCCTGAGGTGGCTTTGTCAGACTAATCCCGTTTTCAGCCAACGTGTCTGTTGCTTGGACTCCTGCACCACCTCCATTAGTTATTATAATAAGCCTATCACCAGTCTGCATTGGATTCCATGAAAGGGCTTTGACCCAATCAAAGGCCTCTTCAACACTTTTGGCGAAGAGTATGCCCGACTGCCTAAAGGCCGCTTCCCATATTGCAGGTCCGCCAGCAAGGGCACCAGTATGACTTACGGCTGCTCGAGCACCCGCCTCGGTTCTACCCGACTTTATCGCTACTATCGGCTTCTTTAGGCTTACCCGACTGGCCACCTCTACGAACCTCTTTCCGTCTTTGGCCCCCTCGATGTATAACAATATGACTGAAGTGTTGGGGTCATCTTCAAAGAACTCCAAAAAGTCAGAATCCTCAAGATCTGCTTTGTTTCCTATGCTTATCATCGCTGATATGCCTATGTTTTCGAGTATTGTCATGCCCATGAGGGCTATTCCCAGCGCACCACTCTGTGATACAAATGCTACATTTCCCGGTATAACGTTGCAGGGGCCGAATGTTGCATTTATCTTGGATGGAGTATAAACGTATCCGAAGATATTAGGCCCCAGAACCCTCATACCGTATTTATTGGCCCTTCTAACGACCTCCTCCTCCAACTCTACATTTCCGACCTCTTTGAATCCAGACGTTATTACTACAGCATGCTTTACCCCAACCTTACCCGCATCATCAATTATGTCCAGCACGTGCTTGGCTGGCACAGAAACTACGACAACATCTACGGGTCCATCTATTGATGAAACAGATGGATAGGCTTTAAGCCCCATTATCTCGTTTACATTGGGATTAACAGGATACGTCCTACCTTGATAACCGTACTCTATCAAGTTCTTCAAGATCCTGCTTCCTATTTTGCTTGGATCTCTGGACGCCCCTACAACTGCTATGCCTCTAGGATAGAATAGATATTTAAGATAAGCCATAGCCCTCTCACCTAAGGATTATCCTTGCATCAGCAACCTTAGCTCCCTTACCCTGTGTAAACACCATTATAGGGTTTAGATCTACATCCTGGATTTCTTCAACTTCGAGCATAAGTTTTGAGACCTTCAATAGAATATCTTTTATTGCTTCCAGATCTCTGGGCGGCATGCCTCTATAGCCTTCGAGTATTCTGCAAGCCTTTATCTCACGAATCATCTCATCGGCATCCACCGGAGTTAATGGGGTCACTCTAAAACTCACATCCTTAAGAACCTCAACGAAGATCCCGCCTAACCCAAACGTTACTACAGAACCGAATGTAGGATCTCTCGTTGAACCTACAATCACCTCGAGCTCTGAGGGCACCATCTCTTGAACTAATACACCTTCAATTTTGGCATTTGGAGTTCTTTTTTTGACGTTCAGCATAATCTTCTTGAACCCTTCTTTAACATCGTCGGAACTCGTGAGGTTAAGTATTACACCGCCAACATCACTCTTATGAACTATATCCGGGCTTACAATCTTCAACACAACCGGGTATCCTATTGAGTCGGCGATCTTTATAACCTCTTCCTCGTTTTTAGCTAGGCCAAACTTTAGTACAGGGAACTTGTATTCAGCGAGCACCTCAAATGCTTCATGTTCTAGAAGTTTCTTTCTACCTTTGCTTTTAGCATTCAGTATTATTGATCCCGCATCCATTTTGTGTCAATAATTATTAGTTTATGTATGTAAGAAAAAAATTTACGTATAACTTTAAAACCAACTATAATTTCCTATAATTTCCGGAATCCAAACCCTAAAACCATCTTTCTCCTTCGATCACCAAAGATATCCATAAAGCTTACACGTATCTCATGTTTATCCAAAAGCGCGTTAACACAGTTTTTAACCCTAGTCCTAGCCTGGACAAAGCTTATATGGTAGCAGAGCAAAGCCTTACGATCCCTAACACGCTTAGGTAGAACATAGCTTTTAGCAACCAAACCAGCCCTCAAAAGCTCAGCAAGCATTAGAGCATCAAGCCTGTTAATACGAATCTTAGCTTCAGCAATAGCTCTAGTGTTAGAAAGATTGGACAAAACAACTCTGATTCCGCGTTCTTCCAAAGCCTCATAAAGCCTAACCTAGAAGTTTCCATTGGACTAAACAGCGAACTCTAACATCCCGAAAGCCACAATGCTCTCAACAAACTCACAAATCCCACATCTATCATTCCTAAAGTGCTTAAAGTGAAATTTTCAAAAACCTTTTCCGCCATCCTTAATAACAGCAAAACCACTAGCCTTATGAATATCTACACTAACACTCATCAAAATCCTTTCGTCTCCTTACAGTTATATGTTGACCCTTATGCGGAAGGCAGTTATTCGGCTGCAAATAATGCTATGGGTTAGTGGCCCTTCTTGTCGTCTATTAACGGCATCTGCCTTTTTCTAATCTACCAAATCAGAAACGTGGCAAGAGGGCTTTTCCAAGAGGTAGCGGAGAACTTGATTCAGGCTGAAGCCGACACCTGTTTTAATATAAACTATGATCTTAGTGGTTCCTGAGCTAATTAGGACAAAAGCTACCTTCAATACTTTTAATCAGCACATCAAACCTACCATATTCACCGCTGACTTCTTCATGGACCGCTATAGGATCTCCACTCTTTAAGGCGCTCCTTAACGCGTGAACCTGCAGGTTCACCGCTAACTCGTGGCTCTCGCGAAAGAGGGTGTTAACCTCTACCAGTTCATGTAGCTGCGACAACATCCAATGGACATACTATGGACAGGCTTAGAGCGTCAGTACGTTAACAATATATGCCTTCTTCGGCCTGCCAAGCTCATCATAAATGCCAAACTTCTTCAGCTATTTTCTTGTATACATGGTCTAAGCTGTTCCTAAGGTAATCCATCAAGTCCTCTATCGTTTTTCACGTCAAGAAATAACGCAAACTACCCTATCCTTAGCGTTTTAGGCAGACGTCGCAAGACAATTCCTAAGCGCCTACTTCTCTGTAATTATTGTTCATTGGAAGGTAACGGCGATAATTCCACGTTTTTGTTAGATCATGGATCCAGACTTTGCCTTCTACCTCAACCCGTGCACATCTTGTAGATGAACCTGCCGATTATATCGGTTAAACGTATCAATCGATACGATATTGCAATGATGGGGATGTACTCTCCATAAAGTAGTTCTCAAGTGAATCTAAGATCTTGATGAGTTCTCCGCTCTATACTTTTGTGGTGTTGTTCAGGCAACAAGTGGCGACTCAGGAAACTGAATGATCCTCTACGAGGATATGTAGACGAACAAGTCTACCATGTCAAAAGCCAATACTCGTAACAATCCACGTTGAGCTTTAGTTGTGTCAATTCAGCCTTGCTATAAGCATACAGCCCCGCTTATCCATTTGAGCCGTTTTTGACTTTCCGGCGGTCCATCCGCATATAAAGGGTAGCCTCCTCGCAGAGCTTGGTTGGGAGCATTACTATCAGTGCTGTCCATTCGCCTTTTGGACATGGCTGAACCTTGTTTGAGTTTTTAATCGTGGCACTTGATCCATAGATCTATGGTACGTTCGCTCCTTCTCTTTCGATTAAGTTTGCATCTCCAAAAATTTTTACATAAGCATGACAATTTGCTTTTTCAATTCCCTTTCTGATACCGCTTTGTGATTATTCTAAGCTTTTACCGTTATTGCATATACTAACACCTCTTATTCATAAAGCACGACGACCGCGTATCGCTCGACATAAATTCTGCCGAAGCCCGGAAATTCGTACCAACGGCCCGGTACGATCTCCTCATGGTTTTCATTCCACCAAACAGAATCCGTCTGGGCCTCGACATAGACGAGCCCCTCGGCGCAGAGTATGGCGTTGAATGCATGGCTGAACTTCTCCCCGTCCGCATCGTGTCCGAAGACTGCTACGACCCCCCATGTCCCAACCCTTGAGCTTGGCGTGGAAGGATAACATCATGGCGAAATCTCCGCAAACGAAATCAGGGTCTCTGTACTGTATGGTGTCTGTCGGGTCTTCCTTCAACCATGCCTTGAGTTCGTCTACTCTGGGTACTGTCTTGTTTTCGAGTGGCTTATAAAGCACTGTGTAAAGTACGTCGTAATCGTGCCTCAACTTTTCGTACTTATGCATGAGCTCGACATACGATGCGTTAAGATCCTTAAACCTTGCTGAGAGCGATGTATGGTTTGCGCTCAAGGATGCGTAGGCCGATAGAAGCTCTGAGTATGCTGATTGGAGCTCCCTGTAGTTCTCCACGAGTTGCCGATAAGACGCGTTGAGGGCATCGTAGTTTGTGACTAGCCTAGAGTAATTCGTAAAAAGCTCATCCTGCTGCACAAGAAGCTCCGAAACTACCCCCTTGAGCCGCTCATTCGTTGATAGGACATCGGCGAGAGATACGTAAAGGAACGCTCCTAAAACTATAGAAAAAATGAAATAGGATGTAAATAACAATTAATGCTCTCTTCAACGAGCATGCCCCCCTACTCTACGCTCTAGGCTTTAAAAATTTCGCCTGTCAGTAAGTCTTAGTCCGACGTATCAATCTTTTTATCGAAGGTTTCCACAATAGACGAATTTGGTCTAGGGTAAGGTGGTATGCGTTGCGCGTAGCCGTGTTTGAGGATGAGGCTTATCAGAATTTCTTCCCCTTAACGTTAACAAGACCTACGTATGAGCTTATGGTAGGAACATCGACGATTAGGGAAAAGATAATCAAGAAGCTTGCGAAATCGGAAAACGTGATATTTTTTTGTAGAAGGTACCTCGAAGGTGTTCAAAAAGAGAAATTACCGAAGGGTTATGTGAACGATTTCTCAGCAGTGGATGATGACGTTCTTCTGATCAACGGCCTGGCCGTTGCGGATGAGCGTTTGGCCAGGGTGCTGCAAAAGCTTTCAAGGCCCGGTATGGTTGCCGTGCAGGATGGGAGGGTCGTGGCGGCATACGTCAGGGGCGAATCCATCGAGCGCTCAGGAATCCAAACGGCGATAACTTCAGCCGATAACGTAACCGAGAACATTTTAAAAATCTCATCAGAAAGGTTGCAGACCAGCGGGGTTTGTATACTAGAATACCCATGGGAAATAATAGAGCTCAACCCTAAGCTAATCACGTCAGAGCTCGAAGGGATAGAAGAGAAAGGGTGGAAAGGCGAAACGGAACACCCTATAACGGTATACGGGAACAGAGAGAACGTATTCTTAGCAGAAGGCGCTTTCCTCGAGGCAGGCACGGTCCTTGATGCAAGGTATGGACCGATATACATCGGCGAGAACACCTACGTTCAGTCACCGACGCGCATATCCGGTCCGGCCTACATAGGAAAAGATTGCGTAATATTCGGGGGACAGATAAGGGAAGGCTGCAGCATAGGCGATGTTTGCAGGATAGGCGGTGAGGTTGAGGGGTCGATTTTTCACGGATACTCAAACAAGAGACATTACGGTTTCATCGGCCACTCTTATGTAGGCGAGTGGGTAAACCTTGGTGCCGGAACGACAAACTCCGATTTGAAGAATACCTATGGAACGATAAGGATGAGCATCGGAGGGCAAGTACGCGATACCGGCAGGACGTTCGTTGGAATATTTGTTGGCGACCACGTGAAGACCGCCGTTGGTACCTACGTGTTCAGTGGAAAGAAGATCGGCGTCTCCAGCCACCTATACGGTATAGTAAAAGAAGACGTACCGTCTTTTACGGCTTATGCGGAGGGGCTCGGTGCCAAGCCAACCGAAATCTACATCGAATCGGCGATAGAGACTGCTAGGAGGATGATGCGTCGCAGAAATGTTCAGCTCTCTGAGGCATACGAGGAGATGCTCAAGAGAGTCTTCGAGCTCACCGAGCAGGAGCGGAGCAGGGCAGGGGTCGTAAAAGGTAGGCTTTCGATTTAACTAACCGTCACTTCGCGGACTGACCTATCCTTTAGAGTAGACCGTCCCAGAAATCTAACTCATACTGCTGGATTGTCCTGGCCACAAACCTGTACCTTTCCAAATTCCTATACCTGTCCGCTATTCTCTCTGCCTCCCTTTCTAACGCCTCGAACGGCCCGGAGAATAACTCGAACAGCTTGACGGACTTTATATTCAAGGATTTGGCAAAATTACCCAGCCTCTTTACATTCTCGCCCCATACGGGTAGATTAACGACCATGGCAACCGCTACATCGCCTGGCGTGCCGTAGCCAACAGTTTCAGAATAAAATAATTTCAGAATAATAAAATAAGCTGTAGAAAATAGTCTGGTGGAGAAGCTTTACACGCTTAAGGAGGCCAAAGAACTTCTCGGAGTCACGACGAGGACTATCCAGCGTTGGGACAAGGATGGAAAGATTAGGTTGTTAGGACGATTGGCGGACGCAGGAGGATACCCGAGGGCGAGATAAAGCGGATTCTGAAGTTGAAGGAAGAGAGAGTTGTCTTTGGATACGCGAGGGTCTCCTTAACGCAGAGGGATGACTTGAAAAGACAGAAGCAGCTCGTGGTAAATTACGTTAAGGAGAGAGGTTATGGGGAAACTCAGATACTTTCAGACATCGGCTCAGGTTTAAACGAGAATAGGAAGGGCTTCCTGAAGCTCTTAGAAATGGTTTCCGAAAAGAAAGTCTCAAAGGTTATCGTCGCCTATGGTGATAGGCTTACGAGGTTCGGCCTCGAAACCCTGAGAAAGCTTTTCTCATCGTTCGGAACAGAAATAGAGGTGATAAACCACGAGGAGAAAACGCCGCAAGAGGAGCTTGCCGAAGACCTCATAGCGATAGTTTCCCACTTTGCTAGAAGGCTCTACGGTATGAGGAGCCATAAGTGTAAAGAGGTGGTAGAGTGTGTCAAGAAGCTCGTATCAGGTTAGAGCATACAGCGTTAAGCACTCCTACGATATCTCTGAGTTCCTAGAGGCGTATAGGCTTATACTTCAAAGAGCCATAGACGAGATATGGGATAACATAAGGTGGATTGAGAAGTTTAACAGGAAAGGAAGGAGAAGGCTCATACCAATCATCCCAAAGGGAAATGGGTTCAAGCATCACTACCTAAGGAGCCTTCTGATGGATGGCTGGAGATATTCAAAGCACTACGTTGATTCAGCCATAAAGCAGGCGTACTCCATCATAAAGTCCTGGAGGAGGAGCCACCTAAAGGGTGAAAGGTCTAGGGAGAAGCCGATCGTTAAGAGGAGATTTATCAGAATAAAAGAAACGCTCTACAGCTTTAGGGATGGCAAGATAAAGGTGAGCGTGAAACCTTACGAGGAACATCTTGAGTTCGATGTTTCAAGGGCATGGTTCTGGTCAAGGGTGCCAAAGGACGCCGAGATGGGTGAGCTTATCCTAAACGAGAAGCACCTAACAATCACCTTCAGGTTCAAGCAAAAGATGAAGAAGAGGTGTGAAGGCAGGATAGCGTGGGACTGCAATGAAAGGAGCCTTGATGGCTTCAACCCAAAGCTCGGATGGATAAGAGTTGACCTGTCGCAGCTATTCCACATACATAGAGCATATGAGCTTAAGAGGAAGAGGCTACAGAGCTTAGCTTCGAAGAAGCCATCGCTAAGAAGAATCCTAGCTAAGTATTCCAGAAGGGAGAGAAACAGGGCAATTGATTTTCTGCATAAGATAACAACATTCCTAAGTAGCGAATTCAAGGATTATATACATGGGTTTGAGAGGCTTGAAAAGAGGCGAATGCTCAGCAAATCGAAAAACCATAACAGAAACATCGCCAAAAGCAACTGGAAGACCATAATAACGCTAATGGGCTATAAGGCCGACGTCAAAATCCTCAACCCATACAATTCAACTAAAAGGTGCTCCAGATGTGGGATGGTTAATACCCCGAAAGGAGCACTGTATGAGTGTAAGCGTTGTGGGTTGAGAATAGATAGACAATTGAATGGAGCAATAAACCTATACCTTAAGATGGAGGGTCTTACTCCAAGCCCAAGGCCCTTCAATGAGCTCATGAGGGCTTGGAGCGGGTTCACCCTGACAGGGGAAGAAGCTGATGAGGGGTTCGATGAACTCGTGAGGGCCCCAAGGCTGATGAGTCCCAAGAGCTATGCTATGTTTATTAAAGACTACATAGCTCAGAACCCAAGATGCTGGTATATATGTGGATTAACAAAATCAAGTACGAGTTTGTCCACATACTCGTGCGGATGTACGAAAACAGTGTGCTGGTTATGGAACGGGAACTGAATCCTGAGGATGCCTCTCAAAATTTGCCCCACCCTGTTGATTTGCAATACGTCAAGGCCCACGAAACGGTAACAGTTATTGGAGGTACTTTTGTGAACTGTCTTAGGGTTGAAGCGGAACAGGAAGGGATCATCTCAAAGGTGTGGGTGCACGAGAGCGTGCCGATATTTGGTGTTGTGAAAGCCGAGATATTTGAGAACAACGTGCTAACACAATCAATGGAGCTAACATCTTACGGCGGCTAAAACATCTTTTATTTTTTGCCATGTTTTGAACTATTTAATGCGTGAGCGGGAAACCCTACACCACTCATGCGCTGGATAAGGGCAACAGAAAGTTTATATATCAAGTTATAATAAGCAGCTCAAAAGGCTAAAAGTTAAGAAGATTGCACGCAATCTGATGAGCGAAACATCTTTAGCCGTGGCCGCGAAAAAATACAAGGCCGAGGTTATCAGGCGTAAGCTCGCCTCTCTTGGAATTTTAAAAACATCCATGAAGGTATACTCTGACGAAGGGTACGTTTACTTTCCAGTCATACGGGCACCGAATCCAGATGAGTTGCCGGAATTGGTAACGGGTGATGCGCTCGTTCAAGAAACCGTTTTTGATAGGCTTGCGTCGAAACCAAAGACCCTGAAAGAAGCCTTAGCGGGATTTTTGGACGAGAAACTCATGGAGCTTGTTCCGAGCTCTTTCGACATAATAGGTAACGTGGCCGTCCTTGAGCTGGACGAGAGGCTGAGACCGTTCGCTAGCGATATAGCATCAGCGCTTAAGCTCATCCACAAGCACGTCGACACGGTACTCCTCAAAGCTGGGCCATCGACCGGTGATTACAGGACAAGGCCTTATGAGGTCATAGCCGGCTCAGGAAACACTCTGACGGAGCACAGGGAGCACGGGTGCAGGTATAGGCTTGATGTAAGGGAAGTCTTCTTCACACCAAGGCTTTCTGGCGAAAGGTTGAGAGTCGCATCCCAGGTTAGACCCTACGAGTGCGTGGCAGACATGTTCGCAGGCGTTGGTCCGTTCTCGATAACCATTGCAAAGATGCAGCCCGCTTGTAAAGTGTATGCGTTTGAGATAAACCCTGCGGCCTTCAGGTTCCTTGAAGAGAACATAAGGCTGAATAGGGTTAGCGATAGGGTTACGGCAATATTCGGGGACGTTAGGGAGAACTATAGGATTATAGAGAAAAAGGCCGACAGGTTGGTGATGAACCTTCCGTTCTCTGCGGAGAAGTATCTGGATGTGGCGACAAGGTTGGCCGCGCCATCTGGTGCTATCATACATTTTTATGGCTTTGCGAAGGATGAGAACGCGGTAGAGACTGTCAAGGCTAACGTCGGCTCCATCATAAATTCGTTGGGCTTTAGTGCCGAATTCCTTTGGGCTAAGGAGCTAAAGGAGGTGGCTCCAAGAAAATTCGTGGTCGCGCTGGATATCGCCATATCAGCAGTTTCAAAATAGGATCGATTCTGAAAGCAAGGTTACACGGTTAAGGAGAAGTCTATTAAAACAGCGCTTAATGCTCTTTTCTATTTCCATGAAGTTTTCTTTTAACACAGTTGTTGAGTTTCGTCGAGAAAATGTCTTCAAAACACAACGTTGATGTTGAAAAGTATAAAAGCTGAGAGCATTCGAGAAAACTCCTAAATAAGACCCAGCGTTGGTCTCTAACATGAAGATGCCCAGTACGGGCCCGTAGCTCAGCCAGGAAGAGGAAACGTTTTTAACGTTGCTCATCAAATTTGTGAGCATGTATGGAAATGGGACTCATAGTCCTAAAGCTTCCTTGAGATTTCGGTCAAGCCATCGGTAGGAACAACAATTGGCTTGTTCACCAACGCTACCCCCATCGCGAGGTCTCGCCTTCATTGAGTGCAAACTCCTTGTAGGATATTATTAGCTCTTCCATGACCTCATGTAAACCCTGTGTGGATGAGCGATCGCCAAATCAGTATGTGGAGGGCCCGAGAACCCTGTTTCAGCCTTGCAGAAGTTCTAAGAAGTCGAAAAGTCAAAATGAGCTGAAACAGTTACTGTTTCTTGGTCAAAGCATTTATAGGGAATACATCGATAGGGTGCTCTCTAAATCTCTTCTTCAACGTCTGAACTGAGGGTTCTGGAACCAGGTATAGAGTTCGAAAGAGTTGTAAAAGCGTTAAGGTGTCGAGAAACGTTTATTTATTTCTTATGAAAGCTCTGATTTGTAGTAATGAGATCATGAGTTATGATGAGGTTCTCAGGAGAGCTCTTGTCGCTTTAGCTAAGAGGGCAGGCACTCTCATAAGGACCGAGGAGCTTAAAAGACAGGCGCTGTCCGCAAGCGTGCTTAGACCGTTAGCCGAAGCCCTCCTAGCCGAAGTGGAGGAGCTGCTAAAGAATATTCCGGACTACGAGCAGGCTATCAGGAGTTCAACGGAAAGAGCGATAAAGGAGGGGAGACCTATAGTTGAAACCCTCGTTCAGGATATGCTCATGAAATTCATTGAGTCTCTGCCCCTGGCTTTGGTTGGCACCTTTGAGAGGGCGAAGAGCGTTGTTGCTCGTATGAACAACGTTGTCAACTCCGTTAACAAGATCATAGAAGATATTTCGAGAGAAGGCATATCAGTACCGAAGCTAGAACTAATCAACCTTACAAAGGATGACCCTCTAACTCTATCAGTAACACTTAAGATCGGAAAGCAGAGGCTACTAACTATAATTGACTTCCTAAAAGAATTGGAGAAATATGGCGAGGAAGCGAGGAGTCCATAGCTAATAAGTAGCTTGAGATGAGTGTTATTCACTTTTCAATCAACTTCATTTCTCTTAATGTAGCGTATAGGTGATTTGCGTGCTCGTTCTCCCTTCTATTCTTTTCTAAATCTTCTTTTATTCTACTTAAATCAAACAGCTCCGCTGAAAATTTCTTCATATTTATTCTATCCTTAACCTTCTCAAGAACCTTTTGTAAGAAAACCTCATGAACCCTTTTGTGGCGCTCTTGGACGGCCTCTTCATAAACTACGATGGCATAGTTTAACCCGACTTTGTGGCCCATCATGTAGCTTGAATACTCGCTTACCAGCTCCGCAACGTACTCTGCTGAAGCTTCGTAGTCCCTATAACTCTTAAAAGACTTTGATACGTTAGCCGCCCAGATTATGGGTTCTACAAAGCCCTTCTCACGGTAAAGGTCTGGAGCGCCGGCTTTTAAGCTACCCTTTTCATCGACCCTTCTTCTTCTCATGCGAAGGAGCAGGTCCGTAGGTAAAAGCTCGGGCCACCCTCTTACCTTTTCTAGATAAACCCCGGAGAGTATTTCGAGCATCCTTCCTCCTAGGATTGGGAACGCCTTTATACTCGATGCTATGGCCGGTGGGTCTACTTCGGAGATGCTACGCTGGATTTGTAATATTATTTCTCCCGAAAGGTTACGAAGGTAGCTAAGGACATTGGCTATGCCCTCCTTATCTAGCAGCCCCAGCCTCTCAGCTACGCTTATTAATGGAGCGCCCGGTAGGATCGGCTCCTCGGGCAAGACCCTTACTAGCCAAGCGACCGGCCCTGACAGCTTGAACTCCTCGACGAACTCTTTTGCAAGCCTCCTAAGCTTCACGACTTTTTCCCTATCAACTCTCCCCTCGAGGATTTCTAGAAGCATTGCCGATGCGTCCTCTAACTTCTGGAGCCTCTCTAAAGCATAGTTCAAACCGGTGGGCTGGGCGCTCATAACCTCATCTCGGTCGTTTGCTTTTTCCTATTTATACGGCTTTCCTTAAGGGTTCTTTACCATCTTCTTATGCGAA
>NDWU01000015.1 GCA_003056285.1 Candidatus Terraquivivens tikiterensis
GCCCTCAACACATGCCAAATGAACCCTATAGCCAAGAATGTATGTTCTTCCAGCCCTTCCAACATCAGCATCCGGATCAGACTTACCCTTCCTAGCGTCTCTGGCGCTGTAAGCCTTAAAGGCTGTTGAATCGATAGCTAAAACGTAGCCCTTAACAGCGCCTAAGGCTATGGCCTGACCAACCATGAAATTGAAAGCCTCCCTGAACCTTTATTCCTTGAAACGGTTCCGCCTAAAATATGTAAAGCAGCCCCTGCTTGGAGTTTCACGCCTAAAACCGCAAATCCGCCTGTAATCCCTGCATTTAGCCAGCTTTTCAGCTAAAACCCTCTCAGAAGGAATGCATAGGAAACGCTGAAGCAATAAAGCCTTAATAATGGCTTCTGGACTGTAGTAGGGTCTTCCAGGCCCCGAATCATGGTATGGCTCAGAAAGCAAGCCCCAAACAGGCTTAAAGTCAAGGCAACCGAACAGTTTCAGCAAACGCTTATTCTCAACCCACACATTTCATCAGGAAGCAGAAAACAAACCCAAAAATTAAAACAAAACGAATTTTTTGCCAGTCACGCGCGCGCTTAGAAGAAGGGCTTCCCCTCTGAACCTTGTGCGTGCTTTTGGATAACTAAGCGTATGAATCCTGAAGTATCGCTTTCAACGATCTTGTATCCTAGAGTTTCCAGCGCGCCTTGAAGGAGCCGTGACAGCTGGAAAGAGTAGGATTCATTGAAGTTCGGGCGCGCGCTTCAATCCTCTGTTTCTGTCTCTCCCCAAAGACTATTGGAAGGCTGATTCTTTCTCTTTTATTTAGACTCAGCGTCAGCCAGTACGGCGTTAGTATGTTTGTCGTCTTTGAAAAGCTGTAACACCTTTTGTCAAAGCGTATGGATAAATGCTTAAGCCTTAAGAAGCTGTCCTTGTTTTTGCGTTTATCAAAGCTCTTTAAAACTTCAACTGCTTTGTCTCTTGCTGTTTGAATTAGCGCAGTGTTCAGGTCGAAGAGGCTCTTAGCTTCTTCATAGCCGTTAGTATGAAGAAAATTTTTAGATTTAGAGTTAAAGCCAAGATACCACTTTACAAGCCTAAAGTATTCGCCGAGTGCCCTGTTTAATGCTAGAACCTTCAGCCTATTAGCCCTGAAAACCTTCCCTACAACCGTCACCTGAACTTCCTTCTGCAAGGGAACATCCCAGCTAAACCATTCAAACTATATTTTTAAACTTTTGCCTATTCATCCCAGAGCTAAAGCTCTAGGTTTTCTGGGCACCCATTTTTATAAAATATGAGAGATGTGAACGCTGCAGGAATGATGATATTTGCACGCGAAACTTTTATAGTTTATGTGCACATTAAATAGAGGTAAAGAAACTAACTGTATTAGGGAGCGTATGCTGGTGGGCAAGAAGCGAGTTCCCCTTAAAACAGCATTCATCTCGGTTCGCGTGACTGAACCAGTCCTGAAGGAGGTTGAACGTATTGTCTGGACTGAGGGCTACACGGATATAGGCGACTACATACGGAACCTCATAAGGAAGGACTTCAAGGAAAGAGGCATAGCCGTTAAAATGGAGGTACAACCAGAAGCACGACCAGAGGTGCCTAACGACAAAACGTAGGATAGCTGAAATTTTGCCCGGGTGTTGACAGGCTCGGCATAGGCGGCGTTGGAACGCCTAAAATGTTTTACCATAATTAGCCAGAAACTCATGCCCTTTTTGAGTAGGATAAATGGCGTAAATGTTCAAATATTCTCGGTGCAATTAACGTTGTAGATGCCTAATTGGGCATGGAGAGAACGAACGCGTTCTGCAATACCACTATTTCCATTAATAACGTCTAAGAGAACATATTCAAGCACGTTTGGCGCTCAACGACGACTAACATTTGTGGAACCAGTCTGCCTCCCTTTTGAGCCTCCTGTATTCTCCGTCGGCAGCGTAGGCGCACGCTGCAACTGCAAGGAAAACGGGGGAAGCGAGGGGCATGGCTGGGAGGAGAGCGACGGCGGCCAGCGCTGAAAACATTGCTACCGCCGCCTTCCAGAGGTGGGATCCCCTTTTCTCCGCTAAGGCTTCAAGCGCACGCCTCATAAAAGCCACGCCACGGCTAAACGACGTAGGGCAGCTTGTCCCGCCTCTTTTGTTCGCATTTGTCCGGCTCCCCCTGCTTCCTGCGCGCGGCGCCTTCTCATAGGCGCAAAACCAGCCAAAGATCAGACCGGTCGAAAACTTGAAATATTTTGTCAGTCGCGCGCCGCCCATACGTCGTTGGCGCCCTCCCAAAGCACCGATTAAATAATTATTTGGCTGCTTTGTTTTCAAGAGTTTTGATGGAATGTTTAGTATGTTTTCTGTTGGTTTGCCGTTTAGAACGGAGACTTTAAGGCTGGTTTACGTTATTTTGTGTTGGGCGTCAGTAAACATTGCCTAAAGAAACACGTAACTCTGTTAAGGCTAAGCCCTATAAATTCTGTGTTTAAACTTAGCGGATGCCTGTTAAGATTTAGGTATGTTATGATGGAGTTGCTTTTGCGCCGAGGCGATATGATTGATGAGTTATGGCTTTATAAGCTACAGCCGTACTATGCTTAGTTGAATGGCGGGACAACAGATGTGGTTTGTAGTAGTTGCACAGCGCGTGCAGTTTATATTTTAATGGTTTAGATGCGCGTGAATATAAGCTGTGGGCGCATAGTTTTTGTTTCAACGGTTTTGGCTCCTTTTTCAGAAATAGGGCTGAATTTGGCTTATTTTCTGCCCCAACTTAGTTGCAGTGTGAAACGTCCTAGACGCGTTTTTACAACATAGTTAACGTCAATCTTCATTGCAGACTGACGAAAATTCGCTTTGTAAGGGGAAATTTTAATTTTAAAATTTGAAAATTTTGAAGTGTAGGGTAAGACGTTTGGTTAAGTGGACTAGAGGGTTGGCTCTCCACATCACGCTTACGAAGGATAACTGGAAATTTTCTAGGCTTAGCGGCCTCTTAATAATGAAGCGTAAGAAAGGCAACCAATGGGCCTATTATTTGGCTGTGAAGATGAATGAGAAGGGCAAAAAGTACAAGCACTATTACCTGGCAAGCGTCCCAACAGACATAAGACACTACTTCATGGGCTCAGACGCAGATTTACTCCAAAAATATGCCATAGACGACCTAGTAAGAGCTGGATTCAAAATCCTGGAGTGGCATCCAGCCCCGCGTAAGCCGCCAACCCCCAGAAGAAAGCTGAGCACCAAGGTTAAACGTATCCTGGAAAGGCTTAGAGCCCTAAGATGATTTTGGGGGAAAAGGACTCGAACCCTTTTGGGTATAAATCCCGGCGGGCCCGCATCATATATTCTTAAGTTATTTCCTGAGGGTGAGCGTGTGGAATGTGGGAAAAAGGAGGGTGGAAGGAGGGGAGGGTTTGGGAGGTCGGCAGGCTCTCCGTGCGATGGTTCTCCGGTGGAGTTCGTCCAGGACCTCCTGCTTCCGCTTTATAGCGAATCCAATAACCTCCCTAAACCTGAGTATATCCGAGTTCCTATAAATCCTTAGCAGATAGATAAATTGTCTCTCCCTCTTAACGACTCTGCCTTCGATGTTTTCGGTCTCCCTCTTCCTACGCTTGTAAAGCCTGGCAAATATTCCTAGTGCTTTCAGCAATGCTAATGCGTATTCCATGAGCTGGCGATCGGTGTTGGCGATCGATATACGTCCAAAATTATTTTCGTTTTTGTCCACGTCTCCTTCCGCATCTGCCAATCCCCGCAGGAATGTCGCCACACATTTCTCACAATGCTCAACGTATGGCCTTATCCTCTCGAAGTCGACCGGCTTCCTCAATAATTCATAGAGCTCCCTGGAATACGCCCTAGCAACCCAGCGTCTTTTGCTTCTATCCCAATATGGTTTATAGGGCTTCTCTCTTCCAAGAGCTATCGCGGCGCACCTACCAAACTCCTCAGCGAAATCATAATCCTTCACAGCGAGGGCGACGGCATAGTGATACTTGCCCTCATACTTCGTATATCCGTCTCCCAGCGCTGCTCCGATCGCGTACGCCAGCTCCGGGCATGGTCTTAGCCTATGCCTCCGCAGATCCCATACATCATATCCCAGCCCATCGCCATATGGTGTATGAACTCTTCTAATCCACCCACTGATGATCGACTTACTCAGATTCTCGCCAAACTCCTTGAAGATCCTCCTCTGAATCTCCCTATAAGACAGCCCCATACCACGGAGCTCCAGAACCCGATGATACAGCTCTTTTCTCAGCGATGCCGGCCTACACCTCCTACCCATTGGCGATCACCTCCCCCCACTTCGTCATAGACCATCCGCCTACCTCACCACGTCAGCACCTCCTCCAGGAGCTGATAGACCTCGGCCTTCAGCCTCTCCGCCAATGGACTCCTAAGCCACCTCGCATAGAACCAGCAGAACTCGGCAACATCATCGCGCATCTTAAGGCTCCATATACACCTTGAACGATTCCCCTCGAGACCCCTCCTATAGAACGGCTCCATATAACCAATCACCTCATCCACGTGAGCTACACCTGATGAAGGCTCGCGGCCCATGGATATCCACGTTTCCGCTCATATGGGTGGGATCGCTCTTATCCTCAAAACCCCTCAATCTCAAGATTATCGTTACATCCTCGTCATCCTATGGCCTATACCTCCTCTTAATCACCTCTACCTCTTCACATTCTTCCGCTATCTTCAAAAGCTCCTTTCCACTCAGTCCTCTTAATGCCTGGTATGCGTATAACAGCCTATCTAGGGTCGCCTCGCCCCCTTCCTCCCCAGACACTCCACCAGTACCCTCTTAACCTCATCTCTGTCCATTATCGCAACCCCCCTCCGACTTATCTTCCCGTCCGCCTTTACAACGTCTCCCCTTGCTCCCGGGGTGTATGGCGAATGCCCTTGGGTCGAGACGCCGGTTGTTTTCCGGCTGGGGCCCTTTGGGCGAGTAGCCATGCTACCTGGGGGATTGCCCCGCCGCCCGGAGGAGGCATAGCTGAGCACCGAGGAGGGGATGGTGTGTCATGGTGGGTGAGAAGATGGGTTCTCCGGTCTTCAATCTCGGAGGGGATTCGGAGGCTGTTGAGGGAGATCGAGGAGCGGTATTCTGAGGCATTTGTCGAGATAGGCCCCTGCGCGTTACGGCATTTCAAGCACATGATCGACAATATCGAGGCCTTCCTGGACCTCCTCACGGATCCAAAGACCAGTTTCCTGGTTAAGCTGATGGGCTATGCTAAGGGACAGAGGATAAGATCAAGTGCGTGCACTCTGGGAGAAATAGAATATGCAAGCTATACCGGTAGAAATGCGAGGGTGTTGAATGGTTATGAACGATCTCCCTCGCATTTTTATGGTAGCCTCTCCTCCGAGGCGCTTATGGGAGTATATGGACACCATGGTGGAGCCTTAGGGTTGAAGGAAATTGATGGGTGATGACTACAGTTCCACAACTATATCTTATCCTTGAAACAAAAACGAATCTAATTGGCTGGGGGTCGCGGGTTCGAATCCCGCCGGGCCCGTTTACACTCTGGTCCAAATTACTTTCCCCGCTTCCAAGCGTACGCGAACCTGCCCTATCGGGTAGGAAAGTTAAAGACGAAAATCTACGATTTTGAGGAGAGGCTGCACCGTATAGGCGAGTAATGGTAAAGCTTAGGAACGGCGAAACTGCACCTCGACCACTTGGTGAGCTTAGGTATCAGTCAAGCCGCGCTCCACTTTACTACGCTTATTCGCATTTATTTTCCTCCAACCATGCTATGCTTTTCCGGAACTACCAAAAAGTCGTATCTTCACCTCTTTCATGGCTCCTTTACTGGTTCCAAGTTTTTCTGGGGTCGAACTCTTTTGGTGAGTTTGCTAGGACTTCGCGGACTGTAAAGGACAGCCTCCCTTCACTCAGCAGTTTTCCCCTCGACACCCACGAGCCTTCCAAGCTCTCCTTCAATAGATAACGCCCCTTTGATGGGCGAACTCCACGACCCGCTTTGTTAAGGCAACATTTTTCTTTAAAGGGCATGTGGGAACAGTCACTCATCATAGATGTGAAGCCCGTCTCCAGACATTTTTGACGGTTTCCATACCTTCTCCATGGTCGAGGTGAAGCGGCATGGATACCGGCATGTTTTCAGCTGCTGTTTTAATGAACCTTGTCAGATAGTTTAGTCCGCCATATTTTATGACGCTTGGGATTAAAGCCACAATTGCTGGAGACTTTTCCTCCGCTACGGCCTCCACAACTGCCAGTAGGCTTTCAGTGTTTTGGAAATTGAAGGCTCAACAGTGTAGACTTCCTTCTGAGGCTTTTTAACGGTTCTTTGTTTGTTATAAGCATTTTGGATTCCACTTCCAGCGATATTTAAGCTGAAGATATAAAGCATTGTACAGAGTACAAATTATCAGGCTGGATTTGGCACGAAAGGTTCATGTCGCAAAACCTCAGACTTGATGTGTGCATTATTTGTAGTTCAGGATGTGTTAAATTTATTGCTTAGTTTGGTTTTATTTAAATAATGAGTAATAATGAGTTTGGTCGGCCCGTTTAAAGGCGCGTATTCCTATGGTTTTTCACAAGTTTTTAGGAAGTATCCTTCTAATCCTATAATTTCACCTAGGAGCGGGGTTTGGTGGGAAAGCAGGCAGACGTTTAATCCTGGAGCTGTATACGTTGAGGGCAGGGTTCACTTACTTTACAGGGCTATTGGCGAGGACTGGGTTTCACGGTTAGGTTACGCTTCAAGCGTCGACGGCTTCCGAATAGTCGAGCGGCTCGGCTACCCGGTTTACGAGCATAAAGGCGAAAGCGTGCCCCTCCCTCTCATGAGCCCTTCAGGAGGCTCGTTTTTAGGCGCTGAAGACCCAAGGTTGGTGCACGTTGACGGCGAGGATAGGCTTTACATGACTTATACGGCTTATGATGGCTTAAACTTGGAAGTGGCGTTAACATCCATTAGCATCGAAAGTTTCCTTGAGAAAAAGTGGGATTGGGCTAGGCCTAGAATCATCTCGCCTTCAGGCGAATCCCATAAAAACTGGGTTTTATTTCCAAAGAAGTTTGAAGGCAAGTACGCGATCCTGCACAGCTTGTCGCCCACAGTGCAGATAGAATATCTTGACAGCCTCGAAGTTCCGGAGGGGTTCCACATTCGAAGCGTGTTTGATGAGGGCTTCAGTCTTTGGAGGGGCGGCTGGGAGATGCGTGTGAGGGGGGTGGCTGCCCCGCCAATAGAAACAGGGGAGGGTTGGCTTCTCCTTTACCATGCGACGGATGCGAGAGAACCTGAGAAATATAAGGTGGGCGCCATGCTTCTGGATTTGCAGGATCCGAAACGTGTTTTAGCAGTGGCGGGCGCCCCGGTTCTTGAGCCGACTGAGGCATATGAGTATGAGGGGTTCAAACCTGGCGTGATATATATGACCGGCGCGGTTGCGAAGGGTGATGATTTGCTGGTGTATTATGGGGCTGCCGACAACTACGTCTGCGTTGCTATGGGAAAGCTCAGCAGGCTTGTTGAGCTACTGCTTGAAAGCACACGTGAAAAGCAACGTTTAAATGGTTTGGGGGAGTGAGGACCCAAAGGCGGTTCTCCATGATTAGGCGATGCAAGGAAAACCCCATCCTGCTTCCGGTAAGGGAGAATTCGTGGGAGGCCTATGCCACATTCAACCCTTCAGTCATCTTGAGGGCCGGCAGATACTATATGCTTTACCGCGCAATCTCATCCTCAGACCTTTTGAAGAAGCAGGGGTCAAGCTTCAGCTCAATAGGCGTTGCCGTGAGCAGGGATGGGGTGCACTTCATGGGGAGGCGGTGCCTCATATACCCGGAGATGATATGGGAGAGGTTTGGATGCGAAGATCCAAGGACAACGTACGTTGAGGGTAAATATTATATCTTCTACACGGCTATTTCAACCCTGCCGCCTAAACCTGAAGGGATCAGGGTTGGGGTTGCAGTAAGCAGAGACCTCGAAAAGATTGAGGGAAAATATCTTGTTACACCGTTCAACGCCAAGGCCATGGCCCTTTTCCCGAAACGTATAAGCGGAAAACTTACGGCAGTCTTGACGGTTCACACGGACAAGCCTCCAGCCCACATATGCATTGCCCAGTTGAGCGATGATCCGTCAGTATGGTATACTGAAATGGAGGAGTGGTACCGGCAATACATGGATTGGGCGTTGAGTCCGGATCCGAGGAGGTCGCCGAGGGACCACATAGAGGTCGGAGCTCCACCCATAGAGGTGGAGGAAGGTTGGCTCCTCATATACTCATACATCCAAAACTACTTTTCAGAGTCGGGGAGAATTTTTGGGGTTGAAGCCTTACTCCTCGATAAAGACGACCCGAGGAAGGTTATAGCTAAAACCCAGTATCCCTTCATGGTTCCAGAGGAAGTGTATGAGGTTTATGGCCACGTTCCAAGGGTAATCTTTCCGTCCTCAGCCCTCAAACGTAAAGGCTGGATAAGGCTTTATTATGGTGCCGCCGACACAGTTTGCTGTTTAGCGACGGTGAGGTTGAGCCACCTTAGAAGGATCCTTAAGGGCGGCTTGAAATCCGTTTTTAAAAGGTATGCCAAAAACCCGATAATTATGCCTGACAAGCGTTTCGGGTGGCGGAGCCTCGCAACCTTCAACCCGGCTGCAATAGAGCTTGAAGGGAGCATCTACATACTTTTTAGAGCCCTTTCCCATGATAAGACCTCCACGATAGGCCTGGCGGTGACCGATGACGGCTTCACGGTGAAGGAGGTCTTAGATGAGCCAGTCTACGTTCCAAGGGAACCCTTCGAGATGAAGGTCGCACCGGGCCACTCGGGGTGCGAGGATCCGAGGGTTGTAAGGGTGGGCGACAGGCTTTACATGTTTTACACGGCCTACGACAACGTTAACCCGCCAAAGGTCGCCGTGACGTCAATAACCGTAGACGACTTCCTCAGCCGAAACTGGAAATGGTCAAGCCCTAAGATAGTCTCTCCACCAGGAGTGGACGACAAAGACGCATGCATCCTGCCCGAACCCGTAAACGGAAAATACTTCTACATTCACAGGGTCGGAGGCGTGAACATAGCTTACGACTACGTGGACTCCCCTGAGGCTTTTGACCCTTCAACGCTCGTCTCGCACGTTCTGCTCGCGCCAAGGGCTGGAATGTGGGATGGAAAAAAGGTTGGGCTGGCCGCACCGCCGATTAAGACGGAAAAGGGCTGGCTCATGCTTTACCACGGCGTCTCCCATGACAACTTCTACCATGTGGGGGCGGCGCTCCTGAACCTCCAACAACCCGAAAGGGTTATGGCCAGAACAACCACAACCCTCCTATCTCCAGAGGCAAGCTACGAAAGGGAAGGATATGTTAGAAACGTCGTCTTCCCATGCGGGGCAGTCGTGCGGGGTGACAGAATATTCCTATACTACGGCGCAGCCGACACCTATGTATGCGTTGCCACAGCAACAATAAACGAAATATTCGCAGAGCTGTAAACTGAAGTGATCAACTTCCCGCTCGGCCCCTGTTGTGCTTCTCAGCATTTTTAATGCCTCAAACCTCCCCCTTTAGGAGGTGATGTCGTGAAGAGCGAGATGGTGGAGGCAAAGGTGCATTATCCGAAGTGCAAACCGACGGAAACTTACATTTTGGCATGCGTACAGCACAAAACGCAGGAAGAGCCCAGACTACTTGAACTTCGACTACAACGAGGACGACCTGAAAGACGCAAGGTATGGCCTTTGGAGGACGAAGAATTTACGTGCGTCGATATAGGTTGAAGGTTGCCTACGTGGTTAAGGTGTTGAGGCTTTTAACAAGGTGCTACAAAGCCCGAGGAAGCATCTTAGAAACCTTGAAGGGCCTCTAACATACGCGGAGCCCATGTAAATGCGCCATTCATTGTTTACATCAAGGGCGAAAACGCTTTGGAGCCCTAACTACCTGGCTAGGTACTACGAGGGCTTGGCTCGTGGCTCAGGTTACCTGGTCTGTTGCCAAGTGGTTTAGGCCGGGAGGCTGAACCTATTCGGAATAAGCGTTCAATTTATCCGAGGTTTAAGCCTTGAAGCTATGGGTCTGTTTTCACAAAAAATGTCAACAGTTCCTCTAACCGGATAAGGTACGCCGGCGAGCATAGTGGCTTAAGATGGCTGCAATTCGATTTCGTTATACGAAGAACCGCACTTTCATACACCCCTCCCCGTACTTAAAAAGGAAAACTCTTATCTGAAACTTCTACAGATTTAACCCGATAAATCTTGACCTCCTATATAGGGGGAACTCAGCATTTACCGATTACGCTTAAGATAAAGAGGAGAGGGTTCGAGGTGATAGTTCAGGGCGACATTCCTACGATAGCTGGGCAGCTCGACGCCCTATCTGGGTTCATAGAATCCCTCGATGAGAAGCTGAGCATAAAAGTAGAAAAAACCCCCTCACACCAAGAAGCGTCCGTAACAGCTACCTACGACATCCCCACGATAAAGCCATCCAAGAGCACAACGGAGAACATACTCAGCCTCTTCCAGACACCCTGGGGGAGGCAGCCGCGTACGCTGACCGAAGTCATTAAGGCCCTCGAAATAAATGCCGTACCGGATACTCCGGAGAAAGTCTCAGTATACTTGGCTAGACTTGTTAAGAAGGGTATTTTGAAGAGGATAGAGAAAGACGGGAAGTGGGCATATTTCCATGTTGCTAGCCCTTGAGAGAACTGTTCTGCCCCGAATGCTAGCGGAGGCCTCCCCCTTTTGGATTATTTTGGGTCTTCCCTGCTGTTACCCCTTATTTTATTGTTGCGACTTGAAAAAATTCAGGAAACACTTGAATTAATAACTCAAAATGGTGGTTTTTGGTTCTATTTATTTCTGATCGGAACGGTAACTCCACCTATTGTTACAAAAAGGATTCGGGGTATTTGGTGGTAAAGATATAGCTTCGCCAAAACCTCCCGTTTTGGTACAGGTGGTTTGGAACTGTTTTTTGGCGCATTTACCCAGAGAATTCTGGGGTTATCCGGCCAGCCCCAGGTTGCGCTGGCTTTCTCATGGTATTTACAAAGTTTACGGGTTTACGAAACGCGTAAGCTCAGCCTCTGAAAACCAATAATATATGCGGATTTTCTGCCTGAGCTTTCCACAGAGTTTTCGGGGGAAAAGTTTATTAGGCCACTTTTCCACAGAATTTTCTGGGGTTAAACGTGCCACGTAGGAGGAAGGATTGGGGCTTCTGCCCCAGGTGCGGTAAAAAGATATCCTGGATGGAGAGCTACACTAAAGGTGATAGGGTATACTACGTGGCCGTTCACTACTACGGCAAAGACCCAGAGACTGGGAAGAAAGACGTGAAAAAGTGCCACCTGGGTCCAGAGGAATACGATTACGTCACGAAAACTCACCCTCTAGTGCTGCAGGGTGCGATTGAGGACATAAAAGAGCCCAATGCCAGAATGCTGGCCTACCTTGATGCACTTATCGAGGCCCTTCCATACGCTAAGCTCGACTCGGAGAAAGCCTTAATGCTCGCTGCGAGGTTCAAGGGAATAGGGGCTAAGCTTGAGCAATATGCAGAGGAAGCTAAAAGAGCTACAGCTGAAAGCGGAGATTCGACAGGCCTTGATAGAGCTGCGTGAAGCCCTAGCCCGGGCCTCAAAAAAATAGGCTTTCTCTCTCAGCCTTTTTTTCCACAGAATTTTCTGGGGTTTTCGACCCCTCGGGCCGGCAGCGCAAGGGGAATTACTCTCAAGGCTGTTATTTCACTCCTCACAAGCTCCCCATTTTTCCGGTTAGCGTGGCCCGCTTGATATAGCCCAAGCGAGGCTTTCCAGTGCAATTGGAGTTCCCATCATAGAAGCCCTCAGTATGAAAACCAACGTCCGGTTATGTTTTTAGCAAACTCTTAAGCCCCTACGTTCCTATGCCCATCGAGCGTCCTACGCTTCTGGCCTTTGGATACCAGAAGACCCTTCTGAGGCTAACTCCGGAGACTGCTGGGTTACCGTTATCTTTCTGTCCTCTAAGCTTAATAGCGGACGAGCATACGGGTTCTGGCCTACGTAGGCCTTGTCCTCCTCTGGGTTCATAGGAGACCCAGCATCGCCCTCCAACCCTTTCGGGTCGAACCCGCCCCGTACGTCTTCTTCCCAGGCCCCTTTCGAGCCAGGGGTCATCCGTACAGGGAAATTCCCCCACATCTCAAGCTTAACCGCATCATCCGTTCTGTCCGCGCTTTTTACGACAAAATCAAGGCTTTAATGTTTATTAAGATTATTCTGAAAAACTGTTTCCTATGACAACCTGGTGAAAAAATGGTTAGCACTGCTAGGATCGTGATATTCCTTTCCGCAGTAGCCATCGGGCTCGTTAGCCTATTCACCGGCTTGGTCCTGTACTTTTGGCCTCATGGCCCTAGGTCGGGCCAATTGGTAATCATGGGGCTGAATAAGGTCGGCTGGTCCGACTTGCACACTTACTCCTCGATGCTGGCCTTGCTCGTCATAGCGGTCCACTTGGTTTTGAACTGGAAGTCGATAAAGCTCTACATGAAGTGCCTCAAAGAGATATGATAGCCCAGGTTAGGAAAAAACTTTGTGATAGAATAGCGAGGCTACAGCCCTAACCGCCTAGCTAAATCGTAGATTATTGGAGGGTTCCAATACGAATTGTTGAGCGACTTCAGTATTCCGAGAACCCAAGCCACCAAAAACAGCGCTCCGAGCACAGCGCTAATGGCCCATCCAAGAGGGGCCAAGAACGGTACGATGGATATTATAGTGGCCACGGCGCTTGCGACCACTGCGACGACGAAAAAAGATATCGAGAGGTACGCCCAATGCCTCGCATACCTATAGCTCGGCTTAAAGAGTAGGACCAGTATCCCTCCGATAAGGGGGATCAGCCAAGCGATAAATCCCCAAGTTTTCTCTTCATCCCCAGACATAGAACCCATGAGGTTTTATCTTGCTAGACAATAATTAAAGCTTTTGGAACGCGATGAATGGTTTTAATACTCAACCTTTTGCGTAAAAACCATGCTCGGAGAGACGCTGACACTCGCGTCCGCTTTCTGCTGGGCTGCCGGTGCCAACCTCTACAAGGTAGGCTTAAGGAGCATGAGCCCAGTTAAGCTAAACCTCGTCAGGAGCTCAGCCGCAGCGGCCCTACTTTTTGTATTCGTGCTCGCCTTGAATAAATACGAGTACTTCCTCTTGTTGTATACACCATCGGCCGCTTACCTCCTCGCCGCATCACTCGTAGGATGGGCACTCGGTGATACACTCTACCTCATCAGCCTAAAGCACATAGGCGTATCCCGTGCTGTTCCGTTAACTTATTCCTATCCGCTCTTCTTGGTTCCGATGAGCATGTTCATCCTTCATGAGCCATTTACTGTGAGCATCGTCGTAGGGACCGTCTTGATAATGTTGGCGGTATGGTTGCTCAGCGGGCAGAAAACAATACAACCCGAGGGGTCTGCCAAGGTCGGGTTCGTGGCTGGGATTCTGACAGCTTTATGCTGGGCCTTAGGCGTAACGCTGTTCAAGCTAGCAGTGGCAAGCTTCGACCCTATATTCACGGCATTTTTCAAGATATTAGTCGTATTGCCGTTTCTTGCGATATACCTCAAAGTTCTAGGGCCTAGGGAGGCGGCCCCCTCCACGGCCCCTCCAAAGAGGTCAGAGGTCGTCTCAGCCATGCTTGGCGGGCTCGTCTCTGTAGGGTTGGGTGACATGATTTACCTGGTGGGGCTCAGCCTGACGCAAGCGAACATCGCAGTACCCCTCAGCTCTTCAACACCCATATTCTCCGTGATTTTGGCCGCTGTTTTCATGAAGGAAAGAATAACGACCAGGTCCGTGTTGAGCTCAGTGCTCGTCGTGGTCGGAGCAACCCTCCTCTTAAGCCCGACCCGTTAAAGGGATGTACCGTCGCGCCCGTTCATGGTAGCTTTGCCGGGGCTGGGATTCGAACCCAGGACGGCCTACGCCAGTGGGTCTTGAGCCCACCCCCTTGACCAGGCTCGGGTACCCCGGCCCCGTACAACGATAACCTAGTAGTATTATAAGGTTGGTCACGGGCTTTAAGCTTGTCGGGTATAAAGCTCGACGATCCTCACCCTTTCTATACCTTGGATATTTTCCTGAATTTCTTTAGCTATAAGCCTCTTGGCTACCTGCAAGTTTGGCAGAAGGTAAGCCTCCTCAGGTACGGTTATGGTAACCTCGGGCGGAGCAAACTCGATATTGAATTTCTGGATATCCACGTCAGGCAACCTGTTATGTATTATGTGCTGGACCTTCTCAAGATCGTCCGTTATGATCTTCCTTAAAGTGACGTTACAGACTAAGGTCTTGCCGGCAAGGTAGGGGTTGAAGTCTACCTGAACCCTTCCGGAGCCTATGGAGCGTATTATTCCCTCTTTACCGTCTACCGTTACCCTAGCACCGACGGTCAGCGGTCCCTCCACGTCCCTAAACTTCCTAATCGGATAAACCTTAACCTTTCCTGGGTCCCTTTGCCCGAAGGCCTTCTCCGGTGAGATCTCAAACTGCTTGGTCTCGCCGACAGACATCGTGAGCAGTTCTTCTTCGATTGCCCTAAGCAGCATACCCTTGCCGATTATAGCAAGCCTAGGCTCGTAAAGCCTTGAAGCATCGTATATGCCTGCCTCCTTGGCCTTCTCTTCGGAAGTCGTGTCGACGACCTCCCCTGTTTCCTTAACGCTTATCGTGTAGTCTACCAGAAGAAAGCTACCCAAGGGCAGGGCATGCTTAGGGGCTTCTTGCACGGGCTCGGATACCTTTTCCTCCTCAGCGCCCTTCTCTCCTGTAGGGGTATCTGGATCCGTCGGAGGCATGTCTCAAGTTTTTTCTTAACGGCCTTTATTAAAGTGTTAACACGCAAACATTTTTATTATAGTAGGATTATGAATCGGATGGCTTTTCCTAAAGCCTTAGTAAGCTAATAGGATGGCGACCGGTGTCGGAGAGGATGTTTGGTCATAAAGTGGATAGGAACATGATCCTAAAGACTGGGACAACGACGGTAGGGCTGGTCGTAAAGGATGCCGTAGTGTTTGCGACAGATACCAGGGTTACTTCGGGCTACTTTATAGCCCATAGAAAAGGGAAGAAGGTCTTCCCGCTGGCCGACCATGCGGCAATAACGATCGCTGGCAGGGTTGCGGACGCTCAGAACATCATAGACGTGCTACGCGCCAACATCAACTATTACCAGATCCAGTGGGCAAGACGGATGGACATAGTATCCGTAGCCAGGCTTGCCTCGAACCTTTTGTTTAACTCCAGATACTTTCCGTTGATAGCGCAGCTGATAATAGGGGGCGTGGATGGCCAAGGGCCGCACCTTTACAATCTAGACCCGACAGGTTCCATGACCGAAGAGCTCCTGATCGCTACAGGCTCTGGATCCCCGGTTGCTTACGGCATCATCGAGTCGAACTATAGGCCAGACTTAGACCTTGAGGAGGGCATCAGGCTGGCCTTTAAGAGCGTCGCCTCGGCAATCAGGAGGGACATAGGCTCAGGGGATAGCATCGACGTCGCATACATCACCACCACCAAGCCGTACACGGAGCTAACGCTAGAAGAGAAGGCACCGCTTTATGAGGAGTTTCTGAAGATCAGCGTTAGATGAGCATCTTAGGGTGTAGATCGGGTGAGCGCGGCAGATAGGCTTCGGACGGAGGTACTGAGGTACTTCTCTGTAGTCAGCCCTAGGGAGGCGGCTATCACAAAGATCGAATACGAGGGGACAAGGCTCGCAATATACACGAAGAACCTGGAGCTGTTTGCGGAAAGGGACCAGATAGCAAAAGACCTTGTCAATATACTCAAGAAGCGCGTGGTTATAAGGTCCGACCCGGCTATAAGGCTGCCCCAGGAAGAGGCCGAGAAGATAATAAAGGCAACGTTCGGCGATGATTCCACGTTCTTCTTCGACGAAACGCTAGGAGAGGTTATCGTCGAAACTAAGAATTTTAAACTCAACAAAAACGAAGAGATTATTAGGAACGTATGCAAGGAGACGGGCTGGCACGTAAGGATAGCAAAGAAATCGTTGATGCCCTCAAAGACCTTAGATAAGATAAACCAGTACATTTACAAAGATTCGGGCAGGAGGCTTAGCATACTACGGACAATAGGTGAGAGGGTCTTCGGAGCGAAAACCTTCGAGACGAGCGACGTAACGCTCACCGTACTTGGCTCCGGAAGGCAGGTCGGAAGGTCCGCCATACTGCTTCAGACGAATGAGAGCAAGGTCCTGCTGGATTGCGGCCTTGCAGTCGGCGCGACGAGTAAGCTTGGCATGCTACCTAGGTTCGATGCTTACCCCTCGCTCTTCGACGAGCTTGATGCCGTGATAGCTACGCACGCGCACCTCGACCATACTGGCGTCATACCCTATTTATTCAAGTACGGCTATAGGGGGCCGGTTTATTGCGCTGAGCCGACCTTGCCCCTTATGACGATGGAGCAGCTGGACTTCGTCAACGTCGCGGAGAAGGAGGGCTCGTTCCCGCTTTACAACGAAAACG
This sequence comes from Candidatus Terraquivivens tikiterensis, assembly GCA_003056285.1. Classification (GTDB taxonomy): domain Archaea; phylum Thermoproteota; class Nitrososphaeria_A; order Caldarchaeales; family Wolframiiraptoraceae; genus Terraquivivens; species Terraquivivens tikiterensis. Next base: position 16,569 of record NDWU01000015.1, read on the forward strand.
ACATAAGAACGGCGGTTCAGCATACGATAACCCTTAAGTACGGAAGCGTCACGAGCATAACGCCCGACATAAGGATAACTTTGTATAACGCGGGCCACATCCTCGGCTCCTCGCTAGTTCATATACACATAGGCGAGGGGCTATACAACATAGTGTACACTAGCGACTTCAAGTTCGAGAAGACTAGGACGCTGGATGCGTGCGCTCATAAATTCCTAAGGGCGGAGACCTTGATGATGGAGAGCACGTATGGCGCAACGCCCATACCTTTTACAAGAGAGGAAAGCGAGGCTTTGTTTGCAAACTACGTGAAGCAGACGGTAGAATCTGGCGGGAAGGTACTGATACCGGTTCCGGCAGTCGGCAGGGCCCAGGAGATAATGCTCGTCCTAGATGACCTTTTAAAGTCTGGAAGCATACCGGAGGTACCCGTATACTTGGATGGGCTCGTGATAGAGGCAACGGCAATATACACTGCCTTTCCTGAGTACCTTTCTCAGGAGCTGCAGGATGCCATAGAATCGCAAGGGAACGTCTTCATGTCAGATTACTTCACGCCTGTAAAGAGCCACTCGCAGAGGGACGAGGTTCTAAACTCCGAGGGGCCTGCCATCGTGATTGCCACGTCGGGAATGCTAGAAGGCGGACCCATACTGAATTACCTGAAAGAGTTTGCGGGCGATGAAAGGAACATGCTCATATTCGTAAGCTATCAGGTAGAGGGAACTTTGGGCAGAAAGCTGCTCAAGGGCATAAGGGAGGTGTCGTTTATGGGTGACGGCGGAAAGGCGGAGGTTTTGAACGTTAAGCTACGGATAGAGAAGGTGGATGGGTTTTCGGGACATTCCAGCAGACAGCAACTGCTAAGCTACCTGAAGAAATTCACACCAAAGCCGAAGAACATCATTTTCCTGCATGGCGAGGTCGAGGCCATCGAGAGCCTGGCAAGCTCTGCCTCGAAGGTGGTCCAGGCAAACATCTACGCGCCGAAGAACCTTGAGACCATATCGCTCTTGGGCTAGGTGACTGCTCCGTGAGCGATAGATTTAATTATTAAAAGAGTCAACCAAAGGAGCAAGGGGTTGCGCGCATGTCCAGCGACGTATCCCTAAAGGTTCTTTCCAAAAGCTTGGGCGAGAAGGTCCTCGTAAAGCTTAGGAACGGTAAGCTGATAAGGGGGCTCCTTCAGGGCTACGACCAGCACCTAAATTTGGTCCTAGAGAATGCTGAGGAAGTTTTAGACCAGAACAACAGCAACCAGATAGGAACCATTGTTGTAAGGGGAGACAATATAATAATGATAAGCCCAAGCGTTAAGGAGTAGCATGATAAGCTTATTAGAAAGACCTCAGCAGTCCTGTTGAGCACAAAATGGTAAAGGGTACGCCATCGTTCGGAAAGCGGAACAAGCCAGTGCATATACGCTGCAGGAGGTGCGGGCGCAGGTCTTTCCATGTCTCCAAGAAGCGGTGTGCCGCCTGCGGCTTCGGGGCCTCGAAGAGGCTTAGGTCCTATAGGTGGCTAAAGCCCTTGAAGCTGAGGGCGTGAAGAAAGCTTTAAACGGCACGGTTAAGCCCATTTAGGATTGGGGCCGGTAGATCAGCGGAAGATCGCGCGCCTGGCGACCTGTCAGTTTTGGCTGGATTGCGCGAGGTCCGGGGTTCGAATCCCCGCCGGTCCAAAAATTTTAGAGTAACGGTAGGGATGGTCGTTGCCTTTTAGCTATTAATCCGCTTGGGTATTTTTCATTGAGGCTGGTGAGTTGCTCTTTGTAGAACCTTTTCGTGAACGGGCAACTAAAGTCCTTTAAAACCATGCCTTGAATTAGGCCGTGGGGCTACGTCACCCTTTATACCCAAGAGTTTCTGAGCTTTTGCGGTTGATGGTTAACCTCGCTGAATTTTCCGATAATTTGACCTAAACCGGTCTAACCGCCTGTCCTAGAAAAACTTATTAATAGTAGAACACCAGAGCATCTTCTATGATAAGAATAAAAGTCATAGTTCCGGTTTCTACGGATGTATGGAACGACATGATAAGAGATGCCTACGAAAAGCATAAGGATTCTGACACAAGCATCGACATAATAAACATTAAGACGGGGCCGGAGTCCATTGAGCAGATCTACGATGATGTTTGGGCCGGGCTTCCGACGCTGCTTGAAGTGGAGAAGGCCGAAAAGGAGGGTTACGATGCGGTTATTGTATACTGCTTCGGTGACCCAGCTCTAACAGCCGCAAAGGAGGCCGTAGATGTCCCGGTAGTCGGGTTGTGTGAACCAAGCATCCATGTTGCATCGATGCTGGGAAGGAAGTTTTCGGTCATAGGTGTGGGAGGCAAGGTCGCGTACGGCTTGATGCTAGATAATGCGGCTGTTTATGGGCTGTCCCATAAGCTGGCATCTGTCAGGATAACCGACATTAAAGTCCTCGACATCAAAAAGGAGTTCAGCAAACTTGTTGACGCTTTAGCCGAAGAAGGGAAGAAAGCTATTGAGATGGATGGAGCCGATGTGTTGGTCCTTGGTTGTGGAAGCCTACTTAACTTGGCGGAAATGCTCGAGAAGCGGTTGGGCGTTCCAGTAATAGATCCTGGCTTAGTTGCCCTGAAGACAGCTGAGATGTTCGCGAAGCTCAAGTTAAAGCAAAGCAAAAAAGCGTACGCTACGCCATATCATAAAAAGCGAATAGCATGACGAAAACCTGCAAATTTCATTAGGACGGAAGAACATCGATGCCGTCAAAAACTTTAACGTAAATCAAAATCATACATTTTTATTATGTAAGTGGCACGCGACAAAATGTCTTGTTACAACTTCTTTAAGCGGAGGCTCCTCTTTGCTACAAACATCCATGACGAATGGGCATCTGGTCCTAAATCTGCATCCTGAGGGTGGATCGATCGCGCTAGGGATCTCGCCTCTAGACTCAACACCCTTTGGCAACATCTTGCTCTCTTCCTCGGATATTGTTGGAATGGAGGAGAGTAGCATCTGTGTGTAGGGATGGAGGGGTTCCCCGAAAATATCGTCAACCGGTGCTGTCTCCACGATTTTACCCAAATACATTACGTTAATTCTGTGTGATATGTTTTTAACCACAGCTAGGTCGTGAGTTATCAGGATATACGTTAAACCCCTATCTTTTTGAATCTTTAAGAGCGTACTCAGTATCCTCGATTGTGCTGATACGTCAAGGCTCGATGTCGGCTCGTCAAGGATCAAATGCGTCGGGTTTGTAGCGAGGGCGCGTGCGAGCGCTACAAGCTGTTTTTCTCCGCCGCCCAGCTCTCTTGGCAGCTTAAAGAGGTGATCTTCTGTCAGCCCTATGTAATCCAACAGCTCTAGCAATCTTTCCATCCTTTCATACTTGTTAAGCTTAGGGTAATGTATTCTTATCGCAGTCTCAATTATATCTTTGACTGTTTTCTTTGGGTTTAGTGAGGTTGCCGGATCCTGAAAAACTACCTGAATCTCTCTCCTTAACCACAAAGGTCTTTTGGTTAACGGCATGCTACCTATCTCGACATCTTTGTAAAATACCGAGCCATCGGTAGCCGTATACCTTCCCAAGATCACGTTAGCCGTCGTCGTCTTACCGGAACCCGACTCGCCGACGAGCGCTAGCGTTTCCCCTTTGATGACGTTGAAGCTTACATCGTCAACGGCCTTCACGGTACCTTTCGGTGTATTGAAATACCTCTTCAGGTGCTCTACTTTAAGAAGCACTTGATCGTATAACATAGCCTCATGAGGTTCGTGCATTAAGACCCGCTCCCGTAAAGGTGGCAACGGACAAATCTGCCTTTTTCTACCTCTATCGGAGGTGGCTTAACTTTCCTGCACACTTCTTGATCACCGTACGGACACCTCGGATGGAATACGCAGCCGGTAGGTGGGTTCCTATAATCTATTGGGATGCTTTTTATACCCTCTGTTAGGGGGGATTCTACTAGCTTCGGTGCTGTCTTTAAAAGCAGTTGCATGTAGGGATGGAGGGGCTCATTAAACAACTTAGAGGTCGGTGCCTCCTCTGCAATGTTCCCACCGTACATTACATAAACCCTGTCGGTCATCTTTCGGACCAACCCTAACGCATGGGAAACTAATATCATGCTTAGCCCTTTCTTTTCTACAAGGTCTCCTATTAGCTTTAGTATCTGGGCCTGTATGGTAACGTCGATGTTGGTCGTTGGCTCATCTGCCAGTAAAAGCTCCCTTGCAGATGCCAATGCCATTGCTATCACTATCCTTTGCCGCATCCCTCCGCTTAGCTGGAAAGGGTAAGAGTTAAGAACCCTTTCCGGGTCCGGTATTAGTGTGTCCCGGAGCAGGTCCAACGCCATGTTTATCAGGTCAGACTTATTCATGTCGGCCCTTTCGTTAGCGTATCTCAACACCTCTAACATCTGATCTTTTACCGTAAAGACGGGGTTCAGGGCTGCGAGGGGATCTTGAAATATCATCCCAACGTTTTTCCTTCTTATTTCGAGTAAACGCTGTTTGCTGCACCTCAAAAGGTCGACGTCTTTGTAGAATATTTCCCCGCCAGTAATTTTTCCTTGGGTCGGTAGCACCCGTAGTATGGATTTTAGCAACGTGGTTTTCCCGGCACCGGATTCTCCTATCAACCCGACCTTTTCTCCTAGCTTTACGTTTATTGAAACGTCGTCCAGTACATGATACGTGTACCAATAACTTTTGTACTTAACATACAAATTTTTTACAGAAAGGAGAGGCCCCGCTCCCTGCATGAAGCTACTCACCTGCAAACACCTCCCGAAGGCCGTCGCCGAGTAAATTAAAGGCCATTATGAGCACGGCTATTCCCAACGTAGGACCGATGATCATCCACCAGTATCTTGGGAAGTAGACCATGTACTCTGAAACCATGGTACCTAAATCTGGCGTCGGAGGCTGCGCGCCCAATCCTAGGAAGCTAATGGCCGAGCCGATAAGTATTACCCATGCAGCGTCCAGCGTGGCTTTTGTTAAAACAGGCCCTAGGATGTTGGGCAATATTTCCTTAAACATTATGCTTACGTCCCTTACCCCGAGGGCCCTGGCAGCCCAGACGTAGGGTTCATCCCGGATGGCACTCGTCATCGAGTATACCATCCTAGTGTACCAAGGCCACCACATCAACGTTACCGCTATCATCGCATTAACGATGTTAGGCTCTAGTATCGCGCAGATGGACAGGGCGAGTATAAGGGGCGGGATGGATACAAACACGTCAGCAAACCTCATAACAGCATAGTCCGGCCACCTCCCTTTGTAGTACCCAGCCACGAGCCCTAGGACTGTTCCTACCGGTAGTACTATGCTTATTACTATCCCTATCATTATAAAAGCGAGCCTGAATCCGAATATGACCCTTGTGAGGATGTCTCTTCCTAGATGATCTGTCCCTAAAAGGTGGTTTAAATCCGGGGGATGAAACCTCATTTTAAAGTTTACGTACGTTTCGGCATGCTTAGGGTAAGGGGTTACGGACTCGGCAAACACTGCCATCACGAGTAAAGCAGAAAACAGGATGAGGCCTGTGAGGGCTAGCTTGCTCCTTTTGAACCTAAACCAGGCCCTCTTGAGCCTCTCCCTTTTCATCTCTTTTTCTTTTTTTAGTACAAAAATGAGGTCTTTCGAGGTATTGGACATCACTTCTCCCCATACCTAAGTCTCGGATCGATTATTGTTAATATTAAGTCGACTATCACGTTTGTGACCGTGTATATCAGCCCAGCCATGAGTACGACCCCTACGATCCCGTTCAGGTCCTTCTTCAGCATTGCAGTTATACCAAACTTTGAGATACCGGGCCAATTGAATATCACCTCGACCATAAATGCATTCGCAATCAAGGAGGCAATGTCTAAACCAATCACTGGTATTGTTGACGCTACAGAGGGTTTTAATGCATACTTAAAGTAAATCCTGTAGCCCGGTATGCCGTGCGATAGTAGCGTAAGGACGTAGTCCTTGTTTATGTTCTCGACCATGGCTGACCTCAAAATCCGCGCCTCTTGTGCCATTGCTCCGAGCGCCAGAGCCAAAGATGGTAGAATCAAGTGCCACAGCGCGTCCACGAATGCTCTAAAGTTCCCGGTAGCTAGGGCGTCAACAGTCACTAAACCCGTGATTCTTGGAACTGTAATGCCAGGAGATAGCCTTTCGGTAGCTGGAAACACGCCTACGACATAACTAAAAATAAATTGTAGAATAAGCCCCCAAACAAAAGCCGGTACGCATATCCCAACGTAGGTAAATACCCTAAGCGCCCCGTCCAGTATCGAGCCCGGTTTACTGCCGCTTAATGTACCAAGAATTAATGTGCCCGCTATCTGAATTATAGCAACGAAGAGCATGAGCTCTAATGTCGCAGGAAGAAATTCTGCAATGTCAACGGAGACCTCCCTAAAAGACGTTAGCGAGATGCCCAATTTTCCTTGGAAAAGGTTTGTCAGCCAATAGTAGTACTGAACGTAAATGGGCTCGTTGAGGTGGAGCATCTCTCTGTACTTTTGGACAATTTCTTCTGGCGCTCTAGGGCCCAAGGCCATCCTAGCTGGATCCCCTGGTACTATCCTTGCCAATGTAAAAATTATTAGCGAAAGGCCAAGTAAAGATAACAGGGAGAGAACAGCTCTCCTAAACACTGTATTTTCATAAACGCTCTTCAAGACGTTAAATCGGGATTTCATTCGTATTGCCGCCACTTTTATTTTTTTAGTTACTTGGATTTTAATATTTTCTAAAAATTTTAGTGTTCTACATTAAAAAATTAGGGAGTTACTTAAGGAGCTCTGCCTTCTTATCTAGGTATACGTTCATCTTCCAGTACTCTACGTCCCAGCCAAAAACCCCAACGAATCCTTTTTTCGCGCTCGGCCAATCTATGTAGTGTGACTGGTATGCCTTGAAGCCGACGTAATCTCCAGCAAAGATCGACGGGTACAGATAGAATATGTACTCCTGTAGATCTGCTGTCTTGCTTAGCCTTTCTTTTTCATCTAGGGTGCCAAGTGCTTCCTCGATCTTCGCATCGAGTTCTGGTAGCTCAAACCACTCATTCTGATTTACCGTACCATGAGAGCTTGAGTGCCACCTCAAATATATCATCGATATTGCCTCTGGGTAGTCGGAAGTTATCCACATAGGCTCGATATGGTTCGGTGTGTCTGGCTTTGTCATAGCTTCGACGACCTTCAGCCATGGCAATTTCACGACCCTAATTTTTAGTCCCGCCTGCTCTGCTGCCGTCGCAAGTAGCAGACCAACCCTGTCTTCTCCGGGTACCTCAGCCCTCCAAGTAAGCGTTATTTCGTACTTATCCAGTTCACCCCAGTACTTAGACTTTTGCAACTCCTCCCTGGCCTTCTCGATGTTGAACTCAACAGGTTCTGGGAACGGAATGGCGCCGATCATGTTCGAGGGCACTATGCCCTTAGCTTCTTTGTGCTGGGGCATGATCTCTAGGAACGTTTTGTAGTCAAACAGGTAAAACAGCGCTTTCCTGACGTGAACGTCATCCAACGGGGGTTTTCTACTGTTCATCATCAAGAAGTACATGCCGTAGTAGTTTAGTTTAGCTACGTCTACGCCCTTTATTTCGGCTAACGCAGCATAAGTTTCTGGAGGCAACCACACGGTCGATATGTCGAGTTCCCGCTTTGACATCAACGTTTGCGTGGGAACAGGGTCGGTTATTGCTACCAACTTAACCTTATCCGGAGCGTGGGGTGCAAACTTACCCCACCAATCTTTATTCTTAGCAAGCATTACGTGCGAGCCCGGTACGTATTCGACGAGCATGTAGGGTCCGGAGCCTACGTCTTTATGCCCTTCCATGAGCCATCCTTTTCCGAAGTCCTGCCACTCGCCGTAAGGTCCTGGACTTCTGATGTTTTTCTTCACCTCTTCGCTGTCGACAACGTAGATATAGCTGGCAAGGTATTCAAAGACACCGCAAGGTTTCTTGAGACCTATCTCTATCGTGTATTTATCCACAACCCTTGTTTTCTTAAGGTCTATCCAAGGTACCAATAGATAACCCATACCTTCGGGCATCGTTACCATCCTCATGACGGAGAACGCGACATCTTCTGCTGTAAGCTCTCTCCCTGTATGGTGGAACTTCACACCTTCCCTTAAACGGAATGTCCATATGAGCCCGTCTTCAGAGACAGTCGGCCGCTCCTTGGCCAGCCAAGGTATGATCCTTACGGTCCCGTCCTCTCCGTACTCCATACTAAGCAAGGTATCGTATACGTTGTGTATGTAAGCCCGACCTGATTCGTCGTGCGCGACATGGGGATCTAGGTAAGGCAGGTTGGCGAATGAGACCACTATCAACGACTCCGGAACTGGGGTCGGAGTTGGTGTAGGCGTTGGAGTGGGTGTTGGTGTTGGGGTAGGCGCTGGTGGCACTGCAGTAAGGTACCACGCTACTGCACCTACGATGGCTATGATGACTATGATTGCGACAACGGCCGCAATAACGGAACGCTTTACCATTTTTTCACCTTGACTTGAGTTATATTAGGTAACTTTTATTCCTTTTAGGTTTATAAATCTTTTCCTAAACAACTTTTTTAACATCTGATTTAAGGGTTTTGACGAATTGACGTCCTGTCCCAATCGGTTAGGAGAAGGCCCTTAGCAAAAAATTTTAAATATAGTAAGTAACAAAACCTACACGAAAATATATGGTTGGTAGGTATGAGTATGAATTAGGGAAAGCGGCCGACACGCTCGTTCGGGAGCTTTTCAAACTAAAGCCCGATGAGACCTTCATCATAACTGCCGATACGGAGTCCGACCCAAGGGTCGTGGATGCGACGGCCAGGGCCGCGTTCTCCGTAGGTGCCAAGCCCATGGTCATATGGCTGGCTTCTCCTTTGGGTGTTGGAAAAGCCGCCGACCCGATGCTGCCTATAAAGCCTTTGACGGCCGCGCTGAAGGAGGCCGACGCTTGGGTCGAGTTCAACAACCAATGGCTGCTCTACTCTACGCCTTGGGACATTGCCATAGAAGAGAACAAGAAGCTGAGGTACCTTTGCCTCGTCGGCATGGATGCTGACATGATGGTAAGGTGCATCGGTAGGGTCGACTATCCAACATTAAAGGAGTTCCAGACGAAGGTCGCGGACTTGACCAAGAAAGCTAAGAGGATGAGGATAACGACGCCGGCCGGGACGGACGTTTCCTTCGAGAACGACCCGAAAAGACCGGTAATAGTGGAAGTCGGGTACGCCGACACACCCGGCCCCCACTTCTTGTCGGGACAGATAGGTTGGTCGCCAATATTCGAAACCATTAATGGTATGATAGTCTTTGATGGGTCGTTATCGCCGCCGATAGGTTTGCTAAAAGAGCCGGTTAGGTTGCATGTTAAAGAGGGCAAGATCGTGAAGATCGAAGGAGGCAAGGAGGCAGTGGAGTTCGAGGCTTGGTTGAAGAGCTTCGACGACCCGAACATGTTCTACATGGCGCACGTATGCTACGGTTTCCATCCGAACGCAAAGCTGACGGGTGCCATCCTTGAGGACGAAAGGGTCTGGGGAGCAACGGAGTGGGGAATCGGCAACGTGGGACCGATGCTAGCGCCACCGAAGGGAAGGCCAGCAAAGTCCCATACGGACGGGATATGCCTCAACTCCTCGGTATGGCTTGACGACGTGCAGCTACTCGACAAGGGCAAAGTGGTCCATCCGGAGCTCGTAGGGCTAGCCAAGAAATTGGGTAAAGCCTAAAACTTCTCCTACATTTTTTGTTGGGGGTAATGTGTTTTGATTGAGGTTGATAAGATAGAACCCGGCGTCGTTAACATGTTTAAGGTCAACATGGGAGTTAAACCGGGCGAGAAGATTCTCGTCGTCACGGACTTTCCGACAGCGGAAGAGTGGAGGACAAAACCGAGCGGAAAGCTTTTAGATGCTGTTAGGAGGTCGATCCTTGCCAAGATTGTAAGCGAGATTGCGGCAAAGAATTTCCCTGAATGTACAGTTGAGTTTTTTGCTTACCCATCGGTTGGTAAGCATGGGACTTATCCGGGAATCGAAGTCGAGGAGAAGATGAAGGCGGCAGATGTTGTAATCGCAATAACTACGTACTCCTTAACGCATACGGATGCACGAATAAATGCTTGTAAGGCTGGTGCAAGGGTCGCAAGCATGCCGATGTTTTTGCCCGAGATGTTCTATCCTGGAGGGCCGATGGCCGCAGACTACCAGAAGATAGCCGAAGAGACAAAAAAGATCGCAAAGATGCTGAGCGAGGCGAGCAGGGCTCACATAAAAACAGAAACCGGTACAGACTTGACGTTTAGCCTAGAGGGTAGAGAGGGGAAAGTGGACGCTGGAATATTTAGGGAGAGGGGCTCATGGGGCAACCTGCCGTCAGGGGAGGCTTACATAGTCCCATTAGAGGGGACGGCCAACGGCAAGGTCGTCGTCCAAGCAGGGTGGTATCCGGATCTAAAAGAGGACATGGTCTTCACCTTTAAGGACGGTTACGTCGTGGAGATATCCGGCGGCGGCGAGGTTGGCGACAGGTTCAGGGGGCTTCTGGCCTTGGAAAAGAAAGAGCAGCCATACGTATCGAGAAGGAACCTGGCCGAGCTCGGCGTAGGAACGAACCCTTACGCAAAGCGTCCGGACAACGTGCTAGAGGCTGAAAAGATAAGGGGCACAGTCCACGTAGCCATCGGAGATAATTCACACATGGGCGGAAAGGTTGAATCCGACCTGCACGAAGACTTCATAATACCGCGTCCTACGCTAACACTAGACGGCAAAGTTGTAATGAAGGACGGAGAATTGTTAATTTAAGATCCGAATTTTTAAACTTCTAAAACCTCACCATTTCTTTTATGCGTGTGGAGAACTATAGAGGACGTTATTGCCTTTATGCCCTCTATCTTTAGCAAGTCCGTCTTCAAGATTTCTCTAAACTTTGAGACGGATTCTGCCTCCATTACGGCTATGACGTCATAATCTCCAGTCACCTCAAATACGTCAGATACCTCATGCATGCTGTTCAGTAGCTTACAAACGTTCTCCAGCTTGTTGGACTCTACGTATATATGAAGGATTACTGTGATCGTCAATTCTAATTAGAATCGTTTAGCATTCAGGTGTTTATTAATGTATTGTTCTTATAAGATTTTAGCTTTATATCCACCTTACCTTTGTGAATCTCTTGACCGCTCAGGATTGTCAGAAAAAGAGCGCAAAGCTGTCACGCTGAAGAGGGACATCGGCTGGCTTGGATCCTTCGCCATCGGTTACGGCGACGTAGGAGCAGACATATTCGTGGCCTTGGGCGTTGTATTTCTTTACGCAGCAGGAGCCGCGCCGTTTGCTTTCATGGCTGCTGCCCTCGTCTACTTGCTTATCGGTTTAACGTATGCGGAGATGAGCTCGGTCTACCCATACGCCGGAGGGTGCCATGTCTTTTCCCTAAAAGGGTTTAACACCCTAATCGGGTTTATAGCAGGTTGGGCATTGATGCTGGACTATATGATAAATATTTCGCTCTTCTCCCTTGCGGCCGCAGGTTACCTCAAGTTCCTTTTCCCCTGGTTGTATACAATGCGTCTGAGCGGCCCGTTCAACTTGAACGTACCCCCTTTAGGTTTGGTAGCGGCGCTCCTCGTACTGTCCCTTTTGTTCATAAACTACATCGGCATAAAATACTCCGCCAACTTCGTAACGATTTTGGTCGTGTTCGGCTTGGTCGTCGAGGCAATCATACTATCGCTGGGGTTTGCGTTGACTTTCAACCTAGAGACCCTGTTCCGCCAATTGAACGTTTTCGGAAACAATAAAATCCTGCCGGACGTGGAGTACTTTTTCTCCAACTCTGTACAGCTCAGCAACTTCGTATACGGTATAACTGTGGCCATGGCCAGCTTTATAGGCATAGAATCCATATCGCAAGCGGCGGAGGAGACGAGAAAACCGTATAGATGGATACCGATAGCTGCCAAGCTTACGATACTTGCGGTTTTGCTATCAGTCCTTCTGTTCGCATTTCTGGCAGACGGTAGCATGGATTGGGAAAAGGTAGCAACATCCTACGAAAACCCAGTTGCAGTTTTAACCTCAAACTTCCCGGCCATAGGTAAGATGCTCTCCCCGATAGTCGCGATAACGGCCTTCATCCTATGCTATGCGTCAGCCAATACGGGCGTTATAGGAATCTCAAGGCTTACGGCCAGCATGGGTAGGTTTAGGCTTATGCCCAGATGGCTCTACTACATACATCCGATGTTTAGGACGCCTACGAGGACCCTGCTCATTTTCGGAAGCATAGGCACTTTAATAGCGTTGATGGGAGACATACCTTTCGTGGTCAGCCTATACAACTTTGGCGGCCTCCTGAGTTATGCGATCCTGATGGCCAGCTTTATCAAGCTCAGGATAACCGATCGTGACGTCTACAGGCCTTGGAAAGCCCCACTAAACGTTAGCTTCAGGTTTAAGGAAAAGGTTATCGAGCTACCGTTGGTGGGGTTGATAGGGTTGCCTGCCACGATTCTTTTGTGGACACTCGTAATAATCCTGCATCCGCATGGAAGGTTGTTTGGTTTTGTCTGGGTTGCGATAGGGTTAACGTTGTATGCGTGCTACCGCAAGTACCACAAGCTTCCTTTGATAAGCAAAGAAGAAGCTTCGTGGATAGTACCATCCTCTTACACCATAGAGGTAACGGTTCTAGTGGATCCGATGGAAGATTACGATACTGTCAAGAGGACGATAAAGCACTCATACGACAAAAGATACAAACTAAGGCTCGTAAGTGTCATAAACAACATCGCGGAAAAGGAACCTTATCTAAAAGAATTGCAGGTATCAGTCTCCAGCGACCTTGAGAATTTGGCGAACGAGCTCAGAAGGGAAGGATACACAGTAACCCATGACGTATTCTTGGGCGACCTCGAGGAGGCAGTTAAGCAAGAGATTTCAATCTTTAACGTGGATTTCATAGCTTACATAAAGCGTTCCGTTAAAGAAACTTTGACGGGTAAGCATCGCGAAGAAATAATAAACAGACTGTCACAGGAATATCCTGGAAGGTTTGTAATTTTGAGAAGGGCGGAGTGATCGTACGATTAGATCCAACGCGTAGGTACGTCTCTTATAACTCGAAGTAAAGCGGCGAAGAGCACTAACGACTTAGCCGTGAACGCAGGGTTAGAGTAGACCCTTGTTAACGGCTTAACCTTAACTAACCTGCTTACGGACGCCGTTCCAGGGCTCAGCTCTCCGGAAAATATCCTCTTCGCAACGTCATATGTGCTCTCTACCGTGTAGTCAGGACTGGCACCCTCAGGCACCTCTCTCGTAACAGCAAAACGCTTGGTTACGCCTCTCGAATGCCCTAACCCTACGCCTCAGCCTATCGGGTATATCATGCGGAAATGAATGGTTGACGTAGCCCAAAAATGAATGCAATGAAACCTTGAGTAGAGGGCAGAGAATATCCCGGCTTCAGCCGTGTAAAACGTCGACGCTTATATGTTGGGCAAAAATTGGCGCCGCGGGTCGGATTCGAACCGACGACCAACGGGTTAACAGCCTCAGCCCTCCATGAGGTCCGCTGCTCTACCGAGCTGAGCTACCGCGGCTTGTTTTCTAAAGTATAAACCGGGACGTTTTAAATTTTTAGCTCAAAGGTAACGAAACGTGCCTCGATTTGCTGTAGACCTCGAGGCTTCTCTTCCTCTCCAACGCAGCCTTTATAAGACCTAAATAAACTGCCTCAGGCCTCCCTGGCCTCGATATAAATTCTGCATGGTACTGGGTTGCTATGAAGTAGGGATGGTTTGGTAACTCGACGATCTCGACCCTCCGACCATCCTCTGACATGCCCGAGAATACCATGCCAGCTCTGTTTATCCTATCCCAGTACGCCGGGTTGACTTCATATCTATGACGATGCCTTTGATACGTTATCCCAGAGTTGTAGAGCTTATGAGCGAGCGTTCCGGGTTTTATGATTATCTTCGATGCACCCAGCCTCATCGTGCCGCCTAAGTTTTCGAGCGAGCGTTGTTCCGGTAAAAGGTCCACGACAGGGTGGGGCGTGTCCGCCGATATCTCCGTGCTGTTTGCACCTTCAAGGCCGCAGACGTTCCTTGCGTATTCGACGACCGAAAGCTGCATGCCTAGGCATATTCCGAGAAATGGTATTCCGTTTTCCCTAGAATATCTTATGGCGTTTATCTTGCCCTCAACGCCCCTATGACCGAAGCCGCCCGGTACCAGTACGCCGTCGTACCTACTAAGCATATCGACCCTTTCGGGTTTTGCCTCAAACTCTTCCGCATCCACCCAGTCTATGATCGCCCTGACCCCCACGTAGGCAGCGGCATGCAACAGCGCCTCCCTTACGCTAACGTAAGAATCTATGAGCTTGGTGTACTTGCCGCAGACAGCGATCCTAACTTCCTCCTTTGCGTTCTTCATAGAAGAAACTATCTCGCTCCATTCCTTCAGCTTTGGCTGCCTCCAGCCCAAGTTAAGCCTGCTGGTTATGAAAACACCCATGCCTTGCTCCTCCAGTATCAGCGGCACCTCATACACGTACTCCACGTCGTAGGAGCAGAAAACAGCATTCTCTGGAAGCGTTCCGAACAGGGCTATCTTGCTCCTCGTTGCCCTATCTATTGGCCTCTCGCACCTAGCCACGATAGCGTCAGGCTGTATGCCTATCCTACGCAGCTCGTTTACGCTATGCTGCAGCGCCTTGGTTTTGAACTCGTCCGTGGCCTTCAGTATGGGTACTAGGGCTACGTGGATGAAGAGCGTGTTCTCGAAGCCCTCTTCGAGGCGCATCTGCCTCGCGGCCTCTAAGAACGGCTGCCCCTCTATGTCGCCCGCTGTACCGCCGATCTCGACTATGGCTACGTCAACGCCATCCCTCTCCGCGGCCAGCCTTATCCTACGCTTAATCTCGTCCGTTATATGGGGAACGATTTGGACGCATTTTCCTAGGTAATCTCCCCGTCTTTCTCTCGTGATGACCTCCAGGTAAACCTGCCCGGTCGTGATGTTGTTGTTCTTTGAGAGCGTGATGTCCAGAAAACGCTCATACCAACCTATATCCAAGTCCGTCTCGCCACCGTCGTCGGTAACGAAAACCTCGCCGTGGGCGTAAGGATTCATCGTGCCGCTGTCGACGTTCAGGTAAGGGTCTATCTTGATGGCCGTTACCCTGTAGCCCCTTGCCTGCAAAACCTTACCGACGGAGGATACGACTATGCCCTTACCGACCGAGGATACTACGCCGCCCGTTACGAAAATGTATTTCGGCACAAAAATGATGACCCCGAGCTTAATATAAATGTTTACAAAAGAAAGGCTGGGCATTTTGCCTGCGACATCGTGTGAAACCTTTTTTGGCCAAAAAGCTTAATAGTTAGGCAGTGCCTAACATTTTTGTGAGCAGAAACCTCAGTAAGGTTGAATCCTGTTATCTTAAGCGCATCTATACCTCAGTATTTGAAGACGGGAGACAGATTACGAGTGGGGACCTCGCCAGGATATTTAACGTAAGAACATCCTCGGCGATAGACGTTCTGAAAAAGCTGGAGAGAAAGAGGTACGTCAAAAAAGAAAGGTATGGGTACGTCACGTTGACTAGGGTAGGTTACAACGTTGCCGTTGAACTTTTACACGCCCACAGGGTCTTTGAGGTCTTTTTCGTGAAGAATCTTGGGATGAGTTTCAGCGAAGCGTGTAGGGCAGCGGACGATGTTGACCATATATTCGACAGGGAGGTCGTAGCAAGGCTTTGCGTTTACCTTAAAAAACCCGAGAGGTGCTGCCACGACCGTATCATAATCCATAAGGGTTGTGGGGCGAAGGGCAGGTGAGCCTGAGGCCTATATTTTTAATATCCATCGCGATAGCTACGCTATTCTTTTCGGCACAAACTAACGCTTCCACGAGATTGCATGTCGTGGTATCTACGCCAACGCTTATACCTTTGGTCAAGTCTGTTGCAGGAGATTATGCTGACGTGACAAGCGTGGTCCCGTTCGGGACAGACCCGCATGAGTACCAGCTCGTTCCTAGGGATGTAGAAAAAATCTCTTACTCGGACCTACTAATCGTTACTGGTCATTTCGTGTGGGAGAAGGAGCTAGCCTCGCTTTCTAAGCACGGCTCAACCATTGATCTGTACGAGGCGCTGAGGGGAAAAATAAAGTTGCTTAAGCTTCCGAGTGGTGACGTAAATTTGCACGAATGGTGGCTTTCCCCGCACAATGCCAAGCTCGTCATAGACGAGTTGGCATCAAAATTGGCCGAGGTTGATGGGGATAACGCCAAAAACTATATGGCAAACGCAGAGAGGTCAGCGAGGGCCATAGATAAAATCGTAGCTGAAGTAGAAAGGACGTTAAGCGAAGGAGGTCTTGCAGGCGACGTTGCGATCTGCTCAACACCAATCGAACAGTATCTAGTCGAAGAGTTCGGCATGCGTTGTAAGTTAATTTTAGCAGAAGAGGAGTTAACCGGCGTAAAACCGTACGCTCTCGAGGACGCAAGGAAGATGCTTACCGAAGGTTCCCTTAGGGTTATCGTGGTGTCTGACATAAGCGAGGGGACGATTGGCGCGGACGTGGCAAGGAAGCTCGCCGATGAGACGAAAGCCTACCTTCTTAAGCTCCTCGTTATGCTAAACGATGGTTGGGATTATGAGACGCTCTTAGCCTACAACGCGGGCTTGGTTAGCAGCACGGTCCATGCTCCCAAGCTGAGCTCCGAGCCGAGCACATCCATGCCGGTACTCTTGATTTCTATACTATCCATCGCTGTGGCTCTTGAGGCATTGATCATATTGAGGTTAAAGGTGATGAGGTCATGAACTCCGTTGAGGCTTCAGGTTTAACCGTTAAGTTGAATGGTTTCGAGGTCCTGAGGGACGTCAACCTATCTTTGAACCATCCCTCGTTCACAGCGATCATAGGGCCGAACGGCGCGGGCAAGACTACGCTCCTCAAAACAATCCTTGGACTCCTGAAGCCGCAAAGCGGAAGCATCAGGGTGATGGGTTTGGACCCGACGAAGGAGCCAAAAAAGGTTAGGTCTATGGTCGGTTACGTTCCGCAGAGAGACAGGGTATCCTTCTTTGTGCCGATGAGGGCAAAAGACGTCATCGCGATGTCGAGGCTCGTATGGAAAAGACCGCCCAGATGGGCGACAAAGCGCGATGAGGCTGCCGTGAAAAAGGTTGTTAGCATGGTGGGAATCGAAGAGATAGCTGATAGAAGGTTCGACGAGCTAAGTGGCGGACAGCAGCAAAAGGTTCTGATAGCAAGGGCCATAGTTTCGGAACCCAGCATGTTGTTGCTCGACGAGCCTTTTAACGGCGTCGACGTAAGGAGCCAGTCCGAGATAATGAGCCTTCTAATGAGCCTTAGAGAAAAAGGCGTCTCCATCTTAATGGTCACGCACGACGTGAGCGACGTCATCCACATCATCGACAACCTCGTCCTATTGCATAGGACCGTCGTAGCCGCAGGGAAGCCGGAGGACGTCCTGAAGGAAGAGATCCTTAAAAGGGTTTACGGCGATAGGATCGGGGTTTACTCGCACGAGCCGTGCATAATGTTTGTGCCGAGAGATTCGCATGGTTGACCCCCTATCGCCTTTTTTGGTAAAGGCCTACGTTGCCATACTTCTCATGGCAGGGATATCCATAAGCGGCTCCGTATCAGTGCTGAGGGGAATCGCCTACATGCCAGCCGAGGCTGCCCATGCGGCTTTGGGCGGAGCAGCGCTGGGAATCTTGGTCTCTCATGTAACGAACATGACGTTAGACCCATACGTAGTAGCGGCAATGTTCGCGAGCGTAACTACGCTTTTTGCGGGGTACGTGGGAAGGAGGGGTGGCCCAGAGGCTATCGCCGCCGCGCTCGCCGGTGCGCTTACGCTTGGTGTTTCCATCTACGCTTTCGTAAGGTACATCTTGCCCGCAAACCTAAGGGTCGTTCTGGATGGCTACCTTGTTGGCGACATACTAATCCTGAAGGACTCGGAGATAGCCATGCTGTCCATCCTGACCATAGCTTACATGATTATTTTTACCCTGTTTTACAACGAGATAGTTTACGTGTGCTTCGACCCAGAAGGTGCCGAGGCCATGGGTATGAACGTCTCGCTCTATGATTTTATGATATTTTTCTTGATAGGCTTGGCTGGTAGCGTGGCCACGAAGGCCGTTGGCAGCCTTCTCGTATATGCCCTCGTGATAGCGCCGGCCATAACGGCAAAGGAGCTCTCAGGAAGCGTCAGGGGAATGCTGGTGCTTACTTCGGCCATCACACTCTTAGCAGGCTATGGGGGATTGGCGGTATCCCTCCTGTTCGACATGCCAAGCGGCGGCTCGATAGCGGTAGTCGCCAGCCTGACGTATGTCGGTACGATGCTGGGCAAGAGGCTTTTCCAAAAGCGGTGAAGGTATAATTCAAGGCTTATTATTATGGTTGGGTAAGGGAAGATGGGCCGGTAGCGTAGCGGAAGCGCGCCCGCCTCGCTCTTAAGGGCAAGGAGGAAACGCGGGAGGTCGCGGGTTCGAGTCCCGCCCGGTCCACCAATTTTTTGCGGATTGTGTTACCTGGGAACCCCACATTCTACGTCTACGCGAGTTTTAGATAATTAGATAAAATTTAAATAGTATACAAATTGTATACCCGTCATGAGTGAGGTCTTCTCCATTAGGATATCTAAGGACGTTAAAAAGAAAATGGAGTTACTTAAGGATGTTGTCGATTGGAACGAGGAGGTTAGACGTTTCATCGAGTCGCGGGTTGATGAATTCTATAGATCTAGGGTCATAGAGGAGGTGAGGAGCGTCATCATGAAGCTGCCGGAAACGCCTAGGGGGTCTGTTACAAGGTATGTGAGGGAGGATCGTGATAGTTATTGATGCTTCGTCCTTAATCAAATATCTACTAAGGGAGGAGGGTTGGCGTCTAGTAGAGGGCAACCTCCTACAAGGAGCTTTAACCGTTGTGGGATTCATAGACTTTCATCCCTTCCCCTCACCTCTACCGTTAGAGGTTCATGGAGGGCTTTCGGGGGCAACGGCGCTCCCCTCATCCTGAGCATGTTCAAACAGGCAATTACATCCCTATCATCCTCATATCCGCATTCGCAACTTACTAGCCTATGCCCATTCGGTGCTAGTTTTCCACCACATACCGGGCATAGGCTCGAAGTACCTTTAGGGTTGACGTAAATTACTGGTAATCCGTTTAATCTAGCCTTGTACTCGATGTAGAATTGGAGTTTCCTGAAGTTCCATGAATGTAACCTACGGTTCAGCCTTCTACCGTAGTCTATTCTTTTCCTTATTCCTTTCAAATCCTCCATAACTACACCCATCTTATGCTCACTGGCGAAACTTACAATCTTTTTCGATATCTTATGGCATTCATCCGCGGCTTTGTGCTTCCTCCTGCCAGAATACTTTTTCAACAACCTCTCTGCCGTCTTAGGCTTAAACTTACTCAGCTTTTGAATGCTTCTGATAATGTTAAAGTATGTTGTATGAGTAGTTCTCAAGTTGCTTTCGATTTTTAGAATGTGTGGGTTTGAGCTTACGGCTGTGACATTGGACTCGTTTACATCTATCGCTATCCAGTCTTTCGGGTTAGTGAGGTCTACATCCTTCTTGAATGGTATGATGATTTTAGCCTCGTTTATTGTTACTTCACCTGTTTTGAGCTTGCCCTCCCTCCAAGCGTCTATAAACTTCCTCTGGTATTCACCATACTTTAAGTCTATGTAGAGGAATCTTCTAGGCTTAACTGAGATCCTAATACTGTCGCCATAGAATTTGTATAGTTGCGGATCCAACTGCATGAAGAGCTTCCTTGCTTCAGGCTTGCCCTCCCTACTTCTCCGCCTATGGTTCTTGAGCATCGCCAAGGCTATCTTGCACGCTGAGTGGCAGAAATGCGTCGAGTAATCCCAGCGCTTCTTCCACTCCTCGTATACGCCCTTCCTAAGCCTAGCGTAAGATGTAATCTTCCTCCTATAGGCGTAGTCTATGCAAAAGTTGATCATATCCCTGAAGTCCTCTAAGAGCCTCCTGACCTCGCCGTTGATGCTATAGCTGAAAGGGACGCCTAAGATCACTTCCACATAAGAGTATACACTAAAACATCGGAAACTGCCGACTTACCCTAGATCATGCGAGGAAAGAAGTTTTAAATGCTGTATGGAAGCATTACCCGATCAGCAAGGCGATCGGCAAGGAGCTGGCTATCGAGCTGCATGAGGCTTTCAAAAAGCTCGTGGACGCTAAAGTACTCATACTGGAAGATAAGGAAAAGTACGTCGAAAAAGCACTCGAGATATCGCTAACGCATGGCCTGACTTTCTACGATTCTCTATACGTATCTCAAGCGTTGAAATGGGGAAAACTATTGACGAGTGACAGATTACAAAAACAAGTAGCAGAGAGGATGAATGTAGAAACGATCTTCATAGAATAGAAAGGCTATCTGGGCAATGTGCGCTTGGATAGAGGAACGATGTTAGCTTAAACAAGCAGTAGGAGCCGCAGGATCCCTCTTACGATATCTACCGGAACAGGAAGTATAATCACGTTAACATGAGCATCATTTTGGCGGCATGCCTTTTATGTTGCACACGGTAAAGAAATTGTAAAAGGGCTATAGTCCAGCTTATCCAAATCCAATCGATACCATGGATTCGTATCTACCATCGTCAACGATTTGTTACAGCATACCATTAGGGCTTTCTTCAGCGATTCCAGGGCAGTTTGTATGAAGCTTCCAGGCAGACCGTAATATCCTCTAAGCTCAGGCCGGTCGCGAAGAGAACGATGGCATAGACACTATCAAAAGGAGCGGCTATCGAAGCCTGAATAGCTAAGGACGGCGCTCGCTAGATGATCGGATACATGCACCGTTGGGGAGGACAAGCGAGGCCAAAGACCCAGCGAGAAAAGCTTGGGTAGAAATTGTGCAAAAGTTTAATTTCAGGTCAAGATAGGAATGGAAGAGTCCAAAAAGGCTGAAAACAGTGCGGAGCATTTAACGATGCTAGACGAGAAGCGCTACCTGAAGCATCCACTGTTGAAGGAGAAGGCTGTAGAGGACAGGCTATACCAGAACAGGATTCTGGAAAGGGCTAGGTTCAATAACACGCTCGTCGTTCTGCCCACGGCCCTCGGAAAAACGATCATAGCCCTGCTGCTGGCCGTTGAGAAAGCAGGAGAGGGCAAAGTGTTCTTTCTCGCGCCCACAAGGCCGCTGATCCAGCAGCACCACCGGACTTTCCTTGAAAAAACCTTGTTTGGTAAGGACGAGCTTGCCCTCGTTACTGGGCGCTATCCGCCAAACCATAGAGCAGCCCTGTACAGTAAGGCTAGGATCGTTTTTGCAACCCCACAGTGTGTTTGGAACGACCTGAGGAGTGGGCTCTTGAGGCTTGACGACGTCTCGCTCATGATCTTCGACGAGGCCCATAGGGCTAGGGGAAACTACGCCTACGTGGGCATAGCCTCGCGGTACCTTAGGGAGTGCCGCAAGCCCTTGGTTTTGGGCTTAACTGCCTCGCCCGGCGGGAGCGAGGAAAAAATAGCTGAGGTCTGCAGAAACCTCGGTATAACGGCCATAGAGCACCGCACGGATAAGGACGATGACGTTAGGCCCTACGTTCAGCCCATAGAGGTTGAGTGGCGAAGGGTAAAACTTCCTGAACAGTATCTGGCCGTAAGGGAAAGGCTTAGGCAGATGCTCGTCAAGAGGATCAAGGGCTTGCAGGCCCTGGGCGTTTTGACTGACAAGCAGCCTGCTTCCATAACGCGGCGGGACCTCGTGGAGCTTAACGAGGAGCTTCAGAGGAGGCTCGTGGGCGGCGAGGGCGGGTTCCTATACCAGCTTAAGGTCGAGGCAACGGCGGCCCTTAGCATAGCCCACATGATAGAGCTAATAGAGTCGCAGGGGCCTGAAACCCTCGAGGCCTTCATAGAGAAAAGCCTAAAGCGCATGGCAACGGAGGGGAGCAAGGGCCACAGGTCGATACTGAACGACCCGCTCTTCGCGGAGGCCAGAATGTTGCTTAGAAGCTGCATGGCAGCAGAAAACCCAAAAGTAAAGGAGCTCTTCAAAGTTTTGGAGGCCCAACTTCAGGCTAAGCCCGACTCGAGGCTTATCGTTTTCACCCAGTACCGCGACACGGTAAACGCCCTAGTTAAAGCGCTTAGCGGAAACCCTAGGCTTAGGGTTGAGCGCTTCGTCGGCCAAGGGGAGAGGGAGGGCGACCCTGGGATGAGCCAAGAGGAGCAGCGGATAGTCCTTGAAAAGCTTAGAAGCGGAGAAGTGAACGTGCTGATCGCTACGAGCATAGCCGAGGAAGGCTTAGACATACCAGAGGTCGACCACGTAGTCTTCTACGAGCCCGTGCCTAGCGAGATACGCTACATACAGCGGAGGGGCAGAACTGGAAGACGCGTAGCCGGAAAGGTAACAATCATAATAGCCGAAGATACCGTGGACGAGGCCTTCTACTGGTCGAGCATATCAAGGGCCAAGAAGATGAGGCAAATAATCAGCCAGCTCGACAGGAAGCTGCCAGAAATGCTGAAGTCAACTGCCAAGCAGGTCGTGACCCTAATGGACTACCAGCCCCAAACGAAGCAAGCCGGCATGAGCACCCAAACGCTCCAGGCACAAGGGGCCCTGCCAAAAAAGGAGCTTTGGAAGCCCAAAACGTTACAAACGAAGGGCTTAAGCCAAGCCATAAGATGGCTCATGGAAAACCTTCCGAGCAAAACAATGCAGATAGAAGAGGTTGTCAGGCGAGCTTACGAGGATGAAGGCCTGGAAAAGACTGTAGTCGAAACTGCCATATGGTGCCTAATACAGCAGGGCCAAATATACCAGCCAGAGCCGGGAAAAATAAGAAAAGTATAAGACATAATTATTTGCTCGCTCATTTGGGCTTCTGGAGTTCTAAGAAGCATGAGTTCCCTGAGGCCTGAGGCAGAGGATTGGTTCTACGAGGCATGCGTTGATCTAGAGGAGGCGAAGGATGCTTTCAGCCGTGGAAGGTATAACTGGGCATGCTTCGCTGCGCAGCAGGCCGCGGAGAAGGCGCTCAAGACAATGTACCTTGTGGCAAGGAAGAAGCGTTTTCCAAAAACCAACGACCTAGTAGAGCTTTACATGGAGTTGGAGGGAGAGCTTACGATAGAAGGCTCTGATAAGATAGGGCTTTTATCATCCTTCTACGAGATGGCCAGGTACCCTAACGCGGGGATGCGTAGGCCATCTAGGTCCATATCCAAGGAGGTAGCGGAAGAGATGGTTAGGCTCTCTGAAAGCATCGTGAAGAAGGTGGGCGAGAAGGTTGGGCTCCGTTGCTGACCTGCGGATACCATTGCCGATTAAGCAAAAGTTGGAGAAGGCCGTCAAAGCGCTGAGAGACATATGCCCTGACGCCCGAATACTTCTCTTCGGAAGCCTCGCCAAAAGGTGACTGGCTCGAGGACAGCGACATAGACCTGATAGTCATCTCAGAGTGCTTCAGCAAGATGGAATACGTAACCAGGGTTATGCTACTGAAGTCGAAGTTGTTCGAGATGGGGCTTTCAAGAGTGCACGTCATACCGCTCACGGTTGAGGAGTTTGAGGTCCAGAAGAGGAGGAGCGTCGTCGTGTCGGATGCTGTTGAGTACGCCGTTGAGATCCTTTAGGCATCATGGGATAAAAGTTTGAACGGATTCTCGGTGCCGCCTCCAAAACAGGTAGGCCAGAAA